>CAXUNX010000270.1:0-3672 GCA_964252545.1 uncultured Acetobacteraceae bacterium | reverse complement strand
CGCCTGGCCGCCGCCGGTGCCGGTGGTGGCGGGCGCCGCCGGCCAGGCGCGCGCCATCAACGGCGGCCCCCGGATCAGCTTCGGCGCCAACGGCGCGGCCCTCAACGCGGCCACCATGCACGCGGTGCAGGAGTTCGCCGCCCGGCTCAAGGCCGACCCCACGGCGCGCGCGGAGATCGACGCCTATGCCAAGGGCCCGGCCGACGATCCGTCGACGCCGCGCCGAACCGCGCTCTCCCGCGGGCTCGCGGTTCGCGCGGTGCTGATCAACAGCGGCGTCGCATCCACCCGCATCTATGTCCGGGCCATCGGCGCGCCGCATGACGACAGCCCGCCCGACCGCGTCGACCTCACCCAGACCGACAGCATGCAACAGGCGGCAGCCGCACCATGACCCGACCGACCATCTATGTCGTGCGTATGTTGATCTTTCTCGCGGTGGTGGCCGCGGTGGCGGCAGCACTCTGGCGAACCCTGGCGGCGGCGTTCGAGAACAATCCGGCGCTGGACGGGCTGATCCTGGGGGTGCTGGCGCTCGGCATCATCTGGAACCTGGTGATGGTGCTCCGGCTGGCGCCGGAGGTGCGCTGGCTGCAAACGCTGCGCCATCCCCGCGCCGGCCTCGCCCCTCCGGCGCCGCCGAAGCTGCTGGCGCCGATGGCGTCGATTATCGCGGCCCGCAACCGCGCCGACCGGCTGACCCTGTCGACGCCGGCGATGCGCTCGCTGCTGGACAGCCTGTCCTCGCGCCTCGACGAGAGCCGGGAGCTGTCGCGCTACATGACCGGGCTGCTGATCTTCCTCGGCCTGCTCGGCACCTTCTACGGCCTGCTGCTGACGGTGAGCTCGATCTCGGAGGTGATCGGCAACCTGTCGATCGGCTCGGGCGACGTCACCCAGATGTTTGATCAGCTCAAGGGCGGCCTGGCCCGGCCGCTGCACGGCATGGGCACCGCGTTTTCCGGCTCGATGTTCGGCCTGGCCGGCGCGCTGGTGCTGGGCTTCCTCGATCTGACCGCGGGCCAGGCGCAGAACCGCTTCTTCAACGAGCTGGAGGAATGGCTGGCCGGCATCACCCGCTTCGGCGGCGGCTTCACCGGCGAGGGCGAGCAGCCGGTGCCCGCCTACGTGCAGGCGCTGCTGGAACAAACCGCGGAAAACCTCGAAGGGCTGCAATCGGTACTTTCGCGCGGCGAGGAAGGCCGCTCGCTGCATACCCAGACGCTGAACACGCTGGCGGACCGGATGTCCGAGCTCACCGAGATGATGCGCCTCAACCAGCAGCTCATGCAGCGCGTGGCCGAAAGCCAGGGGACGCTGGCGCCCGCGCTGCGCCGGCTGGCGGATCAGCACGGCGACGGCGGCGGCAGCGAGCTGCGCGAGCACCTGCGCAACATCGAGCGCCTGCTCGGACGCGTGCTGCACGAGAACGAGCAGGGCCGCGCCCAGACCACCACCGACCTGCGCGGCGACCTGCGCCTGCTGACCCGAACCCTGGCCGCACTCGGCAGCGGCAACCCCTCATGAGGCGGCGCCTGAGCAGCAGCCGCAACGGCCTCGACGCCTGGCCCGGCTATGTGGATGCGCTGTCCACCCTGCTCATGGTCATCATCTTCGTGCTGCTGGTGTTCGTGCTGGCGCAGGCGTTCCTGTCGGTGGCGCTGAACGGCCGCCAGCACGTGCTCGACCGGCTGCAGCAGGAGATGGCGCAGCTGACCGAGCTGTTGTCGCTGGAACGCGGCAAGACCCATGACCTCACCCTGTCGGTGGCGAGCCTCACCCAGCAGCGCAACGCCTCCGACGCGCAGAAGCAGGCGCTCGCCGGGCAGGCTCAGGCGCTCGGCGCGACGCTGGCGCAGCAGAACAACCGGCTGCAGGCGCAATCCAAGCTGAGCGCCGACGCCCAGGCCCAGGTCACCCTGCTCAACCAGCAGCTCGCCGAGCTGGAAAAGCAGCTGGCGGCGATCACCGCGGCCCTCGACATCTCGCAGCAGGACGTCAAGCAGCGCGACGCCAAGATCGCCGACCTCGGCAACAAGCTGAACATCGCGCTGGCCGACAAGGTCGAGGAGCTCAAGCGCTACCGCTCGGAGTTCTTCGGCCGGCTGAGCGCGGTGCTGGCGAACCGGCCGGGCATCCGCATCGTCGGCGACCGCTTCGTGTTCCAAAGCGAGGTGCTGTTTCCGCCGGGCAGCGCCGAGCTGTCGGCGGCCGGCGCGGAGCAGATGCGCACGCTGGCCCAGACGCTGAAGGGGATCGCCGCCGAGATCCCGCCCGACATCTCCTGGGTGCTTCGGGTGGACGGCCACGCCGACCGCCAGCCGATCGGCGGCTCGCACTTCGCCACCAACTGGGAGCTGTCCGCCGGGCGCGCCATCACCGTGGTCAAGCTGCTGATCGCCCAGGGCGTGCCGGCCAACCACCTCGCCGCCACCGCCTTCTCGGAATATCAGCCGATCGACCCCGGCAACACCCCCGAGGCGTTCGCCAAGAACCGGCGCATCGAGCTGCGGCTGACCGACCGCTAGCGGTTCGGCTCAGGCGCCGGTGTTGAGCGACACCCCGAGCCCGCGCAGCGCGTCCCAGTAGCCTGGATAGGTCTTGGCGACGCAGCCCGCATCCAGGATGCTGATGCCGTGCACCGCGAGGCCGGCCAGGGCGAAGCTCATGGCGATGCGGTGATCGGCGTAGGTCTCGACCCGGGTCTCCAGCCGCTGCCCGGCGAGAGCGGGATCGGCGGCCACCAGCAGGTCGTCGCCGTCTTGCCGCCCGAGCCCCGGACGGATCCGCGACAGCTCGGTGCTCAGCGCGCTGATCCGGTCGCACTCCTTGACGCGCAGGTTGCGGATGCCGGTGAAGCGCACCGGCGTGCGGTTGAACATCGCCAGCACCGCAAGCGTCGGCACCGCGTCCTGCATCTGCGCGCCGTCGATCACCGCCGGCATCTCGGGGAACCGCGCGATCAGCGGCGCCGCCTGCGCATCCGGCTGGGTGAGGCCGGCGCCGTCGATGCCGAGATCGATCGCACCCCCGGTCAGCGCCGCCGCCGCCCAGAAATAGGTGGCGGCCGACGCATCCGGCTCGATCCGCACGTCTGCCGCCCGGTAGCCGGTGGGAGCGACCCGCCAGCACGCCTGGCCGCCGGACGGAAGCGGCTCGGCGCCGAACCGTCGCATCGCCGCGAGCGTGAGGTCGACATAGCCGCGCGCGCCGATCCCGCTTCCCTGCAGCGACAACTCGACCGGCGCCTCGCCGCAGGCGGCCAGCATCAGCAGGGCCGAGACGTACTGGCTGGACAGACCGCCATCCACCACCACCCGGCCGCCCGCGAGCCGTCCCTGCCCTTCCACCACCACCGGCGGGCAGCCGGTCGGGGCCTCGGCCCGGATCCCCAGCGACCCCAGCGCTTGCAGCAACGGCGCGATCGGCCGCTTCTGCATGTGCGCGTCGCCGGTCAGCACCACCCGGCCGGGCACCAGCGTGCTGGCGGCCACCAGGAAGCGCATCGCGGTGCCGGCGTTGCCGAGAAACAGCGGCGCATCCGGCGGCCGCAGCGCGCCGGTGCCGCGCACCACAAAGCCGGTCGGGTCCGGCTCGTCGATGCCGACGCCCAGCGCCCGGAGCGCTGCCGCCATATAGCCGGTGTCGTCGCTCTTCAGCGCGCCTTCGAGA
>CAXUNX010000269.1:0-3699 GCA_964252545.1 uncultured Acetobacteraceae bacterium | reverse complement strand
CGTGGTGGCGCGCACACCGTGCCGGCCGTTCTCGATCTTGGACACCGTGGACGGGGCAAGGCCGGCCTCGGCTGCCAGCTGCTCCTGGTCAAGGCCGGCCAGCATGCGGCCGGCCGCGATCACCCGTCCCCGTGCCACGAGGGGGTTCAACTGCATCGTCATACTCCGCTTTGCCAGGCCACAGAGATGGTGATCGCGGAGGCCAAACTCAACGTTTTGGGCAACCTAAACTGCTGTAACTGCGGGGCATTGGGCCTCAACGGGTATCCTCTCCGGCCGCGTCTGCCGTCCGGAAAACGGACGGATACCGTTGGCGAATTCTACTGTTAGGCTGCGAGCGCGGCAAAGCGCGAGGTGCGGGTGGGTGCGAGCGGGCGTTTGGCGAACCAGGCCCCAAGGCGGTCGAGGTTGATGGCTGCGGCTGTGGCCACGCTTTGCAGGCCCACCTTGGTCAGGCCGCGGTAGCGCGCCCGGCGCAGGCCAAAGGCGCGCACGCCCTGCGAGATCGTGCCCTCGATGCCCTGGCGCTGGCCGTAGAGCCGCCGGCCTGCTCCGGTTTCCAGCCGTGCCCGGGCGGCTGCGATTGCTTCGTGCTCCGGGCGTGGCAGTAGGCCAAGCCTGCGGCTTGCTGTCCGCGTGCAGCGCGACCGCGACGGACAGGGCCGGCACTGTGCCGGATTGAACCCGGCGCGGATGTATGACTGGCCCGATGCCTTGTCCTTGTAGCCGCCCCAGGTGGTGCTTTCATGGCCCTCGGGGCAGCACACGCGCTGGCGCTCCCAGTCCACCGTGAAGTCGGTGCCGCGGAACGCGCCCTCCTGCTGCTTCTGCCAGCTCTGGCCCGGCCTCGGGGGGCCGACCAGGTCAATGCCGTGGCGCTCGCGGGCGGCGACGAGGTGGGCGGCGCTGACGTAGGCCGCGTCGGCCAGGTGCTCGGATGGGGCCAGCCCCTTAGCGGCCAGCGCGTCATGGATCAGCTCGGTGCGCATCGCCTCGTGCACGTTGGCCGGCGTGGCGTCGGTGTGCACGATCAGGTGCGGCGCATCCGCGTCGCAGGTTTCGGTGACGTGGACCATGTAGCCAGTCCAGTTCGTGCCGGCCTTGGACCGGAAGCGGGCCTCGGTGTCATAGGGGGACTCAACGCGGTCACCAGGGCCGCGCCCCTGCACTGGCCGCAGCTGCACACTGCAATTGGCCCGTTCTCCAGCGCTGCGATTGCCATTCGAACCGGCCTCGTCCCGCTCGAAGTGCCGCGCCCAAACGCGGCGCAGCACTCCGACCTCCGGCAGGTTCCGCACGCCTGCGGGCGCACCTGCACCATCCAGCGCGTCGAGCAGTAGGAAGCCGTCCGTGCCGACCTGGACGGCGTAGGCGTCGCGCTTGGGGCGGGTGTCGGGCAGGCGCATGTCCTCGACCCGGCGGTCGTAGCGGTCGTGCCACTCGGCAGGCGCAACGGTGCGCAGCCAGTCGGGGGTTGCAACGGCAATTGCATTCAACGCCGCGCGCAGCGTCTCGCCCAGCAGCTCCAGCCGGTTCAAGTCGCGCACAGCGGCGAGCACGTGCGTGCTGTCCGTGCGCTGGCGGCCACGGGCCTTCAACAGCCCACCCTCGCGTGCGGCGTCCACCAGGCAGGCAAGCAGGCGCTCGGTGGCACCGTGCTGGAGCAGGCGGGCTCGGAACTCGCACAGGACGGAGAAGTCGAAGCCGTCATCTGGCAGGTCGAGGGCGAGCAGGTATTTCCAGTCGATCCGGCCCCGCGCGGCCTCGGCCGCCTGGCGGTCGCTCAGCCCCTCGCGGAACTGCATGAGCGTGACCAACGCGAGCCGCCATGGTGCATAGGCGGGCTGACCGCGCTTGGGGTAGAGGTCGGCGAAATCGGCGTCGGCGAACACCGCGCCGAGCTTGTCTCGCAGCAGCACATACGGGTTGCCGCGCCGAAACGCAGCCCGGGCAATCCGGGCGGTGTCGTCAGGCACGGGCGGGAGCGGCTGAGGGCAGAGCGACATGGGCGGCCTCCGGGCAGGAAAACTACCCAACGCCGCCCGCCTGGGCCAGGCTGCCGATTTCGCCAACGGTATCCGGCCGTCCTACTTCCGCTAACAGGTAGTAGCGGAAGTATGTAGGAGCAAAATGCTAGTTGCCACATTTGCTGGGCTGTTTCAGGGTGCCTGGGGCGGTGAAAGCGTCCTCTGACAGCGAGCCAGGAAGCGCTCTTTGCGCTCCAAGTATCTGAAATCACGGAGATCCTGGTTGCCCACCAACATCGCCGCGTCGGCCTCTCCTACCACGGTGACGGCATCGGAGCAGGATCGCCCGGTCCTGGCGCGACGGATCGCCGGGGAGGCACTGCCGCCCGAGCTGTCGCACCTCGCGGACGGGGCATTCGGGGAGGCACTGGGCAGGGCCATCGACTACGCCCAGATCTCCGTGTCGCCACGCACCGCCAAGCAGTACGCGGCCGACTGGCACGCGTTCCGCACCTGGTGCGGCGGCCATGGTGCTCCCCACCTGCCGGCACCCCCGGCCGTGGTCGCCGCCTACCTGGCCGAACGCTCAACGACGCGGGGACGGAGCGGACTTCGCCTGATCCTGGCCGCCATCTCCCACCACCACCGCCGCGCCGGCCATCTTTGGACGTCGGCCGATCCGGTAATCGCCAGCGTCATGCGCGGCATCCTGCGCGAGCAGAAGCGCCCCGTGCGCCCCGCCGCGGCGCTGACCTCGGCCGAGTTGCGCCGTCTGCTCGCCGGCTGTGGCGAGGACCTGCCCGGCCTGCGCGACCGCGCATTGCTGTTGGTCGGCTTCGCGGGTGCTCTGCGGCGCTCCGAGCTGGTGGCCCTCGACCACGAGGACGTGCGCTTTACCAGGGATGGACTGATGCTGCGCATCCGCTCTTCCAAGGGCGACCAGGAAGGGGAGGGGGCCGATGTCGGCATCGCCCGCGGCTCCCGGCCGGGGACCTGTCCGATACGAGCCCTTGAAGGGTGGCTGCGTCGGGCCGGCATCAAGTATGGCCCGGTGTTCCGCCGCCTCACCGCCGCCGGCACGATCGAGGCACGGCTGACCGGCAAGGGCGTGTGGTGGATCCTCCGCGCCCGGGCCAAGGAGGCCGGATTGAAGGTGGACCCGGGCGAGCGCCTGTCGCCGCACGGACTGCGTGCCGGGTTCATCACCGAGGCCTACCTGAACGGGGCGCTCGACGAGCAGGCCGGCGCCCACGCCCGGCAGAAAAACCTGAACACCACGCGCGGCTACCGGCGCCGCGCCAAGGTGGTCGCAGCCAGCCCGACCAAGCTGCTCGACCTGTAGGACCGGGTGGCCGTCCCGCCGCGCTCCGACCGCCCGCTCGACCGTGGGTTGGGCGATCCGCTCGGTCCCCCGCACACCGACTGGAGCCCATCACAAACCGTGGGCAACGAGTTTGGTGGTGGCGGGCGGAGGTTCTGTCATGGCTTTGTACCGGACCGTTGGCGCGTAAGGGTGCGGTAAACGGTCGGCCGGGAGATCGAGAACAGCTCGGCCAGATCGGTGATGGAATAGTCGCCGGTGTCTTGCATGCGCCGTAGCTCCTTCTGCTGTTTGTCGGAGAGCTTGGGCTGTTTGCCGCGAAGCTTTCCTTTCGCACGTGCGACCGCCATGCCTTCGCGAGTTCGTAGCCGGATTAGGTCGGCTTCGAACTCGGCAAAGGTGGCGAGGATG
>CAXUNX010000268.1:0-3707 GCA_964252545.1 uncultured Acetobacteraceae bacterium | reverse complement strand
GTGGTGGTGGCCGCGGGCTGCCGGCGTTGGTGCGCGCGGCGATGCCGGCGCTGCGCGACGGCCACGGCAACACGATCGAGGCGGGCCGTTTCGAGTTCGAGCCGGCGGCGCCTGCGGCGGCCCTGCCGATCTTTGCCAGCATGGTTCCCGGATGGTAACCTTTTCGAGATGATCAGGCGCCATGCTGAGGGGATGCGCTGCCTGAGGGTGCTTCCTATGTAGTGTGCTGTTCGGACTGGTGCCCGCTTGTTCCAGCCCGCTATGTTTGGTTTAGCCGTTCTGCCGACCAAGGGTGACGCGGCCAGGCAGGCGTCCTTCGCGAGTTTGGAAATAAAAGAGTGATGAGCAATTTCGGCCGCAATCTGGCGCTCTGGGTCATCATCGCGGTGATGCTCGTGCTGCTGTTCAACGTGTTCCAGCCGGGCGGCGGGCAGCATGCGTCGCAGCAGCTTGCTTATTCCGACTTCGTGGGCGACGTGAATGCCGGCCGGGTGCGCTCGGTGGTCATCCAGCAGCACAACGTCACCGGCACGCTCACCGACGGCACCAGCTTCGAGACCTACCTGCCCGAAGATCCCAACCTGGTCTCCCGCCTGACCGACAAGGGCGTCGAGGTGGTAGCCAAGCCCGAGGATAGCGACGTCAACCCGCTGCTCCGCTACCTGCTGCAATGGCTGCCGATGCTGCTGCTGATCGGCGCCTGGTTCTTTGTGATGCGGCAGATGCAGTCCGGCGGCGGCCGGGCGATGGGGTTCGGCAAGTCGCGCGCCCGCATGCTGACCGAGAAGCAGGGGCGCATCACCTTCGACGACGTGGCCGGCATCGACGAGGCCAAGGGCGAGCTGCAGGAGGTGGTCGAGTTCCTCAAGGACCCGCAGAAGTTCCAGCGGCTCGGCGGCAAGATCCCCAAGGGCGTGCTGCTGATCGGCCCTCCGGGAACCGGCAAGACGCTGCTGGCCCGCGCCATCGCCGGCGAGGCGAACGTGCCGTTCTTCACCATCTCGGGCTCCGACTTCGTCGAGATGTTCGTGGGCGTCGGCGCGTCCCGGGTGCGCGACATGTTCGAGCAGGGCAAGAAGTCGGCACCCTGCATCATCTTCATCGACGAGATCGACGCGGTGGGACGGCATCGCGGCGCCGGGCTCGGCGGCGGCAACGACGAGCGCGAGCAGACCCTCAACCAGATGCTGGTCGAGATGGACGGCTTCGAGAGCAACGAGGGGGTGATCCTGATCGCCGCCACCAACCGGCCCGACGTGCTGGATCCGGCGCTGCTGCGTCCCGGACGCTTCGACCGCCAGGTGGTGGTGCCGAACCCGGACGTGAACGGTCGCGAGAAGATCCTGCGCGTGCATATGCGCAAGGTGCCGCTGGCGAGCGACGTGGAGCCGAAGGTGATCGCCCGCGGCACGCCCGGCTTCTCCGGCGCCGATCTGGCCAACCTGGTCAACGAGGCGGCGCTGCTGGCGGCCCGGCTCGGCAAGCGGACCGTGGCGATGCTGGAGTTCGAGAACGCCAAGGACAAGGTGATGATGGGCGCCGAGCGCCGCTCGCTGGTGATGAGCGAGGAGGAGAAGCGCCTCACCGCCTACCACGAGGGCGGCCACGCGCTCTGCGCGCTGTATGAGCCGGAAAGCGACCCGCTGCACAAGGTGACGATCATTCCGCGCGGCCGTGCGCTCGGTGTCACCTTCAGCCTGCCGGAGAACGACCGGTTGTCCGAGAGCCGCGCCTATCTCAAGGCGCTGCTGGTCAAGATCATGGGCGGTCGGGTCGCCGAGGAGATCATCCTCGGCCCCGAGAAGATCACCGGCGGTGCTGCCGGCGACATCAAGCAGGCGACCCGAGTTGCGCGCATGATGGTCACCGAACTCGGTATGAGCGACAAGCTCGGCATGATCGCCTATGGCGACAACAGCCAGGAAGTGTTCCTCGGCCACTCGGTGACGCAGAACAAGAACGTCTCCGAGGTCACCGCGCGCGAGATCGAGGCCGAGGTCAAGGCGATGATCGACGCCGGCTACACGCGCGCCAAGGAGATCCTGATCGACCATATCGAGGAGCTGCACATGCTCGCGAATGGCCTGCTGGAGCACGAGACCTTGTCCGGCATCGAGGTCCGTCAGATCCTCCGCGGCGAGAAGGTGGTGCGCTCGGTGGTGGACGATCCGATGCCGGACAACCGCCGCGCCTCGGTGCCGAGCACCGGCGGCTTCCGTCCGGATCCGACCCCGCCGGGCCGAGCCCACCCGGAGCGGCGCCTCCGCCAGCGCCTCTCCTGGCGCGGCTCCGGGGAGTTCGCTGCGATGTCGCTGCTGCTGGAGCCGATGGGCCTGTTGCATGGCCCGGAAGCCAGGCAGGCCGTGTCGGAAGGCATGGCGCTGCCGCTCCAGGGGGGCGCGGTGGCGTTCTCGCTGGTCCGGCTGCTTGGCCGGGACGAACAGCCGTTGGTGCCGGTGGCCCGGATCCCCGCCGAATGGCATGAGGCGCTGCATAGGCTGACCTCTGCCTGTGGCTCCTGCATGCTGCCGGCCGAACCGCTGGTGATGGGCGTCCTGAACGTCACCCCGGACAGCTTCAGCGATGCTGGCCGCTATTTCCAGCCCGAGCACGCGACTGCCGCCGGCATGGCGATGATCGAAGCGGGTGCCGCGATCCTCGATCTGGGTGGTGAAAGCACGCGCCCGGGTGCCTTGGCAGTGGCCGCGGCCGAGGAACAGGCCCGGATCCTTCCGGTGCTGCGCGCCTTGCGCGGGCGCGGCGCGCTGATCTCGGTTGATACCCGCCATGCCTCGACCATGCAGGCAGCACTCGATGCCGGTGCCGACCTGATCAACGACGTCTCCGGGCTTTCGCACGACCCCGGCTCGGTGCGCACGCTCGCGGCGTTCGATTGCCCGGTGGTGCTGATGCACATGCGCGGCACGCCCGAAACGATGGCCGGGCTGGCCCGCTACGACGACGTGGCCGCCGAGGTGGTGCGCGAGCTCGCGTGCCGCATCGAGCACGCCGTGCGGGAAGGGATCCACCGGAGCCGGATCGTGATCGATCCCGGCATCGGCTTCAGCAAGAACCAGCGACACAACCTCGAGCTGCTGCGCCGCCTGCCGGTCCTCGGCAACCTTGGCTGCCGGGTGCTGCTCGGCACCTCCCGCAAGCGCTTCATCGGCAGCGTGGCGGGCATCCCGGAGCCGCGGTCGCGCGATCCCGGCAGCATCGTTTCCAGCCTGCAGGGCCTGGTCTTTCCCGGCTGCATCCTGCGCGTCCACGATGTCGCCGGCATGGTGCAGGGGTTGCGGGTCTGGCGGGCGGTGCAGGGCTGAGCTAGGTGGAAGCTGCAAGCGGACGGGCGTCGGAGTTGCCTCGGATGAGCACCAGAAGAAGATTGTTCGGCACCGACGGCATTCGTGGCACCGCCAACCGCGACCCGATGACCGTCGAGGTCGCGCAACGCCTCGGCCAGGCGGCCGGGCTGCAGTTCCGGCGTGGCACCCACCGCCACCGGGTGGTGCTCGGCAAGGATACAAGGCTTTCGGGCTACATGATCGAGAGCGCGCTGGTGTCCGGCTTTCTCGCCGCCGGGATCGACGTGACGCTGGTCGGGCCGCTGCCGACGCCGGCGATCGCCATGCTGACCCGCAGCCTGCGCGCGGATCTCGGCGTGATGATCTCGGCCTCGCACAACCCGTTCGAGGATAACGGCATCA
>CAXUNX010000267.1:0-3712 GCA_964252545.1 uncultured Acetobacteraceae bacterium | reverse complement strand
GGCGCAGGCGATCCCGCAGCCGGCGCCGCAGCACCCGGCCACCCGGAACAGCTCGCCGCTTTCGCACCCGATGGATCTGTCGTTTGCGCCGCCCACAACGGCGCATCGCCGCCTCGGGCGCCGTTCAGGGTCGGGCGGCCCGGTGGACCTGTCGCTCGGACCGATGATCCAGAACGGCAAGCTGCTGACCCCCTACGCCTCGGCAACCAGCATCCGCGGCGTCAGCAGCGACTATGCCGAGGAGATCGGCAACTGGATCCGGCGCCACATGTACTACCCCGAGGACGCGGCGCAGCGCGGCGAGGACGGGCCGTCCAGCGTGCACGTGGTGCTCGACCGCGAAGGCCGGGTGAAAAGCATCCGGCTGGTGAACTCATCGGGTTCCTATGCGCTCGACGACGCAACCCAGGGCATGTTCCGCAACGCCGTGCTGCCGCCGATCCCGCCCGACATGTCGGGCAACACGTTCGACGTGGACCTCACCATCGACTACATCCTGATCAGGCGCTGACGCCGGAGGCTTCATGACGAACCCGGTCCAGGATCAGGCCGGACGCGACTTCATCCCGTTTGTTGACGCGGCCGCCGCGGTGGCCCGCATCGGCCGCATCTACGGGGAAAGTGCCGCCATCCTGCGGCAGGCGTTCACCCGAGCAGGGGACGGCGACGCGTCCGGCGCGGTCTACCCCTATCTCGCCATCGAGGTGGACAGCGCCAGCCTGCTGGCCCACTCGGCGCTGCCGTACGGCGTGCTGCTGGAGCCGGGCTTCTATGGCACCACCCTGACCCGGCCCGACCTGTTCGCCCCCTACCTCGCCGAGCAGATCGGGCTGCTGCTGCAGCATTACCGCCGCCCGGTGCTGGTCGGCCGCTCGCACCGCCGCATCCCGCTGCCCTACGTGATCGAGGACAGCGTCACCGACATCACCGAGGATGACCTGCGCCGGCTCGCGGCCCGCTTCGCGCTGCCCGACCTGCAAAGCACCGACGACCGGATCGCCAACTGCCAGATGCGGCCCAGCCCGGAGCAGCCGCGGCCGCTCGCCTTGTTCACCGCCGAGCGGGTGGACTACTCGCTGGCCCGGCTGCACCACTACACCGGCACCCCGCCGGGCGCCTTCCAGCGCTTCGTGCTGCTGACCAACTACCAGCGCTATGTCGAGGAGTTCATGGTTCTCGGGCGCGATCAGATGCGGCAGGGCGGGGAGTTCTCCGGCTTCGTGGAGCCGGACGGCGCGCCGCAGATGCCGGCCTACCACATGGTGCGGCCGGACGGCGACGGCATCACCCTGATCAACATCGGCGTGGGCCCCGCCAACGCCAAGACCATCACCGACCATGTCGCGGTGCTTCGGCCGCATTGCTGGCTGATGCTGGGGCATTGCGCCGGCCTGCGACGCACCCAGCAGCTCGGCGACTACGTGCTGGCGCACGGCTATGTCCGCGACGACCACGTGCTCGACGAGGACCTGCCGCCCTGGGTGCCGATCCCGCCGATCGCCGAGGTGCAGGTGGCGCTGCAGCAGGCCACCAGCAAGATCACCGGGCTGCGCGACGCCGAGCTCAAGACCCGGCTTCGCACCGGCACCGTGATGACCACCGACAACCGCAACTGGGAGCTGCGTTACGCAGCGCTGTTCGGCCAGATCAACATGAGCCGGTCGATCGCCGTCGACATGGAGTCCGCCACCATCGCCGCCAACGGCTTCCGCTTCCGGGTTCCCTACGGCACGCTGCTCTGCGTGTCCGACAAGCCGCTGCACGGCGAGCTCAAGCTGCGCGGCATGGCGCGGGCGTTCTACCGCGAGCGGATCAGCCAGCATCTGCATGTCGGCATCGAGACGGTGCGGAGCCTGCGCGAGCAGGGCACCGGCCGGCTGCATTCGCGCAAGCTGCGCGGCTTCGACGAGCCGCCATTCCGGTGACGGGGAAGCCGAGCCTGTGGCGATCGGTGGCGCTGGCATCGGCGCTGCTCTGGATGCCGACCACACAAGGCCGTGCCGCGGCGGCGCCCGCGCAGGAGCTCGAAGGGAGCGGCGTGCAGATCTATCGGTGCCAACGCAGCGGCAGCGGCTTCGCCTGGCGGTTCAAGGCTCCCGAGGCCACGCTGTTCGATCCGGCCGGACGGGTGGCCGGACATCATTTCGCCGGTCCGAGCTGGCAGGCGGCCGACGGCAGCACCGTGGTCGGCGCGGTGATCGCCAGCAGCCGGGGTGCTGCCGGCTCGATCCCCTGGCTGCTGCTGCGCGCGCGCTCGCACAGCGGCGCCGGGATGTTTGCGGGCGTGAGCTACATCGTGCGCAGCCGCACCAAGGGCGGCATCGCGCCGGCCGCGGGCTGCGACCTGGATCATCTCGGACAGGAAGCCAGGATCGGCTATTCCGCCGCCTACACGCTGTTCGCGCGCTAGAGCACTTTCCTAGAGCACTTTCCTAGAGCATTTTTCTAGAGCACTTTCCGGGCCATTCGGCTCGGAGGTCGTGCTCTAGAACATTGCAACGAGAGCAACTCACTCCGACCGAACGAGTCCGTCTGGTCGGATGTTGCTCTAGCACCGCGACCGGTCAGCAGACCAGCACCTGCACCTCCGCCTCCGCCAGGGCTTCGGCCAGGGCGCCCGCCGGTGCCGCGTCGGTCACCAGGATCTGCACGGCACGCAGCGGCGCCACCAGCGCGAGCGCGCTCTTGTCGAACTTGCTGCTGTCGGCAACCAGGATGGTCCGCCGCGACAGCCGCATCATCTCCTTGGTCATCAGCGCCTCCTCGAGGTTGCCCACCGAAAAGCCGTCCGCCGACAGGGCGGTCACGCCGATGATGGCGGTGTCGGCGCTGATCCCGGCGACGTTGGCGAACCCGACCAGTCCGATGGTCGCTTGCGACAAGGCCATGTAGGCGCCGCCCAGCACGTAAACGTTGCGCACGCAGCGCTCCGGCAGCGCCGCCGGGATGCGCAGGTTGTTGGTGACCACGGTGAGGCGCTGCAGCTCGCCGAGCTCGGCGGCGAGGTAGCTGGTGGTGGAGCCGCCGTTCAGCACCACGGTCTCGCCGTCGCGGATCAGCGTCGCGGTCAGCCTGCCGATGCGTTGTTTTGCGTGGATATGCGCATCCATGCGGGTAGACAGCGTGGTGACCGCGTTCACCAGGTTCTCGCGGGCCACCGCGCCGCCATGGGTGCGCACCAGCAGCCCGCGCTGTTCCAGCAGGGTGAGGTCGCGCCGGATGGTGTCGCGCGACACCCCGAACCGGGTCATCAGCGCGGCCACCGTGGCCTGGCTGTTCTCGGTCACGAACTCAACCAGCTGGGCGTGACGCGCGGCCGGCAGCGAGGCTGCGGAGGCATCGGGCGGCGGGGCCGTGCTGGTCGCGTCGTTCATCGTCCGCTCTCCATGCGATGGGTCCCGAGCCGGAACACGCGGCCTCCGGTCGAGGCTTGACAGAAGCGAAAACTAGCGCAAGATCCGGCACAAAGGTGCATAAATTCTGCTGTCATCCCGCATCTTTTGGCGAGTAACGCGCATAGGAGCGCAGGATCGTGCGTGGAGACCACCTAGCCATGCCCCGGAAAGCCATGCCCCGGGAAGCCATGCCTTGGGCGGGGCGCTATGCCGAGCTGGCCCGCCAGATCCCCCGCCTCGCCGCCGATGCGCGCATGACGCTGTGCGGCCTGTCCACCGTGCTCGATGCGGTGGTGCCGCTGCCTGCGGCCCCGTAC
>CAXUNX010000266.1:0-3744 GCA_964252545.1 uncultured Acetobacteraceae bacterium | reverse complement strand
GCCCAGATCCATACCGGCGACTGGGGCGTGTTCAACCGTGACGACGGCTCGGCGGCGGGCTTCGGCCCGGTGGGCCGCTACGGCCTCGACATGTCGGCCGAGGACTGGAGCGCGCTGCGCGATCCGGCGCTGCGCGACGACCTCTTCGACCCGCTCAAGTTCATTCCCCTCAACGACGCAAAAAGCATCTACCTGACCTTCGGCGCGGACGAGCGCCTCAAGAACTGGTTCGAGAACCGGCCGTTCCTCGGCACCCAGAAGCCAGACGATTCCGGCCGCATCACCCTGCGCGGCCTGTACGGGGCGGATCTGCATCTCGGCCCGCACCTCCGGATCTTCGGCGAGCTCGTGAACGGCGACGCGGGCGGCTGGAACGCCTACGGCTATAACGGGACCTATCGCACCAAGCTCGACCTGCTGCAGATGTTCGGCGAGCTGACCGCGCCGATCGCCGGCGCCACGACCGGCCTGAAGATCGGCCGGCAGCAGTTCCTCGACGCGCCGAGCTATGTGCTGTTCGCACGCGAAACCCCGGACGTGCCGCTGTCCTGGGACGGCGCGCGCGGTTACGTGTTCTGGCCGCGGGTGCGCCTCGACCTGTTCGATTTCGTGCAGACCAACAACAATCCGATCGGCTTCTTCCGCGACACCGAGAACTACAAGGCCCGCCTGTTCGGCGCCTATGAGAGCTGGGCGCCGCCGGATTTCGGTTTCCTCGGCCGGCCGGGCCACGTGTTTCTCGACTTCTTCTATTTCGGCTACGAGTATAGCGGCACCGGCGCCGCGATCCCGACCCCCAGCGGCACCGCGTCCGGCTCGACCCTGCGCCATAATTTCGGAACCCGGTTCTGGGGCAAGGCCGGGCCGGTCGAGTTCTCACTCGGCGGCCTCTACCAGGGCGGCGAGTTCCGCTACAGCAACAGCACGGCCACGCGCAGCGTCGACGCCTATTCGGTCAACACGGTGGTCGGCTACCGTTTCACCGGGCTCTACACGCACCCGCTGCTGGCGCTGCAGAGCGACGTCTATTCGGGCGGGAACTACAACAGCAAGACCGGCAGCACCGGCACCTACATGGCTCCATACAACCCGTCCACCAACTACCTGGACACCACCACCTATCTCGCACCCTCCAACCTGATCGACACCGGACCGCTGCTGGAAGCAGCACCAAGCCGCTCGACGCTGCTTCGGCTGAAGGTGCCGGTGTTCTGGCGCGACAGCACGGACGACGCGGTCTATGGATCCAGCCGGATCTACAGCTTCCGGAGCCGCTACAGCGGCGGCTATGTCGGCACCACGCCGCAGGCGACGCTGGCCTGGCGGATCACCCGGCACCTCTCCTGGACCAACGACGTGGCGCGCTTCTTCGCCTCGCACGACCTGCAGAAAGCGGGAGCCTCGGACGGCACCTACTACCTGTCCACGTTCGACTTCCGGTTCTGAACGGCCTGCATCGAGGGAGTCCCGCGCGATGGCCGCCCTCCGCTTCATTGAGAAGCGAGCATTTGCTTCCGATCAGGCGATTCCGTCTGATCGGAATGCTCTAGGTTGCGGGGTCCGCCTGGTCCTGCGGCGCGGTCCATTCGCGCCAGAGCAGGATCAGCGCCGCCATGATCGCCGGGCCCAGGAACAATCCAAGCAGGCCCCAGCCCTCGGCCCCACCCAGGATGCCGAGCAGCACCCACAGGAAGGGCAGCTTGGTGGCGCCGCCGATCAGCACCGGGCGGACGAAATGGTCGGCGGTGAAGATCACGATCATCCCGAACACGAACAGCGCGATCGCGAACACCGCGGAGCCTTTCACCAGCACCAGCAGCGCCGCCAGTGCCACGGCGATGGTGGCGCAGAACGGGATCATCGCGGCTCCGGCGGTCAGCAGGCCGAACAGCGTCGGATGCGGCGTGCCGCACACCGCATAGGCGCCGCCGAGGATGATCCCCTCGCCGAGCCCGACCAGCACCAGCCCGTCGACGGTGCCATGCACCGAGGCGACCATCTGCCTGCCGATGCGCTCGCCCCGCAGCCCGAACGCACGACGGCTCGCCGTCAGCATCTGCGCGGTCACCGCCTCGCCGTCTCGGAACAGGAAGAACAGGGTGATGATGGTGAACGCGAACAGGGTGAACCGGTGCGCCAGCTGGCCGCCGACCTGTCGTGTCATGGCGAAGCTGCGGCCGGCGCTCAGGCTGCGGAACAGGGTGTTGACGTTGTCGGGCTGGGCGAGGTGCTGTTGCCACCAGCTGCGCGCCGCGTCGGCGCCGAACGGCAGGCGGCCGAGCCAGGCCGGCGCCGGAACACCGGTCAGCCGTGCCTGCGTCATCCAGGCCAGAACCCCCTGGGCCTCGCGCGCGGCCTCGAGCCCGATCAGCACCAGCGGAACAATGAAGATCAGGGCTACCGCCGCCGTGAACAGCAGCGGCAGCAGCAGGTTGTGACGGCCCGGCGGCCAGCGCCGCTTGGCCCTGCGGAACAGCCGCCAGGTCGCAATCGCGAACACCACCGCCCAGGCCAGCGCCGGAAGGAAGTCGTGCAGCGTGAACAGCCCAAGCAGGACCAGCACCAGCCCCAGCATTCCGCGTGCGAATTTCTGCGAGCGCAGGGTCTCGTCCTTGGACACCGTTTGTTCCGTCATGCCACCCTCTGCCTGCGCCGCCATGCCGATCCTGCACCGAGGATGCCCGGTCCCGGCCCGGTGAGCGAGCTTTGTCGCGTGCTCAACGAGGCATCGCGGCGCAAGGTTCGGGCCGCGCAAGGTTCGGACCGCGCTCACCGCTCCAGCAGCGCCTCGCCGCGCAGCACCGGCACGCAGCGCCCGGCCACCGTGGCGCGGATCGCAGCGCCGTCGCGCCAGGCCCATGCCCGCAGCAGGCTCGGCCGCTGCATCTCGATGCCCTGGACGATCTCCCACTCCTGCCGGTTTTCTCCGCCCAGCGACAGCAGCAGGGCTGCCAGGGTGGTGGCGGCGCTGCCGGTGGCAGGGTCTTCCCAGGTGCCGTCGAGCGGCGAGAACATCCGCGACCTGATCCGGTGCCGGTCACGCGCATAGAAACAAAGCCCGAGTCGTCCTTCCAGCGCCGGCAGCTTCTGCACGGCGTCGCGGAAGCCGGCGAGGCTGGGTGCCGCCGCGGCAAGCGCCTCCGCCGCGCACGCGGCGAACACCAGCGGGTTGCCGGTGGAAGCGAGCACCGGCGCATGCGCCCGGAGCAGGATGTCGTCTGCGCGCAGGCCAGCGCAGGCGGCGAGCAGGTCCGGTGCGACCTCGCACTGCACCGAAAGCGGCTGCGGCGCGTCCACGGCGTAGCCGTGTAGCCCGAGCCCCCACCCCTTGCTGCTCTTCTCGACACGCCCGCCGAGCGCCTGCGCCATCACCTGATGCCCGAAGCACACGCCCACCATGCGGGCGCGGCCGTGGACGGCGCGGATGAAGTCCTCCAGCGGCGCGATCCAGGGCAGGTCGTCGTAGACGCCGGCCGAGGACCCGGTGATGACGTAGGCCGGGTGCGCGTCGGGCGCCTCCGGCAGGTCGCCGTCGCGGACCCGGTAGGTCTGGTAATCGAAGCCGTCGCCCAGCATGCGCCGCACCATGGCGTCGTAGCGGCCGTAGCGCGCCGCGAGGTCCTCCGGCGGCACGCCGGTCTCGAGGATGCCGACCGTGAACACGGGGGCGGGGGTCATGCGGTCACGCGTCCATGGATCGGAAAGGCGTTCGGCCGTGTCTGCTCATCCGGTCCCTCCCTGGAC
>CAXUNX010000265.1:0-3756 GCA_964252545.1 uncultured Acetobacteraceae bacterium | reverse complement strand
GCGGATACGCGCCCGCCTGCCGCTCCAGCTCCGCAAACACCCGGTAATTGCCCTCACGGCGCAAACCATCAAGTTTCCACTGGAAGAAGCTCTCAAAGTCCATGTGGCTCCCCTTTTCTGGCGTCGGCTCGCAAGCCCTGGCTGGCTCAGGCCGCTTCTTCCTGATGTTGGTTGGCGCAGGCATCGAACGCCGCCTGCAAGCGCGTGCCCTCGAGCCTGTGACCGATCGCCACCACCCGCGGGGTTTCGTCGCTTCGAGGGGCAAACGCCGCCATGCTGGCCCGGCCGCCCGCGACATCGAAGCGGATCCAGCCGCCGCCCGGGGCGCTGGCGATGCCCTTCAGCCGCTCGACCTGGCCGTAAAGCCCGAAGCCCACATCATCAAGCAGATCCTGCAGGCGGGCCGGCTCGCAGGGGCCCTGCAGCATGCCGCTCCAGGAGGCGAAGCCGGGCGCCTCGTCGTGCTCCTGCCCATGCGGATGGCCATGCTCATGATGGTGATGATGGTGGTGGTGGTGGTGGTGGTGATCGTCATGGGCAGGCGGCGCCGCAGTGGCGTGGGCCCCCGCCAACACCGGCTCCCCGGCGCGATGCGTGATCGGCGCCGCGCTCCCGTAGGTCGATTGCATGACCTTGGCGGACGGATTGAGCATGCGGATCGTGGTCTCGATCGCCCGAAGGGTCGCCGGCGTGACCAGATCGGTCTTGTTGATCACCAGCACGGTGGCAAGACGCGCCTGCGCCTCGAGATGCGAGGTCATGCGGCCATAGTCGCGCAGGAACGCGCCGGCATCGAGCAGCGTGGTGACATGGGTCGAGCGCACCATCGGCTGCAGCGCCGGCTGCGACAGCACGGCCAGCAAGGATGCGAGGTCGGCGACCCCGCTCGGCTCGATCAGCACCCGCTTCGGCGAGAACCGCGCGACCACGGTCCTGAGTTGTGCCGTCAGGTCGTTCTTCAGCGAGCAGCAGATGCAGCCGTTCGGAAGCTCCACCACATCGGCGCCGCGCTCGCGCAGCAGCGAGCCGTCGACGTCCACGGAGGCGAAGTCATTCACCAGCACGACCGTGCCGGTGTTCTTGCTGCCCGCCGACATGGCGTGGCGCAGGAACGTGGTCTTGCCGGCGCCGAGAAAGCCCGCAACGATCTCGACGTCAAACGGCGCCGCCGACTTGCGCGAGCTCAGGCTCCACCCCCACAGGGCTGCGGCCGGCAGCGGCAGCATCAGCAGCCAGTGCTCCAGGATGGCGAGCCCCATCATCGTGCTGAGGAAGCTGTAGCTCGCCGCGTCGAAGCGGCTGGCCTGCGCCGCCGTCGCGGCCTGCACCAGCTTCACCATGATCACCATCGACACCGTGATCGAGACCGGAAACAGCAGGTTCATCGATTTTTTGGTCAGAAACGAGCGCAGGAACTGCAGGTGCTCCGGCAGGAACTCCTCGTTGAGGTTCCGCACACCCAGGAACACGTTCAGCTTGGCGCTCTGGTGCATCCACCACAGCACCATGAAGCTCCAGGTGCCGACCTGGTTGGGCTGGTGCCAGGTCAGCGCCACCACCGCGATGCCCGCCGCGATGATCGCCAGTTCGTGCCACAGGCTGGTCTGGATCGCATGGCCGAAATGACGCCAGCCACGGCAGCCTTCCGGGCAGGACGCCGTACGAGGGCCGGTCACGTAGCCCATGTAGAACGAGATCTCCTGCCAGCCCCAGGCCAGCAGGCCGCAGCTGAACGCCCAGTAGGCGCCGCGCAGCGAGACGTCGCCGCTCGAGCGATGCAGCCCCCACAGCGAGGCCACAAGCAGCACCGTGGCGCCCAGCATGCTCCATCGAAAGGTGTGTCTTGGCAGGCCGTCCAGATACATGATCAGGCCGGTGCTCAGCCACCAAACAAACAACGCGAACAGGGCTGGCAGGATGTAGAGGTGCAGCATGGTGTCTTGGCCTACCAGGAAGGAGCGAGCCGTACGTCGCGCGGCATGTCGTGACGTCGGACCGGCAGGCTGTACACCCGCAGGAAGTTCAGTCCGGCGGACGCCACCAGGACGCCGCGTTTGAACCGGGCGAGGAGGCCGCCGCGCCGCTTGGCCTCCCCAAGCGCCACAGTGATCCGGCGGAACCGCTCCATGCCGGCGGCGAAGCGCGGATCGTCGAGATCAAGCGCCACCGGGAACACCTGACGGCAGATCTCCTGGGTGACGCGGAACACCTGCATGTCGTAGTCGGTGGGGTCGAGCCCCAGCGCCTGGTGGAACACCGGCCGCGCATGGTCGCGCACGTACATGGTCGCGAACACCGCAAGCAGGAAGAAGCGGATCCAGAGCAGGTTGAAACCGCGCAGCAACGACGGATCAGCCCGCATCAGCAATGCGAACGCCTCGCCGTGCCGGAACTCGTCACCGCACCAGTTCTCGAACCAGGAGAAGATCGGATGGAAGCGCCGGTCGGGATTGCGTTCGAGCTGACGAAAGATGGTGATGTAGCGCGCGTAGCCGATCTTCTCGGACAGATAGGTGGCGTAGAAGACGAACTTCGGCCGGAAATAGGTGTATTTCTTTGCCCGCGCCAGAAAGCCCAGATCAACTCCGACGCCGAAATCCTTCAGCGTGTCGTTGATGAAGCCGGCGTGGCGCGCCTCGTCGCGCGCCATGTAGCTGAACAGCGCCTTGATGTCCGGGTTGCTGATGCGCTTCTTGATCTCGGCATAAAGCACGCAACCGGAGAACTCCGCCGTCACCGAGCTGACCAGGAAATCCAGGAACTCCTGCTTCAGCGCCGGCGGCAGGGTCGAGAGATCGAGATCGAAACGATTATCCCGGATGAAGTGACGCTGGTTCGGATCCCGGTCGAGCTCCGCAAGCAGGCCGTCCCATTCCTGCCTGACGCGCCCGACGTCAATGCGGTCCATGTAGTTGAAGTCGGTCGTGTAGAAGCGCGGCGACAGCACCGTGTCCTCGCGCGCCGCTTCCGTGCTGGCGTTGACCGGCTTGGCACCCGGCCTGACTAGCGTCTCGCTCATCGTGGCTCTCCCGCCTCGAAACCGACTTCATACAGGTGCGTCAACAAGAACAGCGACGCGATGCGGGTCCAGGCCCGCCTGATTGGGCCCGCCCGCCGGACCGTCATCCGGCATTCCCGCGAAAGGCTCTCGCCAAAATCGACCCGGATCGGCGCATCATGGATCAGCACCTCGTCGCCGGGCCGGATCTCCACGCCCTCGGGAACCGCATAGGCATGGAAGCTGGCCGGGCTCTTCTCGATCTCCACCCGGCAGTGCGCCTCGATCCTCATCTCGCCGGTCCCTCGTCGCCATGCAGGAACGCAACGAAGCTGCCGGCATTGCCGTGGCCGAAACTCTCGAGGTCGACCTCGGTGCGCGTGGACGGGTCGGTCAGCAGCACCCGGCCGTCGCTCATCTCGGTCACCTGGTAGGGAAGTGCCACGTCGACGCCGAAACGCTTGCGGGTGACGTCCATGCCGTGCAGCACGCCCGGCACGAAACCTTCGCTGACCGTCGGCACGAGTCCCGCCAGCCGCCCGGTTGCCACGTCCATCACCGCCATCGATCCGCCGGCACGGTCCTCGAAGCGCAGCTGCTTCGAGGCGATGATGGTGGCGCCGTCATGCAGCGGCGGCGTCGGCCAGACCGCCACCACCACGATCAGGGCGAGTCCCGCCAGCGCGATCAGCGGCGGCCCGTCGATGCGGAACGGCCGCCCGGCGCCGGTGATCGGCTTCACGCTTGCACCGAGGCCG
>CAXUNX010000264.1:0-3762 GCA_964252545.1 uncultured Acetobacteraceae bacterium | reverse complement strand
GACTCCGACAGCGCCGAGGCGAGCTCATACAGCCGTGCCACCGCGACGTTGAACGTGAAGCCTTCCAGCGCCTGGGTGACCGCGGCGATGGCGCGGTGGGTGGCGCGGCGCAGGCTGTCGGCCGCCTCCGATCCCGGTGAAGCACCGTCCGGCTGCGCCGGAGCCTCGGCCGCCACCGTGCGCACCAGCCGGAACAGCCGCTGCGTGAAGCGGGCGGCCCCGGCGATGCCGGCTTCGGTCCATTCCATGTCGCGCTCGGGGGGGCTGTCCGAGAGCACGAACCAGCGGGCGGTGTCGGCGCCGAAACGCTCGATGATCGACACCGGGCTGATCACGTTGCGCCGCGACTTCGACATCTTCTCGACGCGGCCGATGCGCACCGGCGTGCCGGTGTCGCGCCGGATGGCGCCGGCGCTGCTGCGCTCGACCTGTTCGGGATACAGCCAGCCGCCGTCCGCGTCGCGATAGCTCTCGTGGCTGACCATGCCCTGCGTGAACAGGCCGGCGAACGGCTCGGCGAGACCGAGATGGCCGGTCTGGCGCATCGCCCGGGTGAAGAAGCGGGCATACAGCAGATGCAGGATGGCATGCTCGATGCCGCCGACATACTGGTCAACCGGCAGCCACCGGTCGGCGGCCGCGGGCAGGGTGGGGGACGCGGCATCCGGCGCGGTGAAGCGCGCGAAATACCAGGAGCTGTCGACAAAGGTGTCGAAGGTGTCGGTTTCACGCGTCGCAGGCGCCCCGCAACGCGGGCAGTCCACATGCTTCCAGCTCGGATGGTGGTCCAGCGGATTGCCGGGAACATCAAACGAGACGTCCTCGGGAAGCGTCACCGGCAACTGGCTTTCGGGCACCGGCACCACGCCGCAATCCGCGCAATGGATCACCGGGATCGGGCAGCCCCAGTAGCGCTGGCGCGAGACGCCCCAGTCGCGCAGCCGCCAGTTGACCACCCCTTCGCCCGCCCCGAGCTGCTCCAGCCGGCTGATCGCCGCGCGCACGCCGGAGGCGGTGTCGAGGCCGTCAAGGAAGCCGGAATTGATCAGCGTGCCGGGCCCGTCATACGCGCGGCCGGCATGGACCTGCTCGCTGGCCGGAAGCACCACGCTGATGAACGGGATCGCGTATTTGGTGGCGAACTCGTGGTCGCGGGCATCGGCGCAGGGACAGCCGAAGATGGCGCCGGTGCCGTATTCCATCAGCACGAAGTTGGCGATCCAGACCGGAAAGGTCACATCCGGCAGGAACGGGTGCGCAACCCGCAGCCCGGTCTCGAAGCCGCGCTTCTCGGCCGCCTCGATGGTCGCCTCGCTGGTGCCGAGGCTGCGGGTCTCGGCGATGAAGGCGCCGGCCTCGGCGCTGCCGGCGGCGGCCAGGGCGGCAAGCGGGTGTTCCGGCGCCACCGCCACGAAGGCCATGCCGAACAGCGTGTCCGGGCGGGTGGTGAAGACCTCGACGGAGTCGATGCCGGGGCTGGGCGGCGTCAGCGCGAACCGGATCCTCGCCCCTTCCGAGCGGCCGATCCAGCGCGCCTGCATGGTGCGCACCCGCTCGGGCCAGCGCTCCAGCGTGTTGAGCGAGTCGAGCAGCGACTGCGCATCGGCGGTGATCCGCAGGAACCACTGGTTGAGCTGCTTCTTCTCGACCAGCGCCCCCGATCGCCAGCCGCGCCCGTCCACCACCTGCTCGTTGGCGAGCACGGTCTGGTCCACCGGATCCCAGTTGACCCAGCTCTCGCGCCGGAACGCCAGGCCCGCGCCCAGCAGGTCGAGAAACAGCTTCTGCTGCTGGCCGTAATAGCGCGGCTCGCAGGTCGCGAACTCGCGCTCCCAGTTCAGCGAGAAGCCGAGCCGCTGGAAGGTCTCGCGCATCGCCTTGATGTTGGAGAACGTCCACTCGGCCGGATGCACCCCGCGCTCGCGCGCCGCGTTCTCCGCCGGCAGGCCGAACGCGTCCCAGCCCATCGGATGCAGCACCGCGAAGCCGCGCGCCCGCCGGTAGCGCGCAACCACGTCGCCCAGCGTGTAGTTGCGGACATGCCCCATATGCAGCTGCCCGCTCGGGTATGGGAACATCTCCAGGATGTAGTAGGTGGGCTGGTCGGCGGCGGGCACGTCCGGAACCGTGAAGCAGCCGCGCCGGGTCCACTCCGCCTGCCAGGCGGGCTCGCTCTGGTGGAAGTCGTAGCCGGCTTCGCTCACCCGTCAGTTCCCGGTCTGGCCGGCGTCGGCGCGGAGCTGGCGGGCCCGGGCCAGGATCTTGTTGGTGATGTCGGGCGCGGTGTTGGGCGCCACCGCGGCGTCGGTCCACTGGCCGTCCTGCTGGGTCTGCCGGAAGATCGCCACCCGGATCGCGTCCGAACGCAGCTGCTTGCCCAGGATATAGGCGGTCGCCTTGAAGCGCTCGGCGCTGGTGGTGGGCGGCGTGTACCAGTCGGTGATGATGATCCCGCCCACCGGGTCCGCCGAGGCGAACGGCATGAACGACAAGGTGTCGATGGCGCCCCGCCACAGATAGGCGTTCACCCCCGCCTGCGCCTGGTCGCCGCCGGTGGCGCTGCGGTCCTCGCCCAGCAGGTGGTTGCGGGGCGTGCTCAGCGCCGTGGAGTCGCCGGTGTCGACCGTGCTGCCGCCATGACCCGAACCGGAGCAGGCCGCCGTTGCAAGCAGCAGCGCCACGAGCAGGGGCGCGATCGGCAGGAAAGGGCCGGCAGGGCGATTGCGGGCGATCATGGGGCCTCTATGGAGCTTGGCGCGTCGGCCGCGGCAGCGTATGCGCGAGGATCGGGGCGGTGGAATCGAGAGGGGCTATCTAGCTCGCCAGGCTCAGGTCGCCAAGCGCACGCTGAGGTCCGGTCCGTCCGCCGACCCGTCCGACAATCCCGCCAGGCGCAGGCCCTCGAGCATGCATTCCCGGTCCACCTCGCGCTGCAGGCGCATCTGCGCGACGATGCGCGAGGCCCCCAGCCCTGGCGCCAGCACCCTCACCCGTCCGCGCAGCCGCTCCGCCTCGGCGCGCATGCCGAGATGGCCGAACGCGGCCAGGCACGAGATTGCCGGGTGCAGCAGCGACGGCGACAGCTCGGATAGTTCCCGGCCCTGCTGCGCCGCCTCCTCGAGCCGGCCCTGCAGCAGCGCGATGGTGACCGCGGTGCCGTCGAAGAACGCGTGCAGCGGATGCAGCGGCGCCAACTGCTTGTACAGGTCGAAGCGGCGCTGCGCCTCGTCGAACCGGCCCATCCGCACCAGCAGAAAGGCGGCGAACGCCTGCGCCAGGCTCAGATCCGGCATGATCGCCAGCGCGCGGTCGATCAGCGCCAGGCCAAGTGCCGGATCCTCCAGCAGGTGCCCCTGGACGAACCCGGCCACCGCGACGCCGGTCGGCTCCAGCCGTCCCGCGGTGAGCGCCTTGCGGATCGCAGCCTCCGCCGACGCCGTTTCGGTTTCGAACTCGCCCCAGAACTGCACCGCCCGGATGAAGTGGCGCATCGCCTCGACATAGATGCCGAGCGGATGGTCCGGATCGGCCGAACCAACGCGCTGCAGCAGCTCGCCGGCCATGTCGTTGGACTGCCGCTCCGCCCGCAGCAGGAGCGCCACGGCGCGCAGGGCGAGCTGGGTTGCGTTCAGCTCCGCAAGCGGCCGCGAGTTGAGCCGCCGGCTTTCGATCACCAGCAGCTCCCAGGGAAGCTGCGCGCTGACCATGGCGGCAACCCGGTCCAGCGTCACCATTCCGTCCGCTGGCCCGCCCGCCGGCCCC
>CAXUNX010000263.1:0-3781 GCA_964252545.1 uncultured Acetobacteraceae bacterium | reverse complement strand
GTTCGCGCCGAACACCGGATCGGCGGTGCACGCCTTCTGCCACGCCGTGCCCGGCCGCTGGCACCAGATGGGGGTGATCCTTTCCGCCACCGACAGCCTGCAATGGCTCGCGCGCCTGCTGGACAGCGACGCGGCGACGCTGGTGTCGGCACTCGGCGAGAGCGTCTCGCGTGCTTCGCCGGTGCTGTTCGCGCCCTATCTCGCCGGCGAGCGGACGCCGCACAACCTGGCATTGCTGCGCGGCGGCTTCGTGGGGCTCGGACACGAGGCCGACCGCCTGCTGCTCACCCAGTCGGTGCTGGAGGGCGTGGGGTTCGCGTTTCGCGACTGCCTCGGGGCGCTGGAGGCCGCCGGCACCCGGATCGACCGCGCTTGGGCGGTGGGAGGCGGCGCCCGCTCGCGGCTGTGGCTGCGGATCATCGCCTCGGTGCTGCGCCGCCCGCTCGACCTGCCCGACCGCGCCGAAAGCGGCGGGGCGTTCGGTGCGGCGCGGCTGGCATTGTGCGCGGCGCGAAACGCCGATCCCGCATCGGTGTGCACGCCGCCCGCGATCGCCGAAAGCATCGCGCCCGATCCCGCGCTCGCCGAGGCCTACGATCACGCCTACGGCCGCTACCGCATCCTGGCCTCGAGCCTCAAGCAACTGGTGACATCATGAGCTCCATCTTCAGCGCCATCCCGCCGATCGCCTTCGAGGGACCGGAAAGCCGCAATCCCCTCGCCTATCGCTGGTACAACAAGCACCGCGTGGTGCTCGGCCGGACCATGCAGGAGCATCTGCGTCTGGCCGTCGCCTATTGGCACAGCCTGGTGATGAACGGCTCGGACCCGTTCGGCGCACCCACCATCCAGCGCCCCTGGATGGGCCGCGAGGGGTTCGACGCCGCGGTCGAGAGGGCCGATGCCGCGTTCGACCTGTTCCGGATCCTCGACGTGCCGTTCTACTGCTTCCACGATCGCGACGTGGTGCCGGAAGGCTCCAGCTTCCGCGAGAGTGCTGCCAACCTCGACGCCATCAGCGAGGTGCTGGCGCACCGGCAGGAGCGCACCGGCGTGCGGCTGCTGTGGGGCACCGCCAACCTGTTCACGCACCCGCGCTACATGGCGGGGGCTGCGACCAACCCGGACCCGGACGTGTTCGCCTATGCCGCCGCCACGGTGAAGCACTGCCTGGACGTGACGCGGCGGCTCGGCGGCGAGAACTACGTGCTATGGGGCGGGCGCGAAGGCTATGACACGCTGCTCAACACCGATCTCGGGCGCGAGCTCGACCAGATGGGCCGCTTCCTCGCCCTGGTGGTGGAGTACAAGCACCGCACCGGCTTCGCTGGGGCGATCCTGCTCGAGCCCAAGCCGAAGGAGCCCACCAAGCACCAGTACGATTTCGACGCCGCCACGGTGTACGGGTTTCTCAAGCGCTACGGCCTCGAGCAGGAGGTGAAGCTCAATCTCGAGGCCAACCACGCGCAGCTTGCCGGGCACAGCTTCGAGCACGAGATCGCAACCGCAAGCGCGCTTGGCATCCTCGGCTCGCTCGACATGAACCGGGGCGACAGCCTGACCGGCTGGGACACCGACCAGTTCCCGAACGTGCCCCAGGACGTGGCGATCGCCATCTACACCGTGCTCAAGGGGGGCGGGCTGGGCCGGGGAGGCATGAATTTCGACGCCAAGATCCGCCGCCAGTCGATCGATCCGGAGGATCTGGTGCATGCCCATGTCGGCGGCATCGACATGTGCGCGCGCGGGCTGCTGGCGGCGGCCGCGATGATCGAGGATGACGGCCTCGCCGCCAACCTCCGGCAGCGCTACGCCGGCTGGGACACCGAGCAAGGCCGCGCCCTGCTCGGCGGCGGCATGACGCTGGACCAGATCGCAGCCGACGTGCTGGCGCGCAATCCCGACCCGAAGCCGCGCTCGGGCCGGCAGGAATACCTCGAGAACCTGGTGAGCCGGTTCACCTGACGCGAGCAAGCATGGAATGCGGCCCGACCGGCCGGAGCTCGCGATCGTGACTGGGGGCGCTCAGTTGAGCGCCCGGCAATCGGAGACCAGGTCGGGGCTGTAGCGCAGCTTGACACTGGCGGTCCCGAGCAGCTCGCAGCGCACCCATTTGCGGCCGTTGAACTGAAGCATCAGGAACTGCCCGTTCTGGCCGGAAACCGAGTGGATCGACCAGCCATTGTCTAGCAGCTGGGCAAGCGACCCCGCTTGTGGCGCCACCGGCCTGAGCGGCGGGGGCGACTGGGCGTGTGCCGGTTCGCCCTCGGCGAAAGCGGCAGCGGCGAGGGCCAAGGCGAAGCGGCGGACCATCCGGCATTCCCTTCCATCGACAAACAAGCCGCCGGACCAGATACGCGCCACGGCAGCGCTGCTTCGCGCGCCGGAGGCCACCCGTTTCATTGCGCCCCGACGCACCGCAAGCGTGACGCACCGGGAGAGACGAAGTTGCGTTTTTGGGACGCGCAGCGTCGCTTGATGGCGCCGAACCGGCAACTTTCGGGGGCTGCCGCGTTCACCGGGGGCAGAACCGGGAACTCAGCCATGGCACGCGTCGCCCTCAAGCCGCTTCATCAGCAGACGATCGTCCTGACCGGAGCCACCGCCGGGATCGGGCTGGCCACCGCCCGGCTCGCGGCCAAGCGGGGCGCGCAGCTGCTGCTGGTGGCGCGCAACGAGGGAGCGCTGGCGCGGATCTGCGACGAGCTGCGGGCGAGCGGCGCGCGGGCCGAGTACGCGGTGGCCGACGTGGCCGACAAGCCGCAGCTCGAGGCGGCGGCGGCAAAGGCCAAGGAGGCGTTCGGCGGCTTCGACAGCTGGGTGAACGATGCCGGAACCTTCGCCTACGGGACGCTCGACGAGCTGCCGCTGGCCGACCAGCGCAGGGTGTTCGACGTGGTCTACTGGGGCACCGTGCACGGCACGCTGGTGGCGGCCGAGGCGCTGCGCGGCGGCAGCGGCGCCATCGTCAATGTCGGAAGCGTGCTCAGCGAGGTGGCGATCCCGTTCCAGGGCCCGTACTGCGCGGCGAAGTTCGCGGTCAAGGGCTTCACCGAGTCCTACCGGCGCGAGACCATGGCCAAGGGTGCTCCGCTGTCGATCAGCCTGATCAAGCCGGCCGCGGTCGACACCACGTTCATGGAACACGCCCGCAACCGGATGGGCAGCCCGGGCACCCGCAACCCGCCGCCGGCCTATCACCCGAACCTGGTGGCGCGCGCCATCCTGCATGCCTGCGCCAACCCGGTGCGGGGGCTCACCGTGGGCGGCGCCGGCGGCCTGTCGATGACGATCGCCAACAAGCTGTCGCCGCAATTGATGGACCGCGCGTTCGCGCTGCTGGGACGACCCACCCAGACCACCAACAACCCCGGTGTGGCCGAACGCCGCGACAATCTCTACGAGCCGCGCGAGGACGAGTCCGAGCGGAGCAGCCTGCGCCCCTTCACCCGCAAGACCAGCCTGCTGCTGGAAGCACAGCTGCACCCGGGCGTCACCGCTGCGGTGACGGCGGTGGTCGGCGCCGGCCTGCTGGCGGCCTCGGCGATCCGCGGCCGCCGCTAGGAGGGTCCGGAGCCGCCAGCGGGGCGCTGCAGGAGCTGGCTGCGGTTCAAGCCCGGCATGCGGAGGCAACCGAGCACAAGAACGATCGGGAAGCGTTCCGGCTCAACATCATCTTCCACCGTGTGCAGTTCGGCGCCTGCGAAAACCAGTATCTCATCGACTCGATCGAGGAATATGCCCGCAAGGCGCACCTGATCCGTGCCCTCAAGTACGGCGA
>CAXUNX010000262.1:0-3785 GCA_964252545.1 uncultured Acetobacteraceae bacterium | reverse complement strand
TGCGCGGCACCACCAGCCGCAAGATCGTCGAGATGGTGCGCGCCGCCGGCGCCACCGAGGTGCATATGCGGATCTCCTCGCCGCCGACCACCCATTCCTGCTTCTACGGCATCGACACGCCCGAGCGCGGCAAGCTGCTTGCGGCCCGCCATGACGTCTCCGAAATGGCCGAGCTGATCGGCGCCGACAGCCTCGCCTTCATCTCGCTCGACGGGCTGTATCGGGCACTCGGCCGGCCCGGCCGCGATCCCGAGCAGCCGCAATTCTGCGACGCCTGCTTCACCGGCAGCTATCCGATCGACCTCGCCGACCGCGACGAGAACAGCCAGGCCCGGCCGAGCCTCTACTCGGAAACGCGTTAGACCATGGCTCGCCCGGCGATGCCGCGCATGCCCGCGCCGTTCTAGGTGCCCGTGGTTCCAGTGGCCGTCGCCCTGGTCACCGGCGCCAGCCGCGGCATCGGACGCGCGGTCGCGATCGCCCTCGCGCGCCGCGGCGTGCATTGCGTGCTGACCGCGCGCAGCCAGGGCGGCCTCGCCGAGACCGACGACCTGATCCGCGCGGCCGGTGGCTCGGCGACCCTGCTGGCGCTCGACCTGCTGGACGGCGCTGCGATCGACTCGCTCGGGCCGACCCTCGCCGACCGGTTCGGCCGGCTCGACATGCTGGTGCACGCGGCCGCCTCGCTCGGCGTGCTGACGCCGGTGCCGCACATGGTGGAGCGCGACTGGGACCGGGCGTGGGCGGTGAACGTCACCGCCAGCCTGCGGCTGATCCGCACCTCGGCACCCTTGCTTCGGGCCGCGGCGGCGGGGCGGGCGGTGTTCCTGACCGACAGCCATGCCCGCCGGCCGGTGGCGTTCTGGGGCATGCTCGGCGCCGCGAAGGCGGCGATGGAGAACCTGGTGCTGAGCTGGGCCGACGAGTGCGCGTCAGAGCCGCGGCTGCGGATCAACCTGTTCGATCCCGGCATCGTCGCCACCCGCCTGCGTGCCCAGGCGATGCCCGGAGAGGATGCGGCGGCCCTTGCCCGGCCGGAGGATGTGTCGGAGGCGATTGTCTCGCTGTGCCTGCCCGAGGAACAGCGGCACGCAACCCTGGTGCGCCGCTGATCAGGCTGGCTGGGTTAGGATGCCTGCATCCGAACCCAGCCGCCCGATGCCAATCAGGAAGCGTGCTGGTGAGTGTCAGTAGGGATAGTAGTTGGCGATCAGGTTGGTGACGTTGACCGTGCCGAGCCCGGTTGCGAGATCATAGCCCGTGGTGGCCGGGAAGGCCGGCGTCAACGCCGTGCTCGACACCGACAGCACGCCGATGCCCTTGGTCGAGTTGGCGTCGGTGAAGCAGTCGGGCGTGCCCGCCTTGCAGGCCACCGCGTTATCTCCGACCTCCACGTCGTTGAAGACGCAGGCGGCCGAGATGGCGTTGCCGGTGCTGGAGTTACAGGTCCTGGCGAGCACCGAGTTGTTATATTGCAGGGCTGCGATCTGGTAGAGCCTGGGCGCCATGTTGCCGACCCGGCCGCCTTCGTACTGGGCGACCAGGGCTGCGATGCCGGCGAAGTCTGGCGCCCCGAACGAGGTGCCGCCATAGGCTGAGCCGAGGAAGTCGGTGGCGTTGGTGTAGTTGCACGGCACGCCGCCTTGCTTGGCGTCGGACATGCACTCCAGATAGAAATGGTTCCAGATGCCGTTGGCGGCGAACAACGAGATGTCCGGCAGGTCACGCACCCCGTCGTTCGGCATTCCCGGAAGCGACGGGGACTGCCAGCTCGGCTTCGCGTAGATCAGGCTCTGGCCGCCGCTGCCTCCCACCACGTTCTGGTCCACCAGGCCCTTGGGCGGGTTGTTGCAGTCCTGGATCGGACCGGAAGCGCCATAGAACTTCCAGATGATCGAGTTCGAGCAGTCATTGTCCCAGGGGATCTCGGGGATGTAGGAAAGCGCCGATCCGCCCGAGCTGCTGTTCTTGGAAGCCCAGAAGCGGCTGTTCTGGCGAAGTGCGGTGTCCTGGAAGTCGGTGCCGCCGACCGCGGTGTCGTAGGGATTCGATGCGAGGCCGTTCACGGCGAGGCCGGCGGTGGCATAGGGAGGCCCGTCGTCGCAGCCGGCGGACGCGCTGTCGCCCGAGGAGACGAATACCGAGATGCCCTCGGACGCCCCCTCCTCAACCAGCTTTTCCCACGATTGCAGGAACGACAGGCCGTTGCCCTGTTCGCAGCCGCCATAGGAGATGGAGATCGCCGCCGCCGGGGTGCCGATCTCGACCAGGTTCTGCAACGTGACCATCACCCCGAAATCGAACTCGGACCCAGCACCCGAGCAGGCGGCCAGCACGATCTTCGCATCCGGCGCGGTGGCGCTCGCCCATTCCGCGTCGATTGCCGCCTCGCTTTCGTCGGCGGTGCGGCCGGGATCCTTGCAGCCCCCGGGATGGGTGATGCTGAGGCTGCCCTTGTAGCCGGTCAGCTTGAAGGCCGAGCGGAAGCTGTTCCAGTCCGCCGGCAGGATGTCGGTCTGCTCGGCGACCACGATGGTCTGCCCGGCGCCGGTGATCTTCTCCCCCAGCACCGGAGAGCCCTGGAACGCCTCGTTCTCGTTGTAGATCGTGGCGAAATCGGACGGCGTCACGGCATAGAAGGTGGTGCCGCCGAATGTCGCGGTGTAGCTGGAGCCGACCTGCGAGACCTTGGTTGCCGCGACCTCTGCTGCCGTGAAGGGGCGCATGCGGGTCAGCAGCGGATGCGGGAAGAAGTTGCTGATGGTGACGCCCGACACCACCGGGGCGAGCGCCGCCGGGATCGCCGGGGCCGAGGCCGGACCCATGTGCGACTCACCGTTGCGGAGATAGGAATGCATCTCGGTGTGGAACGCACCCGCAACCGCGCCCGCGGTTCCGGAGAAGTCGATCGAGATCCCGGTTGGCGACACGCTGTTGACGGTCAGGCCGTGCGATTGCAGCCAGGCCACGGTGGTTGCGATGTCGGCGTCTGCCGGACCGTAGTCGCTTCGCAACGTGGCCGGCGTCAGCCATTGATGGAAGCTCGGCGAGCCGGGCTGCACCTGTGCCGCCACCAGCGCGTCGAGTGCCGCCTGACGCGCGGCCGGGCGGGCCAGCGAAAGCTGCAGGTGCTGCAGCATGCGTCCGCTGGCAAGCGGGCCCTGGTCGAGGCTGGAGCCGGCCAGGCTGGGCATCGAGGCCGCCAAGCTGACGGTTTGCGCGTCCGACACCGGTGTTGTCACCAGGGGCAGCGCTGCGGGCGTCGCAGCCCATGCCTGTCCCGCCCCGATGAGACCGCTCACCACCGCGCCGCTGAAGGCTGCGCGTCCACCTTTAAACCTCACGGGCATCTAAACCTCACGGACATCTCGAATGCTCCGGTACTCCCACGATCGGGGAGATGTTCAGACCACACAGCACGACCCGCCATCCTGCGATGGTGGTGCCGTGCGGCTTGCTGTGCTTGGAACCCTCGGAAGGGCATGGAAACAGAGTGCGGGGGATCGCGCCGGCCCCGGCCGGCTGGCCTCGGCGATGGCCACCAGAGCGGCGAGACTCACGTCGTTTTCATATCAGACCTCTGGTTCTGGTATGGCTGAGCATGTCGTGTGTCCGTATTTCGACAAAACGTTTTTTTTAGTAAACGTCATCACCTCATGACGTTGTGACCAGCCTTTGCGACACCGTGCCGCAGGCGGCGGCAACCGGGCGGAGCACGCAACGACGCTCCCATCCGGCCGTTGCGCGGCCGCCAGTTCCGTTGCGCAAGCGGCTCCGCCCCCGGA
>CAXUNX010000261.1:2558-3798 GCA_964252545.1 uncultured Acetobacteraceae bacterium | reverse complement strand
TCTCTGGGCCCGGCGCCGCCGCCTGCACGGGGCCGGATGCCGGCGCCGGACGCTCGGCGTGCGAAGCGTAATAGGCGAACAGGGTGGTCATGAGTTCCGCGCCGGACACGCCGTCCCGGTTCGTGAAGATGGTGTTCATCGCCGGCACATAGAGTGCCGGGCCGCCGTCTGGGCGGGTCGCCAGGTAGAGCGTGACCGCCGCCGTTTGATCGCGGAACCGGTAGCATTGGCTCCACAGCTCGCCGCCCGGCGCGAACTGCTGCTGTGTTGCGAGCAGCCCCGCATCAAACGGCGACGCCAGGCTCAAGCCCGGCTGCCGGGCGTCCGGGAGCGTCACGTCCAGGCTGTGCCGGATCAGTCCCGCCGACAGCTTCAGCCCGCCTGCCGCATACTGGTCGCTCACCCCGGCCAGGCGGTCCGCCATCACCACGTCGGGCGGCGACAAGGCGCGCTCCACCACCAGGCCGATCAGCTCGCGCACAAAGGCCGGGTTGATGCCGTCGAAGCTTTGGCTGGATGGTGCCGCCTGCGGTTCGGCTGCGCACAGGCTCTGCTCGAAGATGTCGTGCAGCAGCGGCGAAAGCTGGGCCACCAGCAGGTCGGCGTGATCCTTGCCGAAATGCCGGGCGGCATGGGTGATGAACTCGAGCTCGTCGGTCAGATACCAGACGCCGTCGGCGCCGCTGCCGGAATCGTTGCGCAGCTCGAGCAGGTGGAACGGCGGCAGCCCGGTGTGCAGGCCGAGCGGATACCAGCCCGGCTGCAGCTCCCTGACCGGCGTACCCCCCATGGTGATCGGATACAGGATGCCGTCCCGGTCGGTGACCTGGTACATGCCGTCCTGGTGCGCTACTGGCCAGCGAGGCAAACCTGTTCTCCTTCAGGCGAGGCCAGATCTTCCGGAAAGCTTCCCGGGTAAGACCAGACGCTACAAATCCCCCAACGAAGGCACAAGCGCCGCCGCCGTCCCTGGCCTCACGCGCTGCCCTTGACGCTTTCGCGTGGGAACCTGAAGTCGAGATTGCAGAATTCACACGTCATCACGATGTCGCCCTCGACCACCATGTGGTCCAGGTCCTCGATCGGAAACCCCTCCAGGATGCCGGCCAGGCGCGCCCGCGAGCAGCGGCAGCCATAGGCCAGGGCGCGCGGCCGGTCGGCGGCGACGCCCTCGCTGTGGAACAGCCGGAACAACAGCTCCTCCGCCGGCAGCCGGTCGTCCAGCAGCTCGTCGTCGCTG
>CAXUNX010000261.1:444-2548 GCA_964252545.1 uncultured Acetobacteraceae bacterium | reverse complement strand
GCCAGGGTGAGGGCGCTGCGCCAGCGTTCCGCCGCCGACTCGTCCCGGTCGCCCTGCGCGGGCTCCTCGCTGCCTTCCTCGGGATCGATCCCGCCCAGATGCGCGATCCGCTCCAGCACCAGCGCCGAGGCACGCCAGCCGGCTTCGGTCCTGCGGCAGGCCAGCCGCACGGCGCATTGGTGCTGTTCCGAGGTCTCGAAATAATGCTGCGCCATCGCCGCCAGCGAATCGCCGGTGATCGCCACGATCCCCTGGTGGCGTTCCCGCTCGCCGCCCTGGTCAACCGTGAAGGCGAGATAGCCCTGGCCGAGCAGGGTTGCCGCGCTGGGCTGCGAGTCGGCGAGCTGCAGCGCTGCCAGCCGTTCCGGATCGGCCCGGACATAGAACCGCAGCGCGCCCGCGTCGGTGCAGTCGGCGAGCAGCATCGAGACCGGGCCGTTGCCCTTGGCCTGCAGGCTGAACGAGCCGCGGAACTTCAGCGCCGAGGACAGGCCCGCCACCAGCGCCAGCGCTTCGCCCGCCAGCTTGGTGACCGCGGGAGGATTGTTGTGCCGGAGCAGCAGCGCGTCGGCGAGCTGTCCGAGCTGCACCAGGCGGCCGCGCACCGGCGAGCCCGGCAGGAAGAACGGCAGGATGCCGCGCGGCACGACGATGTCGGGCACGTCGGGACGGTTGGTGTCAAGAAAGGCGGGGGTTTCGACCATGCCGCCAAGATAGGCAACGATGCGGCGCATCGCCAGTCGAGGCGCTCGACGCTGCCTGCAGCGAGGGCGGTGTCGCAGGCAGCCAGAACCGCCGCGGCGGCTTCAAAGCCGGTCGCTGAGATCCATCTCCATCGCCTCGAGCCGCTGCTCGAGCCGGCGTGCCACCTCGGCGCTCACGCCTTCCTGCTCGGCCAGCCGCGCCAGCAGCCGGCGACGGCAGCGGTCGTGGCTTTCGTCGATGTCCGAGCCGCGCCCCGCCCCGGCCAGACAGTCCAGGTACTCGTTGCGCAGGCCGCGCAGCCCCGGACCTTGCGGCAGCCCAACCGCCGGATCCCCGAAGATCTCGTCCACGCTCTGCTCGACCCAGCCGGGTGCGGCGGGGATCTCTTCGGTCGAGGTCGGCGTCGCGTTCGCAGGCTCGGTCATCGCGGCTCTCCTTCTGCCGGAGCAACGGCGGCGACCCGGCCGAGTTCGGTCCAGTCGCTGCCGCCCAGCACCCAGCCCAGCAGCCCCTTCTGGGCGTGCAGCCGGTTCTCCGCCTCGTCGAACACCACCGACCAGCGCCCGTCAATCACCTCGTTGGTGACCTCCTCGCCGCGATGCGCCGGCAGGCAGTGCATGAACAGCGCGTCCGGCGACGCCTGCGCCATCAGCGCCGCATCGACCCGGAACGGCGCCAGCAGGGCCGCGTGCGTTTCGGCCGGACTGTCCGACATCGACACCCAGGTGTCGGTGATCACGCAGCTCGCCCCGGCAACCGCTTCGGCGGCGCTGTTTGTGGTGGACACCGCGCCGCCGCTGGCGCGTGCCCATTGCAGCACCGCCGCGTCCGGCGCACGCTCGGCCGGCGTCGCCAGGCGCAGGATGAAGCCGAACCGCACCGCGGCCTCGATCCAGGAATGCGCCACGTTGTTGCCGTCGCCGCACCAGGCCACCACCCGGCCTGCGATCGGGCCGCGATGCTCCTCGAAGGTCAGGATGTCGGCCAGGATCTGGGTGGGATGCGACCTCGCCGTCAGCCCGTTGATCACCGGGATGCCGCTCTGCGCGACCAGCGCGTGCAACTTGGCGGGGTCGTCGGTGCGCAGCACCAGCGCGTCGAGGAACCGCGACAACACCCGCGCGGTGTCGCTGATGGTCTCGCCGCGTCCGAGCTGGGTGTCGCGCGGCGACAGCACGATCACGTCGCCCCCGAGCTGGCGCATCGCCACCTCGAACGACACCCGGGTGCGGGTGGAAGGGTGCTCCATCATCAGCCCCAGAGTGCGCCCGGCGAACGGACGGCGTGGATGCAGCGGCAGCCGCCGCCCTTGCTGGGCCCGCTTGATGCCGGCCGACACGTCGAGGATCGCCCGCAGGGTGGCGCCGTCGAGGTCGCGCAGGTCAAGGAAGTGGCGCAG
>CAXUNX010000261.1:0-344 GCA_964252545.1 uncultured Acetobacteraceae bacterium | reverse complement strand
CGCCCCGCGGCCAGCCCGAGCCTGCGGACCGCCTCGTCGGCATCCTGGTCGCTGACCACGAGCGGCGGTACCAGCCGCAGCACGTTCTCGGCCGCCGCCACCACCAGCAGCCCTTCCTCGAGGCAGGCGGCCTGCAAGGCCGCGCCGGGCATCACGCACTCGACGCCGACCAGCAGGCCCCGGCCGCGCACGCCGCCGAACGCATCCGGACAGCGGGAAACCAGCCTGCGCAGCCCGTGCTGCAGCCGCTCGCCCACCTGCTCGACCCGCTGGAGGAAGCCGGGCGCCAGCACCACGTCGAGCACCGCGTTGCCGGCGGCGCAGGCCAGCGGGTTGCCGCCGAA
>CAXUNX010000260.1:3444-3809 GCA_964252545.1 uncultured Acetobacteraceae bacterium | reverse complement strand
CTCGACGAGCTGCTCGAGGATCCGCAGGAGGCGAAACCGGGCCCCTCGGAGGCGGGCTTGTCGAAGGCGGGCATGTCGAAGGCGGGGACGCTGCTTTGAGGGGCGGGCTCAGCTTGCGTACGGAAACACCAGCCTGATCCGGGTGCCCTTGCCCGCCTCGCTGTCGATGGACAGGCGGCCGCCGCTCTTGTCGACGAACTCCAGCGCCAGGAACAGGCCGAGGCCGGTGCCCTTGCCGCTGGCCTTGGTGGTGAAGAACAGCTCGGTGGCACGCCCGACCACCTCGGGCGCCATGCCGGACCCGGTGTCGGCGACCAGCAGCTCGACCCGGGCGGTACGCTGCGCTACCGCCTGACGCTCGCGAT
>CAXUNX010000260.1:0-3434 GCA_964252545.1 uncultured Acetobacteraceae bacterium | reverse complement strand
CTGCGGCAGCGTGCGCGACGCGATGCTGATGCGGCCGCCCGACGGCATCGCGTCCAGCGCGTTGCGCACCAGGTTGAGCAGCACCAGCTCGAGCTGCTCGGGATCGAGCCGGACCGGCGTGGGCTCGTCCGGCAGGTCGCACTCAAGATGCACGCCGGCCGGGATGATCTGCGCCAGGGTCTCGCCGAAACCGCGCACGAACTGCCCGAGCTCGACCACCCGGCTGTCATAGTCCTGGCGCCGCGCCAGCGACAGCAATTCGCCGGCCAGCCTGCCGGCCCGCTGCGCGCCCCAGTCGGCGCGCTCGAGCTGGCGCACCTGCACGGGGTCGACGGCGCGGGTGGAGGCCCGCTCGATGCTGCCGAGCACCACGGTCATCAAGTTGTTGAACTCGTGCGCCACTCCCGAGGCGAGGGCGCCCATGCTTTCCACCCGCTGCGCCTGCTGGCGCAGGGCCTCCTTGCGCAGGCTGGTGTCGAACTGGCTGGCGAAGAAGTAGCTGAGGTGTCCCTCGTCGTCGAACACCGGGCTGATGAACAGGGCGTTCCAGAAGCCGGAGCCGTCACGCCGGTAGTTGTAGATCTCCTGCTGCAGCGAGCGGCGCGCGGCGACCGCTTCGCGGATCCGGCGCACCGCGTCCGGATCGGTGTCGGGGCCCTGCAGGAAGCGGCAGTTGCGCCCCAGCACGTCGCCGGTCTCATAGCCGGTCATCTCGCAGAACGCGGGATTGACGAACACCAGCGGGCAGTCGGGCTGGTTCGGGTCGGCGATCGCCATCGGCATGCGGGTCTTGTGCACGACGCGCTTGAACACTTCGGAGGGGATGTTCTGGCTTCCGGACTGCTCGAATTGCGCCGGGCCGATGCTGCTGTTATCCGGCCCTGCCATTGGCTGCTCCCGCCCGGTGACGCCTCCTGCCGCGCCACTCGCAGCTTCGTGACGTTTCACTCCGCCGGGATAGGACTACGCAGCAGCCGTGCGGGCGGTTCTCCGTCTCGCCGGCCGAGCACCGGAGAAAAATCATGACCGCGAAGGCCGTTCCGGCGCATCCGCTGCATGTTCTTCTGGTTGAGGACGAGAACGTCATCCGGATGATCATCGCGGAGGCACTGCTCGATGCCGGCTTCAGGGTCACGCAGGCTGACAACGGCGAGCGGGCGATCGGGCTGTTCGGGGAAGGCCGCGGCTTCGACCTGCTGCTCACCGATGTGCACATGCCCGGTCGCGTGAACGGGGTGGATCTCGCCCGCACCCTGCGCGCGCGCTGGCCGGACGTGCCGGTGGTGTTCGTCACCGGCCGGCCCGACGCGCTGCCGCCGGTCAGCGCGATGGGGCCACGCGACCGCCTCGTGCTCAAGCCCTGCCGCTCATCGGCGCTGCTGGACGCGGTGGAGGCGAGCCTGGCTGCCTGACCGCCGGCCGCCCCCCCTACTCCTTGGCGTAGATCGCCTTGGCGTTGTTGGCGTCGATCAGCTTGGTGGGCACGGTGATCAGCTTCGGCACCGTGGTTGCGCAGTCGAGCAGGATCTTCTTGGCGAGGTCCAGCGCTTCGGCGGCCCCGGTCGGGTAGACCATGGTCGCCGCCCACTCGCCGTCCGCCACCGCGCGGATGCCGCCCGAGGGGCCTGGCAGCCCGTCGGTGCCGATGATCTTGACCTGGCCCAGCTTGCCGGCCTGCTTGACCGCGATATAGGCGCCGGCGGCGGCGAGGTCGTTGCAGGCATAGACCAGCTTGATATCGGGATGGGATTGCAGCATCGCCCCGAACACCGACACCGCCTTGTCCTGCATCCAGTCCACCGGCTGCACCGCCACCACCTTGAGCTTGGGGTTGCCGGCGATGCCGGCCTTGAAGCCTTCCAGCCGCTCGATCGCCGGCGAAGAGCTGGGCAGCCCTTCCAGGATCGCCACCTCGCCGCCCTCGGGCATCAGCTTGGTCGCCGCGTATTCGCCGGCCTGCTTGGCGATGGCGCGGTTATCGCCGGTGACGAAGCTGGTGTAGTTGTCGCCCACGGTTTTGCGGTCCATCTCGATCACCGGGATGCCCGCTGCCATCACCCGGTTCACCGCGGGCGTGAGCGGCGCCGCCTCGAACGCGGAGATCAGCAGCAGGTCGACCTGCTGGGTGAGGAAGTTCTCCACCTGCGAGACCTGGGTGTTGTCGTTGGCCTGGCCGTCGGCGATCACGATCTTGAACTGCGGGATCTTCGCCACCATCCACTGCAGGTCGGCGTTCATCGCAGCGCGGTACGGCTCCTTGAAGTTCGCCTGCGACATTCCGATCGTGTAATGGTCGTGCGGGCCGCAGCTCTTGGAGATCGGCTTTGCGGCACGGGCGCCTCCGGCGGTGATCGCGGTTGCGGCGATGAGCGTGGTGGCAAGCAGCGTGATCCGTCGGGTCATGGGTGGTTCCTCCGTTGATCAGCGCGATCTGGCGTCGCGTCCGATGATGGTCTGCAAGCCGGCGGCGAGCACGATGATGGCGCCGGTCGCCAGAAGCTGCATCGCGGCGCTCACGTCGTTGAGCTGCAGGATGTTGGCCAGGGCGCCCAGCATCACCGCGCCGGCGATGGTGCCGACCATGCTGCCGGCGCCGCCGAACAGGTCGGTGCCGCCGATCACCACGGCGGCGATCGCGTTCAGCTCATAGCCGGTGCCATCGTTGGGGCTGCCGAAGCTGAACTGGCCGGCATGCACGATGCCGGCGATGCCGGCGCACAGCCCGCTGAGCCCGTAGACCGAGACCTTGATGGCGGCAACCGGGATGCCGGACAGCCGCGCCGCGCGCTCGTTGCCGCCCACCGCGAACACGTAGCGCCCGTAGCGGGTGCGGTTCAGCAGGAAGGTGGCGAGCAGGGCCAGCACCAGGAACACCAGGGTCGCCACCGGAAAGGTGTCGCCGAGCAGCCGCTCGCCGAGGATGGCGAAGGCGGGCGGCGCGTTTCCGGGGCCGTGGCCGTAGTTGATGTTGATGAAGTTGTTGCCCGAGGCGATCAGGGCGAGGCCGCGCGCCGCCTGCAGCCCGGCCAGGGTCACGATGAAGGCCTGGATCCGCAGCCGGGTCGAGAGCCAGCCCTGCATCAGCCCGAACAAGGCCGCGACCACCAGCACCAGCGGCAGCGTGGCGGCGAGGCCCCAGTTCTGGTTGACCAGCAATGAAGCGGTGAGCACGCTGGACAGGCCCAGGATCGCCCCCACCGACAGATCGATGCCGGCGGCGATGATCACGAAGGTCATGCCCAGCGCCAGGATGCCGGTCTCGGAGATCGAGCGCACGATGTTGGCGATGTTGTCGGCGGCCAGGAACAGGATGTGGCCGTGCCGGCGCGGCGAGAACAGGATGCCGCCGAGGAGTACCAGGATCAGGCCGAACAGGCTTTGGAAGCGCAGCAGGAGCGCCAGCCTGGCCCGTGCGGGGCGGGGCGGGGCGGCGG
>CAXUNX010000259.1:0-3815 GCA_964252545.1 uncultured Acetobacteraceae bacterium | reverse complement strand
CGGCTGCACGCGCTGTTTCGCGCGCAGCTCGGGACCAGCCCGCATGCCGTGCTCGCCGACCTGCGCCTCCGCGCCGCCCAGCGGCTGCTCGAGACCTCCTGCCTATCGATCGCCGAGATCGCGGTCCGCACCGGCCACGCCGACCAGAGCGCCCTCACGCGCTGCTTCCGGCGCGGGCGCGGCCTGACGCCGGCTGGCATCCGGCGACGGGCACGGGGAGGATCGGCCTGAACTTCGGGAGGAACCGCCAAGACCGACGGGTCGGCTCGCCCCCATCTTGCCATGCCGTCGTGCTGGCGGTCCCCCCTTGGCGAGGAGGTGCCCTTGACGGCCATGGAAGTGCCAGTCCTCTGCTCGAACCGGCTGCGGCTGCGACCGCCGGCGCTGGATGATTTCGACGCCAGCCACGCCACGTGGAGCGATCCGATCGTCACGCGCTTCTGGGGAGCCGGCCGCACACGCGGGAGGAGGTGTGGGGCCGCCTGCTGCGCCACATCGGCCACTGACAGGCGCTGGGGGTGGGTGCTGGCGCCGCATGCCCACGGCCGAGGCTACGCACTGGAGGCGTGCCGCGCGGCCCTGCGATGGTGGGATACCACCCATCCCAGGGCCGGTCTTCTGCATCGACGACTCGAAACACGCGGTGTCCATCCGGCTGGCTGAGCGGCTAGGCTTCCGCCGGGACGCGGACGCGCACTACCACGGCGGCGCCAGGGCGATGCTCAGGCGTTCTCCTCCCGACGCAGGCGCAGGGTTGGCGCCGTCATGATGCCCATGCCCGATCCACCGGGGCCGGCCGGCACTGGCGCGTTCGAGATGCCGGGTGAACAGCCACGACCAGGGAGCCGATCTCGGTAGCCGTGACGCACGGCCGCACCTTGGTGGTCCAGAGGCTAACGGAGGCGAGAGGATGACCGGGGCGGCCATGGAGCTTCAGCCCGTCACCCTGTCCGGCCGGCACGTCCGGCTGGTGCCGCTGCGGGCCGATCATGACGCCGCCCTCCGCGACGCCGCCGCGGACGGCGAGCTCTGGCGGCTCTGGTATGCCTCGGTGCCGGAACCGGGCGGCATGGCGGCCGAGATCGCCCGCCGCCTGGCGCTGCAGGCGGCGGGATCGATGCTGCCCTTTACCGTCCTGGAGGAACCGGACGGGGTCCCTATCGGCATGACGACGTTCATGAACGTCGACCGTGCGCTGCCCCGTGTCGAGATCGGTGCGACGTGGTATGCCCGGCGGGTGCAGCGCACGACACTCAACACCGAGGCGAAGCTGCTGCTGCTCGGTCACGCGTTCGAGGCGCTGGGCTGCGTGGCGGTGGAGTTCCGCACCCACGCCCTCAACCAGGCCAGCCGGCGCGCCATCGAGCGCCTCGGCGCTCATGCCGACGGCATGCTGCGCGCGGTCCGCCGAGCCCGAAACGGCACGGTCGGAAACACTGCCGTCTACAGCGTCATCGCCTCCGAGTGGCCGCCGGTGCGCTCGCACCTGCGCTGGCAGCTCGACAGGCCGCGGTGACCGGAACCGGATGACGATGCTGACCGAGAGGCCGCTGCTGCTGACCTTCGACATCTTCGGCACGATCCTGGACTGGCGGACCGGCCTGGAGGAGGCATGCCGGGCGGCGGGGCGGCTGCTCGGCCCGGACGAGTTCGACCGCATCGTCGACGCGCAGGCCGTGCTCGAGCGTGGGCCGTTCCTGGACTACGCCACGATCACGCGGCGCAGCATCGTCGAGACGATCGGCCTCGAAGACCAGGCGGCGGCCGCGATCGGCATCGCACTCGGGCACTGGCCGCTGTTCCCGGACGCGCCGGTGTTGCGGACGCTGATGGACGTGGCGCCGTGCGCGGCGATGACGAACAGCGACCGCCGCCACGGCGAGGACGTCCAGATCGGGCTCGGCTTCCGGCTGGACGCCTGGCTGTGTGCGGAGGAGGTCGGGCTTTACAAGCCGGATCCGGGCTTCTGGACCGCCATGGCCCGACTGCGGGGCATCAACCCTGGGCGCGGCTGGTGGCACGTGTCGGCCTATGCCGACTACGACCTCGAAGTGGCGGGGGCGCTCGGCCTGACGACCGTCCTCGTCCGCCGGCAGCATGTCAGGCCCGGTCCGGCGGACCACGTCGTTGATGGATTGATGGACCTGCTTGCCCTGGTCCAGGCCGGTTCGTGGCCATGAGCTCCTGAAGTGGCCACCGCGCAGTGCTTGATCTCGTTCGTCACCAGGGCGACGACATGGGGATGCGGTCGCGGATCCGCGCCGGGATCCCGTCCGGGATCGGCGCCAGCCTCCGGGTCTCAGGCGCTGTCCGGCTGATGTAGGAGGGATAGACCCCCGCCAGATCAGCGCCTTCTCGAGCACCGAACGGCGGCGCGACGGAATGGCACCACGCTAGAGATCATGGACGGACGCAGCTACCGTCTCTGGGGCTGCGGCATCCTGCACAACCTGATCGGCCTTGACTGGCCTTCGCGGTGCTCGGCTGGGGCAACTTCGCCGTGACGATGTTCTTTGTCGTGTCCGGCTATCCCAGCCATTGCGGGTTCTTGCCGGTGCCGTCGAAATGGTTGGAGATCTTGTATTTCTCGGTGTGCCCGTCGCGCGCGACGTCGGCGGTGCGGGCCAGCAGGGCCACGCGCTGTTCCGGAGTGAGCGGCGTGAAGCTGCGCACCGCTTCCAGCGCCTGGTGCAGGATCGGCATGCTGTCGATGCCGGTGATCTGCAGCGCAATCGGCAGGTTCATCGGGTATTGCAGCATCTCGATCGGCGAGACCACCTTGCTGTCCAGGATGAACGGGTCGCCGAACGCCTTCATGCCCATTGCCGCGGTGCCGTGCGCCAGCGCCACCGGCAGCACGCCCTGCTCGAAGCTGTCGAAGTGCGCGTCCATGACGTTCAGCGGCATCTGCACGGTGTCGAAATGGAAGCCGTGTCGGTCGGCGACGTCGAACATGTGTCGGTGGATCGCCGGGCTCTTGTGGCCGGTGAAGCCGATATAGCGCAGCTTGCCCTGCTCGCGCGCCTTGAGCACCGCCTCGAGCGCCCCACCCTGCGCGAACACGCGCTCGGGGTCGTCCATCCGGATGATCTCGTGAAACTGCAGCAGGTCGAGATGGTCGGTGCGCAGCCGGGCGAGCGACTGCTCGAGCTGACGGGTCGCGGCTTCCGCCGTGCGGCCGTCGATCTTGGTCATCAGGAACACGCGGTCGCGCCAGCCATGCGCCAGCGCCCGGCCGAGCCGCTTCTCGCTTTCGCCGCCGTTATAGTCCCAGCAATTGTCGCAGAAATTGATGCCGGCATCGATCGCGGCGTGCACGATGCGGACCGCCTCGTCGCTGGTGGCGCCGCCCGGCTTGGCGAGATGGAAGCCGCCAAGGCCGACCAGCGACACGCGCTCGCCGGTGCGGCCGAGCGGACGGTATTTCATGTCGGGATGTTCGGGGATCCGGGAGGTCACCGGTCCGGCCTGGGTCTGCCCCACCTGGGTCTGCCCCACCTGGGTCTGCCCCACCTGGGTTTGTTCGGTCTGGGCGGCCGCTTGGGCGTGCGCCGCCGGGGGCACCGCTGCCGCCGCGATGCCGGTCGCGGTGGCCTTGATGAAGGCGCGTCGTTCCATGATCAGCTCCCTGTTCCCAGCACCCTGAGTGCAGCGCAGGCGGCGCCATAGCCGTTGTCGATGTTGACGGTCACGATTCCCGGCGCGCAGCTCGCCAGGATGGCGCCCAGCGCCGTCTGCCCGCCGGCGGAGACGCCGTATCCGACCGAGGTCGGCAGGGCGATGATCAAGCCGGGCACCAGGCCGCCCAGCACGGT
>CAXUNX010000258.1:0-3831 GCA_964252545.1 uncultured Acetobacteraceae bacterium | reverse complement strand
CGAGTAGTTCATGTTGGCGATGCCGCCCTCGTAGATCAGGTCGACGATCAGCTTGACCTCGTGCAGGCACTCGAAATACGCCATCTCCGGCGCATAGCCGGCCTCCACCAGCGTCTCGAACCCGGCCCGGATCAGTTCAACCAGCCCGCCGCAGAGCACCGTCTGCTCGCCGAACAGGTCGGTTTCGCACTCCTCGCGGAAGCTGGTCTCGATGATGCCGGCCCGGCCACCGCCTACCGCACTGGCATAGGACAGGGCGATGTCGAGTGCGTTGCCGGATGGGTCCTGCGCCACCGCGACAAGGCAGGGCACGCCGCCGCCACGCTGATACTCCGAGCGCACGGTGTGGCCGGGGCCCTTCGGCGCGATCATGAACACGTCGAGGTCCGGCCGCGGCTCGATCACCCGGAAGTGCACGGCAAGCCCGTGCGCAAAGGCGATCGCCGCCCCCTGCTTGAGGTTGGGCGCGAGATGCTCCGCATAAAGCTCGCCCTGCCCTTCGTCGGGCGTCAGCACCATCACCACGTCGGCCCAGGCGGCCGCCTCGGACGGGCTCATCACCCTCAGCCCCGCCGCCTCCGCCTTGGGGACACCTGCCGAACCCCGGCGCAGCCCCACCGCGAGCTGCGCGACGCCGCTGTCCTTGAGGTTTCCCGCATGGGCGTGGCCCTGGCTGCCATAGCCGATGATCGCGACCTGCTTGCCCTTGATCAGGTTCACGTCGGCGTCGGTGTCGTAATAGACCCGCATGGTGGGGTTCTCCTGCGTAAGTGCCAGATTGGGGTTTGGCGGTCAGATGGTGCGTGGGCCGCGGGCGATTGCGGCGATGCCGGTGCGCGACACCTCGACCAGCCCGAGCGGACGCAACAGCTCGATGAAGGTGTCGAGCTTGTCGGTGGCGCCGGTCAGCTCGAACACGAAGCTGCCGGTGGTGGTGTCGACCGGCCGGGCACGGAACGCATCGGCGATCCGCAGGGCTTCCGAGCGCAGTTCGCCGGAAGAGACCACCTTGATGAGGGCCATCTCGCGGGCGACGTGCGGGCCTTCCTTGGTCAGGTCGGAAACCCGGTGCACCGGCACCAGGCGGTCCAGCAGCGCCTTGATCTGCTCGATCACCATCGGCGTGCCAGAGGTCACGATGTTGATGCGGGAGCGGTTGCGGCCATCCTCGACTGGAGCCACGGTGAGGCTTTCGATGTTGTAGCCGCGGCCGGCGAACAGCCCGATCACCCGCGCGAGAACGCCGCTCTCGTTCTCGACGAGCACGGACATGACCGCAGTGATCCGAGCTTCAGTGATCTGGGCGTCGTCGCTGGCGGACATCGTCTTCCTGGCTGCTGGCCTGGCTGGGGTCAGACCAGCATCAGCCCTTCATCGGTGATGCGGGCAGCCTGCTCGTTCTGGTCGGGCCCCAGGATCATCTCGTTGTGCGCGGCCCCGGAGGGAATCATCGGGAAGCAGTTCTCGGTCTCGTCGACGCAGATATCGGCGATCACCGGCCCCTCATGGGCCAGCATCGCCCGGATCACGTCGTCGAGCTCTCCCAGCCTGGTCGCACGCATGCCGGTGCCATGGAAGCTTTCGGCAAGCTTGACGAAATCCGGCAGCGCCTCGCTGTAGCTCTCGGAATAGCGGCTACCGTGCAGGAGCTCCTGCCATTGACGCACCATGCCCATGTAGCGGTTGTTCAGGATGAACAGCTTCACCGGCAGCCGATACTGGCAGATGGTGCCCAGCTCCTGGATGTTCATCAGCGTGCTGGCCTCGCCGGCGATGTCGATCACCAATGCTCCGGGATTGCCGATCTGCACGCCGACTGCGGCCGGCAGGCCGTAACCCATGGTGCCGAGCCCGCCCGAGGTCATCCAGCGGTTGGGCTTGTTGTAGGAGAAATGCTGGGCCGCCCACATCTGGTGCTGACCGACTTCGGTGGTGATGAAGATGTCGCGTCCGGTCTCGTGCGCCAGCGCGTTCAGGCGTCGGACGGCGTGCTGCGGCTTGATGATCGCCGAGGGCTGCGGGTCCTGGTGGTAGCGCAGCGAATCGATGCCCCGCCAGGCGTCGATCTGGCGCCACCAGCTGGCGAGCGCGTCCGCATCGGGCTTCGCGGGGTCGGCGTCCCAGGCCTCGATCATCATGGCGATGGCGCGGCCGGCATCGCCGATCACCGTGATGTCGACCGGCACGATCTTGTTCACCGACGAGGGATCGATATCGACGTGGATCTTGGTCGAGCCGGGCGAGAACGCGTCGAGACGGCCGGTCACCCGGTCGTCGAAGCGCGCGCCGATGTTGATCAGGAGGTCGCAGCCGTGCGTGGCCATGTTGGCCTCGAAGGTGCCGTGCATGCCGAGCATGCCGAGGAACAACGGATCGCTGGTCGGGTAGGCGCCGAGCCCCATCAGGGTCGAGGTGCAGGGAGCGCCGGTGAGCCGCACCAGGCGGATCAGCGCGTCCGCCGCGGCCGGCCCCGCGTTGATCACCCCGCCGCCGGTATAGAACAGCGGCCGACGCGAGCGCTTGATCGCCGCCACCGCGGTGCGTATCGCCTCCGGGTTCGGCTCGGTGACCGGCCGGTACGACCGGTGTGGCGCGGTTGACGCCGGAACATAGGCCGCAGGCCCCACCATGATGTCCTTGGGCAGGTCCACTACCACAGGCCCTGGCCTGCCGCTGCGCGCCACGTAGAACGCCTCGTGCACGGTGGACGCCAGCTCGCCTGCTCGCTTCACCAGGTAGTTGTGCTTGGTGGCGGGACGGGTGATGCCGGTGGTGTCGGCCTCCTGGAAGGCATCGTTGCCGATCATGTGGGTCGGCACCTGGCCGGTCAGGCAGACCACCGGCACGGAATCCATCAGCGCATCAACCAGCCCGGTGACGGCGTTGGTTGCACCAGGCCCGCTGGTGACCAGCACCACGCCGACCTTGCCGGTGGAGCGCGCATACCCTTCGGCGGCGTGCACCGCTGCCTGCTCGTGGCGCACCAGCACGTGGCGAACCGTCTCCTGCCTGAACAACGCGTCGTAGATCGGCAGCACCGCGCCGCCGGGATAGCCGAACACCACCTCGACGCCCTGCTCCTGCAGCGCCCGGAGCAACACTTCCGCACCGTTGAGCGCGGGTGCTGCGAGGCTCTGGGTGGCCTGCTGCGGGTGGGGTCGGTGCTTTGGCTCGGCGGTCGCGTTCATATCCTGCTCCGGTTCGCGCGGGTCTGGCGCGCGGTGCGGCTTATGGCCGACCCGGGCCGGGGCCGTCAACACGAGTTTGAATAAACGATATGATTTTACTGGTCAGACTTTCCTTTTGTTGCGTCATACCAGGTATGCAGGGCTGATTTATTTCGATCTGTCGCAAGAACCCGGCGGGCTGCGACGGCACCAGCGGGTGATGCGCGAACCAGGTCGCCTGACGCTTGGTATAGCGCGCCTGCGCCGCCGTCGCCCGCGCAGCCGCCTCGGGGAGGCTCAGCTCGCCGCGCAGATGGGCCGCAAGCTCCGGCACGCCGTGTGCGCGCATCGCCGGCACCGCGGGCGGCAGCCGCTGCGCCAGCAGGGCCGCCACCTCGTCAACGGCCCCCTGCCGCAGCATCGCCGCGAAGCGAAGCCCGATCGCCTCGCGCAGCAGCGGGCGAGGCGGCATCAGCAGCACCGCCGTGAAGCGGGCGTGGGCTGCTTGCACCGGCGCGTTCTGCCGCCAGGCCGCGAGGCCCCGGCCGGTGCCGCTCAGCACCTCCCACGCCCGCGCCAGCCGCTGGCTGTCGGTGGGGCGCAGAGCCGAGGCGGTGGCCGGATCCAGCAGGCACAGCCGCTGGTGCAGGGCGGCGGGGCCGAT
>CAXUNX010000257.1:0-3840 GCA_964252545.1 uncultured Acetobacteraceae bacterium | reverse complement strand
CTTCTTCGACACCTATCGCGCGGGACGGCGACCGGCCGGCTCGCGCGGGACGGCAGGCGGTCCGCTCCGTTCGGGCGTGACCCCGTTGCGCACCGCTCCGCGCCCCGCTCCCGAGCTGCAGCAGGCGCGACTCGAGCGGATGCGCATCCTGACGGCGATCCTGCTGCGCCATCCGGAGCTGCTGCGCGACGTCGAGGAGGCTTTCTGCACGCTGGAACTGCCGGAAGATTTGAAATCGCTGCGCCGTTCCATGGTAGACTGGGCGGCGCAAGCCAATGCCAGCCCCACCACGTCGGGCGATGATTCTATGACAAACGCCGCGACAACCAACGCCGGAATAACTAACGCCGCAACGGCCACAATCGGGTATGATGCGGCAAACTTGCTTGACACACAAGAGCTGGTGGACCACCTGAAGCTGCACGGATTGACCGCGCAGGTCGAGCGGGTGCTGGGCGAAGCGCCGCTGCCGCTGCGTGAGCAGGTCCGCTCCGGCGACATGCCGGCGGAGCTCGAGAAGCGCTGGTGGCATTATTTCGGCCTGCTGAACTATCCGCGGCTCGAGCAGGAAAGGCAGGCATCGCTGCAGGCGTGGGTTCAGCGTAACGATGAGCCGTCCGAGCGCCGCCTGCGGGTGTTGTCTGAGGCTTGCGTGGCGCTGCGGGCCGGCGAGCAGGCCGACGAGGATGGTTGGGGCTAGATGGCGTGACGCGGTGCGAGGCAGCGAGCCCGGGCTGTGCTTCGCTTTGGTTTGTTGGAGTGGATGAACGATGGCGACGAAAACGGCGGCGAGCACGGAAGCCACCACCAGCGAGCAGGATGCCGAGACCAACCTGCTGGACACCCAGTCGGCTGCCGTCAAGCGGCTGATCGCCCGCGGCCGCGAGCGCGGCTACATCACCTTCGACGAGCTCAATGCGGTGCTGCCGCCCGACCAGATGTCGTCCGAGCAGATCGAGGACGTCATGGCCACGCTCAGCGAGATGGGCATCCAGGTGGTCGAGAACGAGGATAGCGAGGAAGCCGAGGCGCCGCGCGAGGACAAGAAGGAGGACGCCGAGGAGGAGCAGACCGGCAACGTGGACGAGGAAAGCCTCGGCCGCACCGACGACCCGGTCCGCATGTACCTGCGCGAGATGGGCTCGGTCGAGCTGCTTTCGCGCGAGGGCGAGATCGCCATCGCCAAGCGCATCGAGGCCGGCCGCGACGAGATGATCGGCGGCCTGTGCGAGAGCCCGCTGACGTTCCGCGCGATCATCTCCTGGCACGACCGGCTCAAGGTCGGGCAGATGCTGCTGCGCGACATCATCGATCTCGAGGCCACCCAGTCCGGCACCGCCGCCGAGGGTGCGCCGGGCGAGGGCGAGGTGGTCGAGGAGAGCTTCGAGTCGCCGCCCGAGATCGACGACGAGGCGGAGGCGGAAGGCGCCAACCTTTCGCTCTCGGCGCTCGAAGAAAAGCTGAAGCCGGACGTGCTGCAGCAGTTCGAGAACATCGAGGCGCTCTACAAGAAGCTGCACAAGATGCAGACCAGGCGGCTGGACAGCATCACCGCCGGCGAGGACGTGAACGAGCGCGCGGAGAAGAGCTACGAGAAGCTGCGCGAGGAGCTGGTCGGCAACGTCGAGCAGGTGCGCCTGCACAGCAACCGCATCGAGGAGCTGGTGCTGCAGCTCAAGCAGATCAGCCAGCGCCTCAACGGGCTCGAGGGGCGGATGCTGCGCTTCGCCGAGAGCGCCAAGGTGTCGCGCGACGACTTCCTGGTGAAGTACCGCAACCATGAGCTCGATCCGAACTGGATGGACGTGGTGGCGGCACTTCCCGGCAAGAGCTGGAAGAACTTCGTCTCCCGCCACGCCGCCGACATCATCGAGCTGCGTTCCAAGGTGTCGGCGGTGGCGCAGGATGCCGGCCTGCCGATCGTCGAGTTCCGGCGGGTCTATGCCACCGTGTCGCGCGGCGAGCGCGACAGCGCCCGCGCCAAGAAGGAGATGATCGAGGCCAATCTCAGGCTGGTGATCTCGATCGCCAAGAAGTACACCAATCGCGGGCTGCAGTTCCTGGACCTGATCCAGGAAGGCAATATCGGACTGATGAAGGCGGTCGATAAGTTCGAGTATCGGCGCGGCTACAAGTTCAGCACCTATGCCACCTGGTGGATCCGCCAGGCGATCACCCGCTCGATCGCCGACCAGGCCCGCACCATCCGCATCCCCGTGCACATGATCGAGACCATCAACAAGCTGGTGCGCACCAGCCGGCAGATGCTGCACGAGATCGGCCGCGAGCCGGCGCCCGAGGAGCTGGCCGAGAAGCTCGGCATGCCGCTCGAGAAGGTGCGCAAGGTGCTCAAGATCGCCAAGGAGCCGATCTCGCTCGAGACCCCGATCGGCGACGAGGAGGACAGCCATCTCGGCGACTTCATCGAGGACAAGACCGCGGTGATCCCGCTCGACGCCGCGATCCAGACCAATCTCCGGGAGGCGACCACGCGGGTGCTGTCTTCGCTCACGCCGCGCGAGGAGCGGGTGCTGCGCATGCGCTTCGGCATCGGCATGAACACCGACCACACGCTCGAGGAGGTGGGCCAGCAGTTCAACGTCACCCGCGAGCGTATACGCCAGATCGAGGCAAAGGCGCTGCGCAAGCTGAAACATCCCAGCCGCAGCCGTAAACTCCGCTCGTTCCTGGACGATTGAGATCAGTTCCGCCGGATGGGCTGCTGTTTCTATCGCCGGCGCGGCATGATTGACCAGAACAGGCCCGGGGCGGTGGCCTGAACGATCGCGTGCGGACGCGGACGGCTTTAGCCCCGGACGGGATGCGGAGAGTTGGTATGGTCCAGCAGGTTCCAGCCGGGCAGGCTCCGGCGGGACAGGTCCAGGCGGGGCAGGTCCAGGCGGGGCAGGTCCAGGCGGGGCAGGTCCAGGCGGGACAGGTCCAAACCGGCCAGGTTCAGGCCGGGCCAGGCACCACCCGGCCATTGGACCAGGCTGCGTCCTGGTTCAACCCCGGGGCTGCGGTGCCGCGCGACCATAGCCGGATCGCGGTTGAGGTGACGTTTCTGCGCATGGGCCGCCGGCCGGCGGAGCCGCCGGTGGCCTTAGGCCCCCGGTTAGGCCAGGTGCAAACCCCCACCCCCCCCGTGGGGGTATTACCCTATCTCTATGGCACGGTTGGTCAGCAATATTGCTGGTGGCTGCGCCGGACCGCCAGCGACTCCGAGCTCGGCCGCCTGCTGTCGGATCCGAAGATCAGCGTGCATGTGCTGTATCACCAGGGCGAGCCCGGCGGCTTCTTTGAGCTGGATGCGCGCCATGGCGGCGAGGTGAACATCGGCTATTTCGGGCTGATGCCGCACCTGATCGGCAAGGGCCTGGGCACGCGCTTCCTGCGTGCGGCGATCGACGAAGCCTGGCTGCGGGTGGTGCCGCGTCCCGGTCTGGGCGTGCGCGTGAACACCTGCACCGCCGACCATCCGCGCGCGCTGGGCACCTATCTGCGCGCCGGCTTCCGTCCGATCCGCAGCGTGCGTGAGCTGTGGAACATCCCGGACCATCTCGGACTGCCGATCCCCGACCGCCTGCGGGCCTGACCGACCTCCCATGCCGCCCGCGCGGGTACGGTTGTTTGTTCCTTCCGCCGCCTGGGGCGGCCGGCGGCGCCGGGAGCTGCTTGCGGGTGCGGTGGCGGTCGCCGTGCTGGCCCATCTCGCCACCGTGGCGGCGATCGTCGAGGCCCCCCACCTGTTGCCGGGCTTTCTTCGCGGCGCGCCGCCGAAGCCGCCCCCGCCGCCGCCGGAAGCCGAGCTGGTCATGGTCAAGCAGGACACTCCCACCG
>CAXUNX010000256.1:0-3846 GCA_964252545.1 uncultured Acetobacteraceae bacterium | reverse complement strand
TCGCCGGGGCGCGCCCGGTAGCAGCGTTCGGCCGCCTGGGCGGTCAGCAGCAGCTCGGTTCCGGCGGCGCAGGTGAAGACGCCGTGCAGCCGGTCGCCGGCCGCGATGCCGCCCGAGCAGTTCACGCCCACCGCCTGCAGCCCGGCTTCGCGCGGGAACCGCAGCTTCATGCAGCCTTGCTGCCGCAGAACCGCGATGCGGCTGCGGCCGCCGCGGCGTGCCACGTCGAGGCGGACCATCCCGGTGGCCCGCTGCAACGGCTCGGCCCATTGCTCGTGAGGAGTGGCCGCCTGGATCGCCGCCCGGCTAGATTGCCACATGCCCGCGCAGCGCGTGCTCGTCGAGCGCGTCCGCCCTTCCCTGCATCACCACCTGGCCGCGATCCAGCACGGTGATGTGCTGCGCCAGCGCCCGGGCGAACTCGAAATACTGCTCGACCAGCAGGATCGCCATGCTGCCGCGCTGCTTCAGCAGGCCGATGATCCGGCCGATATCCTTGATGATGCTGGGCTGGATGCCCTCGGTGGGCTCGTCGAGCACCAGCAGGCGCGGACGGATCACCAGGGCGCGGGCGATCGCCAACTGCTGCTGCTGGCCGCCCGACAGATCGCCGCCCTGCCGGCGCTGCATCTGTGCCAGGATCGGAAACAGCTCGAAGACCTCGTCCGGCACGCGGCGCTCGCGCCTGGGCAGCAGCGCGAAACCGGTCTCCAGGTTCTCCCGCACGCTGAGCAGCGGGAAGATGTCGCGTCCCTGCGGCACCGAGGCGATCCGTCGGCGGGCGCGTTCGTGCGGCGGCAGCCGGGTGATGTCCTCGCCGTCCCACAGCACACGGCCGCGCGAGACCGGATGCACTCCGGTCACGGCACGCAGCAGGCTGGTCTTGCCGACTCCGTTGCGGCCGAGCAGGCAGGTGATCTCGCCGAGCCGGGCGCTCATCGACACGCCCCTGAGGGCGATCGCCGCCCCGTAATGCAGGTCGATGGCTTCGGCCACCAGCATGCCGTCGGGAGATCGGTCAGCGGCCAAGATACACCTCGATCACGCGCGGGTTGCCGCTGACCTCGTCGAGGCTGCCTTCGGCCAGCACCGAACCCTCGTGCAGCACGGTGACGGGAACGCCCAGGGCGCGCACGAATTCCATGTCGTGCTCGACCACCACCACCGAGCGGCTGCGATTGATGTTTCGCAGCAGCTCGGCGGTTTGCGCGGTTTCCGCATCGGTCATGCCGGCGACCGGCTCGTCGACCAGCAGCAGCTCGGGATCCTGGCCGAGCAGCATGCCGATCTCCAGCCATTGCTTCTGGCCGTGGCTGAGCGCGCCGGCGAGGCGCCCGGCGTGCTCGGCCAGCCGGGTGGTGGCCAGGATCCCGGCGATCCGTCCGGCCTCCTCGGTGGTTTCGCGCGCCGCCAGCACCGCGAACGGGCGGCGCCTGCCCTTCAGCGACAGCAGGAGGTTGTCGCGCACGCTGAGCTGCTCGAACACGGTGGGCTTCTGGAACTTGCGGCCGATGCCGAGCCGCGCGATCGCCGCCTCGTCGAGCCGGGCGAGGTCGTGCGTGCCGCGAAACTCCACCGTGCCGCTGTCCGGACGGGTCCTGCCGGTGATCACATCCATCATCGTCGTCTTGCCGGCGCCGTTTGGGCCGATGATGGCGCGCATCTCGCCGGCTGCCAGCAGCAGCGACAAGGTGTTGAGCGCACGGAAGCCGTCGAAGCTGACCGAAACGCCATCAAGGGCGAGCAGGAGGGGCGGCGTCATGGCGCCGCGTCCGCGGCGGGGCGGGATGCCCTACGCGCGGATCCGCGCCGCCCGGCCCAGCTCAGCCCCATGATGCCGCGCGGCAGGAACAGGGTGGTCAGGATGAACAGCGTGCCGAGCGCGTAGAGCCAGAGCTCAGGCAGCAGCCCGGTGAACACCGTCTTGCCGAGATTGACCAGCAGCGCTCCCAGCACCGCACCCGACAGGGTGCCGCGTCCGCCGACCGCAACCCAGATCACCGCCTCGATCGAGCCCGCAGGCGCGAACTCGCCGGGGTTGATGATGCCGACCTGGGTGACGTAGAGCGCGCCACCGAGGCCCGCGATCAGCGCCGACAGCACCCAGATCACCAGCTTGACGTGGTCCGGCCGGTAGCCGAGGAAGCGGGTCCGGCTTTCCGCGTCGCGCACGGCGGTGAGCAGCCGGCCGAAGCGCCCGGACAGCATGGCCCGGGTCAGCAGCAGGCTCGCCGCCACGCCCAGCGCGGTGAGCACCAGCAGAGCCGCGCGGGTGGGCGGCGCGTGCAGGTCGAAGCCGAGCACGTCCTTGAAGTCGGTCAGGCCGTTATTGCCGCCGAAGCCCATGTCGTTGCGGAAGAACGCCAGCAGCAGCGCATAGGTCAGGGCCTGGGTGATGATCGAAAGATACACCCCGGAAACCCGCGAGCGGAAGGCGAGCCAGCCGAACAATGCCGCAAGCGTTCCCGGCGCCAGGAGCGCCATCAGCAGAGCGAACGCGAAATGATCAAAGCCGTGCCAGTACCAGGGCAGCCTGGTCCAGGACAGGAACACCATGAAGTCGGGCAGTGCTGCATTGCCGTAGACCCCGCGCGCGCCGATCTCGCGCATCAGGTACATCCCCATCGCATAGCCGCCGAGCGCGAAGAAGGCGGCGTGGCCCAGGGTGAGGATGCCGGCGAATCCCCACACCAGGTCGACCGCGATCGCCAGCATCGCCAGCGACAGGTACTTGCCCGCGAGGCCGATCGCGAAATCGGGCACATGCAGCGCGGAGGCGGATGGCAGCAGGTTCAGCAACGCGAGCAGGGCTGCCACCGCCACGGTGCCCGGGGCCGGGCCGCGGACGGCGATCATGATTCGATCCCGCGTCCGCGCAGTGGGAACATCCCGCGCGGCTTTCGCTGGATGAAGCCGATCAGCAGCACCAGCACGACGATCTTGCCGAGCACGGCGCCCGCCACCGGCTCCAGGATCTTGTTTGCGATGCCCAGGGTGGCGGCGCCGGCGACGGTGCCCCAGAGATTGCCGACGCCTCCGAACACCACCACCATGAAGCTGTCGATGATGTAGCTTTGTCCCAGATTGGGGCTGACATTGTCGATCTGGCTGATCGCAACTCCGGCAAGCCCGGCGACGCCGGAGCCGAGCCCGAAGGTGAGGGCGTCGACGCGCGGGGTGGCGATGCCCATCAGCGCGGCCATGCGCCGGTTCTGGGTGACCGCGCGCATCTGCAGGCCGAGCGGCGTGCGCTTGAGCACCAGCATCAGCGCCGCCAGCACCGCAACCGCGAACACGATGATCACCAGCCGGTTCAGCGTGACCAGCAGCCCGCCGGCGGCGATCGCCCCGGACATCCAGGCCGGCGTGCTGACGGCGATGTTGGTGGGTCCGAACAGCGAGCGCGTCGCCTGCTGCAGCAGCAGCGACAATCCCCAGGTGGCGAGCAATGTTTCCAGCGGCCGGCCATACAGGAAGCGGATCAGGCCGCGCTCGATCGCAACCCCGATGCCGCCCGAGACCAGGAAGGCGAGCGGCACCGCCAGCCCCAGCCCCAGGCCGGACGAGCCGGTGAGCTGCTGCGCCAGGTAGGTGACATAGGCGCCGATCATCATCAGCTCGCCGTGCGCCATGTTGATGACGCCCATCACGCCGAAGGTGATCGCAAGCCCCATCGCCGCGAGCAGCAGCACGGAGCCCAGGCTCAACCCATAGAACAGGTCCTGGGCGATGTTCCAAAGACGCAGCCGCAGATCGATGGTGGCGACCGCTTCGGTTGCGGCGTGCTGCACGGCCCGCGGGCCGCCCGGGCCGGCGGGCCCCGGGCCCCCCCCCCGGCCGCCCCCC
>CAXUNX010000255.1:0-3850 GCA_964252545.1 uncultured Acetobacteraceae bacterium | reverse complement strand
ACCTTGGGCATTCCAGATTTCCAATCCAGCGAACAGCGCGGCTTTCCTCATAGGGTCGTGCCGACAGGGTGTGAAGACAAGGCCCGGCCAGGCCTGGGCCCAGGCCCAAGCTCAGGCTCAGGCTCAGGCTCAGGCTGGGGCCCATGCCCAGGCCCATGCCCAGGCTGGGGCCGGCGCTCTCGCCCATGCTCCTGCTCCTGCTCGGGCTCATGCTCGCGTCTGGCGGCTCTGGCCCCGACCAGCATGTCGACCGACGCCACTCCCGCCCGAAGCAGGACCTCGGTGCAGGCGGACGCGGTCGCGCCGGTGGTGAGCACGTCGTCGATCAGCACGACCCTGCTTCCCTTGAGGCGCGCCAGCCGCGACGGGCGGCAGGCGATGGCACCGGCGATCACCCGCGCCCGCTCCTCGGCGGCGCAGCTGGCGAGGCTGCGCGTGGCGCGTATCCGCATCAGCCCGTCCACCATCACCTCGCGTCGTGCCAACCGGCCGACATGGCGGGCGAGCAGTGCTGCCTGGTTGTAGCGGCGGGAAAACAGCCGGCTGCGGTGCAGCGGCACCGGCAGCAGCAGGTCAGCCTCTTTGAGCAGGCTGGCGCCGGCGCGCGCCATGTGGCGACCAAGGAACTCCGCGTTCTCGGTGCGGTCGCCATATTTGAGCGGCAGAACAAGCTGCTTCGAGAAATCGTCGTAGTTGAACGCTGCGCGCGCCCGCCGCCAGGTTGGCGGCGCTTGCATGCACCCCGTGCACAGCCAGCCGAGTCCAGCCGCCGCCGTGCTGGCGAAGCTCGAGCCGCACCGGTTGCAACATGGCTCGACGATGAAGCTGGCACGCTTGAAGCAGCTCGCGCAGAACCGGCCGGGCTCGTCGACCACGGCGTCGCAGGTGGGGCATTGCGGCGGCAGCACCAGATCCAGCAGCACCCGCCCGCTCCAGGCCGCCCGTTCGATCAGAGCATCACGTGAGAGTTGCATAAGACAACTTTAGCGTGCGGCCTTCGGTCAGGCAAGCATTGCACGTCCCGCGTTTCGCCCGGCCACATGCCCCTTGGCAAAGCCGGGGTCGGGCTGCACATGGCTGGAATGGGCGAAAGCGTCATCTTCGATCGAACCGCCGTGCGGCTGCACCGCAACCGCGCCGCGGCCACCGTGCCCGCAGTGGGAGAGATCCTGCAGGCCGCCGCCGACCGGCTGCTCGACCGCCTCGACGACATCACCCGACGCTTCAGCCGGGCGCTCGATCTGGGTGGACGCGGGGTGGTGGCGCCGGCGCTGCGGGCGCGTGGCATCGAGACCGTCTGCTGCGACCTGTCGCGCCCGATGCTGTCGCTTTCGGCCGGGCCGGGCGTGGTGGCCGACGAGGAGTGGCTGCCGTTCGGCCCGGCCAGCTTCGACCTGATCGTTGCAAACCTGTCGCTGCACTGGGTCAATGACCTGCCCGGAGCGCTGATCCAGCTTCGCCACGCCCTCAAGCCCGACGGCTTGTTTCTGGCCAGCATCCCGGTGCTGCCGACGCTTTCTGATCTGCGCACCGCCCTGCTCCGGGCGGAGATGGCGCTGACCGGCGGCGCTTCTCCCCGGGTCTCCCCGTTCCCGGACCTGCGCGACTGCGCCGGCCTGCTGCAGCGCGCGGGCTTCGCGCTGCCGGTGGCGGATGCCGACGAGCTGCCGCTCTCCTACCGGACGCCCCTCGCCCTGCTGCGCGACCTCCGGGCAGCGGGCGAAACCAACGCGGTGATGCTGCGCGACCGCCGCACGCCGCCTCGCGCCCTGTTCGCCGCGGCGCTGGCCGAACTCAGCCCGGAACCGACGCATGAGACGGTGCTGCGGCTGGCGATGATGACCGGCTGGGCGCCGTCGCCGGATCAGCCGAAGCCACTCAAGCCGGGACAGTTCACCACCACCCTGGCGGAGGCCCTGGAGGACCGCTCCGACAGCCTGCTGCGGGCGGCGTCTCCAAAGAAGCAATGACCGCGGCTCCGGGGCCGCACGAGCTTGGCCCCCGGAGCCTAGCCGCCGGGCGCCCTCATGTGGCGCGCGCCGCCCCCGGCCTCGCCACGACGTCCGATGCTGAAGTCGTGCCCCTTGGGCTTGCGCGCGCTCGCACGGCGGATCTCCTGCAGCAGCTCCGGGTCGCGCAGCCCCGCCCGCATCGGCGCGCGAAGATCGGCGGCATCCTCCTGGCCCAGGCACATATAGAGCATCCCCGTGCAGCTCAGCCTGACCCGGTTGCAGCTTTCGCAGAAATTGTGGGTCATGGGCGTGATGAAGCCGAGCCTGCGCCCGGTCTCGGCCACCTCGAAATAGCGCGCCGGGCCGCCGGTCCGGTAGGGCACCGGCCGCAACGTCCAGCGCCGCTCCAGCCGGGCGCGAACCACCGAGAGCGGCAGATAGCGGTCGGTGCGGTCCTCGCCGGTATCGCCCATCGGCATGGTCTCGATCAAGCAGAGATCGGCGCCGATCTGGCCGCACCAGGCGATCAGCGCGTCGAACTCGTCCTCGTTCACATCGCGCATCGCCACCGTGTTGATCCTGAGCGCGAGGCCGGCCTCACGCGCGGCGGCAACACCTTCCAGCGTACGCTCGAGCCGTCCGACACGGGTGATCTCGGCAAAACGGGAACGATCCAGCGTATCCAGGCTGACATTGATCCGTCGGAGGCCGGCCCTGCGCAGCGCGCCTGCATGTTGCGCAAGCCGGCTGCCGTTGGTGGTCAGGGTCAGCTCGTCCAGCCCCGGCTGTCCTGGCCCGCGTCCAAGCCAGCCGCCGAGCTGGGCCAGGAACTCCACCACGCCGCGGCGCACCAGCGGCTCGCCGCCGGTGATGCGCATCCGCCGCACCCCCAGCCTGATGAAGGCACCGCACAAGCGTTCCAGCTCCTCGAAGTCGAGCAGCTCGCCGCGGGGCAGGAACACCATCTCCTCGGCCATGCAGTACACGCACCGCATGTCGCACCGGTCGGTGACCGAAACGCGCAGATAGCTGATATGTCGGCCGAACGGGTCGATCACGGGCTCTGGCATGGACCTCAGTTAGTCTTCAATCTCGAGTTCCACCAGGGCCGCATTGATCAGCATCTTGCCGCGATGCTCGAAGTTCACCGTGACCCGGGCACCCACCACAGACTGCACCTGGCCCGCGCCCCATTCAGGGTGCGCCGGATGCACCACCCACTGGCCCGGCTCGACCTGCGCGCGGAACGGCGGCTCCTGCATGCTTGCTCCCCCCTTGCTTTACGGAATCTTCAAGCTGCCGCCCTAGCCTTGGTGCGTTCGACGCGCTTAACGCATGGGGCCGAGGTTTGGACGATCTGCTCGCCGATTTCGTCGCCGAAACGCTGGAAAGCCTGAGCGAGCTCGATCTCGCCCTGCTCCGGCTGGAGCGTTGTCCCGACGACCAGCAGACACTCTCGTTCATCTTCCGCCTGCTGCACTCCATCAAGGGCACTTGCGGCTTTCTCGGCCTGCCTCGGCTCGAACGGATCGCCCATGCCGCCGAGAACGTGCTGGACAAGCTGCGCGACCGCAGCCAGCAGCCCGATCCCGGCGGCATCAGCCTGGTGCTGGCCGCCACCGGCTGCATGCGGATGATCGTGCACTCGCTCAGCCGGAGCGGGCGCGAGCCCCAGGGCGACGACGCGCCGCTGATCGCCGCACTGGACGATCTTGCCGGCCCGCGCGCCATCGCCGGCCGATGAGCTGACCGAGGCGGCATCGCCGATGCGCGAGGATGCGCGCGTCAGGACCCAGACCATCCGGGTCGGCGTGGAGGTGCTGGAACACCTCAACACGCTGGTGAGCGAGCTCGTGCTCACGCGCAACCAGATGCTGCAGGTCCTGCGCAGCGGCGGC
>CAXUNX010000254.1:0-3857 GCA_964252545.1 uncultured Acetobacteraceae bacterium | reverse complement strand
ACCATGCCCGCATAGTTGTTGCCGTGCAGGTGGACCGGCACGTGGTGGGCGAGCAGCCTGGCCAGGCTGCGTCGCACCAGGTCGTAGAAGGCGCTGTCGCCGAGGCGGGCAAGATCGTGGATCTCGCAGACGATCACCTCGAAGACTGCCAGCGCTTCGGCGTCGAGCGCCTCCAGCAACTGGTACTCGGCACCCTCGACGTCGAACTTGAGCAGCGCCCGACGCGCGCCGAGTGCCGCGAGCCTGCCCAGCATGTCGCCGAACCCGAGCATGTCGCCGTCGCGGCGGACACCCCAGCCGAGCTTCTCGAAGCGGAAGTTCGGATGCATCAGCGGCGGGCCTTCCACGGTGTGGTCGAACTGCAGGACCGTCGCCCCTCGCTGCGCCAGGGCAAGATCGAAGCTGACGTCGGAGCCGATGCCGATGGACAGCACCGCGTCGCACTCGGCGGCGATCGCCGGAAGCACGTAGCCGCCGTCATAAAGGTTGCCGAGCCGGATCTTCGCGGTCCGGCGCATCGCCTGCGGCCGCATCCCCCGCAGCAATCCGAGCAGGTCGGTCTGGGAGATGCTGCGGATGGCGGGGGCTGCGATGTCGGGCGGGTTCTCGCGCGCCGTGGCGGGATCGGCCGCCGCGAGCCCTCTGAGCGCGATCGCCGCCCGCCGCCAGGTGAAGCGATCGAGCAGCCGGGCGCGCCCCTCCGCGAAGCCGGCCGGAAGTCCGGAGGCCTGCTCCATGGCATCAACCAGCGCCTCGAGATCCGGCTCGATGAAGCGCCCCGGCACGGTGCCGCTCCCGTCGGTCTGGTCGCGGCAGCCGTTGCGGCCAGGGATCCGCCAGGCCACGCGATCGTCGCAGAAATCGTCGGTGGCACCGCCGCGGGTCACGATTGCCGGCGTGCCGCAGGCGATCGCCTCGATCACGGGCAGGTTGAAGCCTTCCGCGCGGTAGGGCGATGCATAGCAATCCGCAAGCGCGTAGAGCGTGCGCAGTTGCGCACGGTTCATGTTGCCGGGGATCACCGAGATCGCAGCCAGCGTCTGCGGCTGCAGCAGGATCGGATGCTCGGCACCCACCGCGGCCAGCGTCTGCTCGACGGTGATCCCGTAGATGTCGCGCTGGTCCTTGAGGATGAGCCGGATCCGCCGGCCGCGCCCGCGCAGGATGGCGAAGCCGCGCAGCAGCACGTCCACGCCCTTGTTCCACAAGCAGGCACCGACATTGAGAAACACCGTCTCGTCGGCGGCGAAGCCGAGGTTGGAACGGGCGATGTCCCGCTCGATCTGCAGCAGCGGCCGGAAGCTGGCCGCATCGACGCCGTGCGGCACGATGTGGATGTGGCTGGGCTCGAAGCCGAACTCGGCCAGCCGCTCGCGCGCCCATGTCGTGGTGGTGACGATCGCGTCGGCGTCGCGGACAAAGCAGGCCGGATCGTGACCGCCGGCAGCAAAGCTGGAGCCGGTGGGTCCGAGTTCGGTTGTCATGAAGGTCAGGGTGCGGCTTGCTGTCCGGCCGTGCTCGCGTATGGGCGGCGAGAACGGCGAGGCGATGCGGTAGACGCAGTCGATCGGGGCGCAGCCGGGCTCCGGCAGGGCATCGATCCGCGCCTGCTCCTCGGCGGAGAACCCGCTCTCGTGCGTTGATCGGCGCCAATGGTCGAACGCGAACGGCAGGTCGCGGTGAAACAGTTGAAGACCTCCCAGGCGCAGCAGCTCCAGGATCTGCTGCTGATTGACCAGGCCGAAGGAATGGTTGATGCCGCGCCAGCCTTCGATGAGCATGTTGAGCGGGGCGCCCGCGGATTGCGGCATTGAAAAATCCTGATGTTGCGAAAGGGGCGACGCCGGATGGCGCCCGGCTAGTTCCAGAACAGGAGGTCCTTGAAGGTCTCGTCCCGGCCGGCAATGTAGGCGAGCACGTCGCCGGTGCTGAGCGGGACCACCGCGTCCTGCAGGAAGCGCTTGTGCGCGAAGCGGTCCAGCAGCGCGGCCATCGCCTCGAGTGACCAGTCCGGCTTGTTGATGCGCCACAGTTCCATGATGCCGCCGAACACATGGTCCCAGAAGCCGGCGCCGATCGCGGTCGCGATGATCTCGTCGTGGCCCTGGGTGTCGGACTTGTAGAAGATCGGCAGGCCGGCAGCGAGCCAGCTCTCCGACTCCGCCTGCGCCGCCCGCACCCGAACCGAGATCGTCGCATGGTCGCGGCCTGTGGGCATGGCGGCGGCGTGGAGGGAGTAGTTTCCGCTGTTGAGGGGATCGAGGTGGAAGTCCAGCACGCTGTCCTCGGGACCCAGTGCGACGTTATGCGCCTGGACCTGATCGAACGGCGCCATGTTGTGCAGCAGGCAGCGGAAGTTTTCCGGGTGCGGCTCGTAGACGAAAGCGTGGCGGAACTCCGGCGATGCCGCCAGCATCTGACGGGCGAACAGCCCCGCATTGGCGCCGATATCGACCAAGGTGGCGGGGCGGCGCCGATCCTGCACCACGGAGCGGGCAAGCCTGAAGGTGTCCGCGTCCCAGCAATGCGCCACGATGACCGGCGGCGCGATGACGCAATCCAGCGCCAGCCGGCAGGTCGCATCCGGGGATCCCGGCGCATGCAGCAGGCTGCCGGGGCGCGGCGCGATCTCCACCGTGCGCACCTGGCAGACTTCGCTCATCATGTGGATGTTGAATCCCAGGGCTTCGACGAACGCTCCGAAATCTTGCGGCGAGGCCATCATGCAGGTTCCCGATCGACCCGATACCGATATCATACCGTAACGGATTATGTATCGGCTAATTGCCGCAGCTTGGGGGAGCCAGTCAGGCGGCGGCTTCCAGCATCATCCGGGCGCGCGGGTGGCCGCGATCGGCAGCGCATCTCAGATACCGGGTGGCGGATGACGGATCCTCGGGCTCGCCGCAGGCGCCGCTGGCCAGCATGGCAAGCGCGAACAGGGCGGCGGCGTGACCGCAAGCGGCGGCGCGGGTGAACAATGCGCGGGCAGCCACCGGGTCGGCAGCCCCGCCGCGTCCGTTGACCAGCATCTCGCCCGCCGCCACCGCCGCATCCTCCATCCCCTGCTCCGCGGCCCGCAGAAACCAGCCTCGGGCAGCCACCAGGTCGCACCGGGCGCCGCGCCCCTCGGCCAGCATCCGTCCGCACCAGAACTGCGCCGACGCAAGCTCGTCCGCGGCCAAGCGGAACCAGGCCATTGCTTCACTGTCGTCGCGCCTGGTGCCGACGCCTTCGGCGCAGCAGAGCCCGACATTAAACGCGGCGGCGGCGTCTCCCCCGGCTGCGCGCTGGCGTAGCCAGGCCAGCACGCAAACCTGGTCCGCTTCGGACACAAGGGGGCTCAGCAGCAGTGCGGCGAGGTCGTCGCGCGCCTGCAGGTCGCCGCGGGCCATGGCGATACGCAGCCAGCAGATGGCTTCCCGCCGGTCGACGGCCACGCCTCGACCATGCAGATAAAGCTGCGCCAGCGCGTGGGCGGCGCCGCCATGGCCATGCTCGGCCGCGTGGCGGAACCAGATCATCGCTTCCACGTGGTTCGGCGGCAGGTCGTGGGAGCCCGCATAGAGATCGCCCAGGCTGGCGGCGGCCGACGCCTCGCCACCTGCGGCCGCGCGACGCAGCCATGACTCTGCCTGGAACGGGTCCGACCCGACGCCATGCCCGTGCAGCAGGGCCACGCCGAGCCGGAGCTGGGAGGCGCTGTGGCCCAGCTCGGCGCCCCGGCGGTAGTGCTGCGCGGCCGCAGCCAGGTCTCGCGGACCGCCGATCCCTTGCTCCTCGATGATCCCCAGCACGCAGTGGGCTGCCGGCACGTCCGATCGGGCCGCCGATTGCAGCAGCGCACGCGCTTCGCG
>CAXUNX010000253.1:0-3872 GCA_964252545.1 uncultured Acetobacteraceae bacterium | reverse complement strand
CCCGCCCGTCTTCACCGCGGCCTTCTGCACGCCCGCTGCGGGCGCCGGCGCGGGGCCGGCCGCGCGCTTCTTACGCACCTCAACCTGGACCACCTTGGAGCGGCCATGGCTGAAGCTTTGTCGGACGGATCCGGCATCCACGGTACGGCCCACCTCCAGGCGGCCCGCCGGCCGCAGAGACAGACGTCCCTTTGCTTGATCCTGATCGTTGCCTTCGCTCATAGTCCCGCCTGTTCCAACCCATCCGCCGGATCGCTCCGCCGGACCGGGACCGCACTGGCAGAAGCCAGGCCAACAAGTCCCGCATAACGTGCATGTTCCGCGATGATCCGGCCCGCCAGGGCCCCCGCCATCACAGCGCCGTGCACTACATAGTCGCGACCAAAGGTCGCGCCCAGCTTGGTTCCGGTCATGCAAGCCACGACCGGCAGATCGCGCGCGCCGGAAAGCAGGCGTGCCCGCTCCGCGACGCTCCCGTCCGATGCCTGGACGATCAGGCCGGCCTTGTGGGCCGTGATCCACTCCCGCGCCTTGGCGTAGCCACTGACCGCCTGGCCCGCGCGACGGGCAAAACCAAGCAGGCCGTCGATGCGACCCAGCAGACCGTCCTGCAGAGCCGTGACAAGATCTGGAGGAATGGTGACCGGCCCACGTGCGGCACGTGCGAACGCGCCTCTTGCGCGGGCGGTTTCTAGCACATCCCCTCTGGCACTCAACCAGATTCCCCGTCCTGGCAGGCGCGCGGCCAGATCAGGCGTGAGAACCCGGTCGGGCGACACCACGAAACGGATCATCTCCGCAGGGGCGGCACGCTCGCGGGTGACGATGCAGCGGCGCATCGGCCCCCGCTCATCATCGTCGGGCTCGAGCGTGCGTTCGGAGTCAGACGTGGGAGTCCTCCGCGCCGTCGCCGGAGATGCCCGCTTCCGCATGCCCCGATGCGGCGTCCACCGGCCCCTCTTCTTCAGCGTGCCCATCCTCAGCATGCCCGTCCTCAGCATGCCCGTCCTCAGCGCGAGCCTCCTGGCCGGGCTCGTCCTCGAACCAGTGGGCGCGCGCTGCCATGATGATCTCGTTGGCCGCTTCCTCGTCGATGGCCTCCACGCCGAGGATCTCCACCAGCTCGTCGCCCGCGAGGTCGGCCAGGTCGTCGAGCGTCTTGATGCCCTTTTCGCCGAGCGTGACCAGCGCCTGCACCGAGAAGCCGCCCACCTCCGCCACCGCGTCGGTGACCCCGAGCTGCACACGCTTCTCGTTGAGCGTCTCGTCGCGGCGGACCAGGAAGGTTTCGGCGCGGCGGATCAGTTCCTCGGCCACGGTCTCGTCGAAGCCCTCGATCTCGGCCAACTCCTCGACCGGAACAAAGGCGAGCTCCTCAACCGAGTTGAAGCCTTCAGTGACCAGCAATCCGGCGATCACGTCGTCGACGTCCAGCGCCTCCACGAACTGGCCGGAGCGCCTGCGGAACTCCTCCTGCCGCCGCTCGCTTTCCTCGGCCTCGGTGAGGATGTCGATGTCCCAGCGGGTGAGCTGGCTGGCCAGCCGCACATTCTGGCCACGCCTGCCGATCGCCAGGCTGAGCTGCTCGTCCGGCACCACCACCTCGACGCGTCCCGCATCCTCGTCCATCACCACCTTGGTGACCTCGGCGGGTGCCAGCGCATTGACCACGAAGGTCGCCGCCTGCGGGCTCCAGGGGATGATGTCGATCTTCTCGCCTTGCAGCTCGGCCACCACCGCCTGCACCCGAGAGCCGCGCATGCCGACGCAGGCGCCCACCGGATCGATCGAGCTGTCGCGCGAGATCACCGCCATCTTGGCGCGCGAGCCCGGGTCACGCGACACCGCCTTGATCTCGATGATGCCGTCATAGATCTCCGGCACCTCCTGCGCGAACAGCTTGGCCAGAAAGGCGGGATGCGTGCGGGACAAGAAGATTTGCGGCCCGCGCGGCTCGTCGCGCACGTCGTAGATATAGGCGCGCACCCGGTCCGAATTGCGGAAGCTCTCGCGCGGGATCAGCTCGTCGCGCCGGAGCAGCGCTTCGGCATGGCCGATCTCGACCATCAGATTGCCGTACTCGGTGCGCTTGACGGTGCCGTTGACGATCTCGCCGACCCGGTCCTTGAACTCGTCATACTGACGCTTGCGCTCGTATTCGCGCACCCGCTGCACGATCACCTGTTTGGCGGTCTGGGCTGCGATGCGGCCAAAATCGATCGGCGGCAGCGGATCGACGAGGTGCTGGCCCACCTCGATGTCGGGCTTGAACTTGCGCGCGATATTGACCGGGATCTGGGTTTCCTCGTTCTCCACCGTCTCGACGGCCTCGGTCCAGCGGGAAAGCCGCACATCGCCGCTGCGCCGGTCGATGGTGGCGCGGATGTCCTTTTCGTGCCCGTACTTGGCACGGCCGGCCTTCTGGATGGCCTGCTCCATGGCTTCCAGCACTTCCTCGCGATCAATCGATTTTTCGCGCGCGACCGCGTCGGCGACCAGCAGCAGTTCGGGACGTGAGACGGCAGTGTCCATGGGTTCCTCAACAGTCTCTAGTGCGTCTTGCGATGGGGCATCAAGGCGTCCGCGGCGGCGGCGTCGGCCGGGCGCATCATCTGCGCCGACGCCTCGATCAGCGCGTCGGTCAGAACCAGCCGCGCCCGCCTGATCTCGCGCATCGGCAGGCTGACCTCGCTGCCGTCCTCGAGCCGCATGCGGGCCTGCCCGCCCTCGGCCCCCAGCGCGATGCCGGCAAACCGCTTGCGGCCGTCGAGCGGGATGTTCAGCTCGGCCTTGGCCTGATGGCCCGAGAAGCGGTTCCAGTCCTTTTCGCGGGTCAGCGGGCGGTCGATGCCGGCGGAACTCACCTCGAGCTCCCAGGCCCCGGGGATCGGATCCTCGATATCCAGCACAGCGCTTATCGCGTGGCTGATCGCCTCGCAATCCTCCACCCCGATCAGCCGGCCATCGGCGCGGTCGGCCATGATCTGCACGGTGGGCCGGTCGCGGCCGAGCACCGAAACCCGGACCAGCTCGTAGCCGAGATCCTGCACGGTTGGCGCCACTGCGGCGGCGATGCGGGCCTCGAGCCCGACCAGATGGGGACTATCAGCGTCCAAAGCAAAAAAGGCGGCCCGTGAAGGCCACCCCCCGAAATTGCGGAAGATAAGGTATGCAACAGATATAGGCGCATCGGCCGTTCGGGGCAAGAGCCGCGCCACGGCCTACCGGCGCGCGGCAGCAGCCCCCAGCCCCGCCGACAGGCGACGCTCCGCCAGCCGTGCCAGATGCACGAAGGGCAGCCCGAGCAGGAGATACGCGGCTCCGATCATCAGGCCGGTGCCGAAATAGTCGTAATAGGTGGTGGAAAGCCGCACATAGGTCTGGCTGAGCTCGGACAGCGTGATGAGGCTGACCAGCGAGGAATCCTTCAACAACGAGATAAAGTCGTTGGTCATCACCGGCACCACCAGGCGGAACGCCTGCGGCACCACCACATGCCGCAGCGCCTGCATCGGTGTCATGTTGAGTGCCGCCGCCGCCTCGGTCTGGCCGTGCGGCACCGATTGCAGACCGGCGCGGTAGTTCTCCGCCTCGTAGGCGCCGTAATTGAGGCCGAGCGCCGCCACCCCGGCAAGGAACGGGTCGAGCCGGATGCCCAGGCCCGGCAGCCCGTAGAAGATGAACAGGATTTGGATCAGCAGCGGCGTGCCGCGCACCACCTCGACATAAAGCATCGCCAGCAGGGCCAGCGGGCGCGGGCCGGCACGCCGGGTGAGCGCCAGCAGCAGGCCCACCGCCACCGCCACCAGCATAGCGCAGGCCGACACCGCGAGCGTCAGCAGGGCGCCGCGGCCAATCAGCGGCAGGAAGCC
>CAXUNX010000252.1:1397-3877 GCA_964252545.1 uncultured Acetobacteraceae bacterium | reverse complement strand
AAGAACACCTGCTCGGTGGCCGCCTCGCCGGAGCCCGACCAGGCAGCGCGGGCGCGGGCGCGCTGGGCCGCCATGGCGGTCTCGAAGCCGCCGAGGTCGACCGAGCGGCCGCGCTCGCGCAGCGCGTCCTCGGTCAGGTCGAGCGGGAAGCCGAAGGTGTCGTAGAGCCGGAAGGCCACCTCGCCCGGCAGCGGCGCGTCGGCGGGCAGCCGGCCGGTCTCGTCGGCCAGCAATGCCAACCCGCGCTCCAGCAGGGCCTTGAAGCGCTCCTCCTCCAGCCGCAGGGTTTCCCGGATCAGCGCCTCCGCCTGCACCAGCTCCGGGTAGGCGTTGCCCATCTGGCGCACCAGCACCGGCACCAGCCGGTGGAACACCGCGTCTCGGGTTCCCATCAGGTGCAGGTGGCGCATCGCCCGGCGCATGATCCGGCGCAGCACGTAGCCGCGTCCTTCGCGCGCCGGCAGCACGCCGTCGGCGATCAGGAACGAGGCCGAGCGCAGATGGTCGGCGACCACCCGGTGGCTGGTCTTGAACGGCCCGTCCGGCGCCTGCCCGGTGAGCTCGGCGCAGGCCACGATCAGCGCCCGCAGCGTGTCGGTATCGTAGTTGTCGCGATGGCCCTGCAGGATGGCGGCGAACCGCTCGAGGCCCATGCCGGTGTCAATCGACGGGCGGGGCAGCCGGGTGCGGGTGCCCGGCGGCTCCTCGAGATACTGCATGAACACCAGGTTCCAGATCTCGACGAAGCGGTCGCCGTTCTCGTTTGGCGATCCGGGCGGCCCGCCCGGAACGTCCTCGCCGTGGTCGTAGAAGATCTCGGAACACGGGCCGCAGGGCCCGGTGTCGCCCATGCGCCAGAAATTGTCGCTGGTCGGTATCCGGATGATCCGGTTGTCCGACAACCCGGCGATGCGCTTCCACAGCATCGCCGCCTCGTCGTCCTCGGCATACACCGTGACCAGCAGCCGCCCGGGCGAAAGCCCGAACTCGCGGGTGACCAGGTTCCAGGCCAGCTCGATGGCGAGCGGCTTGAAGTAGTCGCCGAACGAGAAGTTGCCCAGCATCTCGAAGAAGGTGTGATGGCGCGCGGTGTAGCCGACATTGTCGAGGTCGTTATGCTTGCCGCCGGCCCTGACCACCTTCTGGGCGGAGGCGGCGCGCTGGTAGGGACGGGTTTCCTGGCCGGCGAACACGTTCTTGAACTGCACCATGCCGGCATTGGTGAACAGCAGGGTGGGATCGTTGCGCGGCACCAGCGACGAGGACGCCACCACCTGGTGCCCGTGCGCCGCGAAGTAGTCGAGAAAGGCTGCGCGGATATCGTTGCTGGAGGGCGTCTGGCGAGTTGGCATGGGTGCGGCGGGCGATCCTGAAGAACACTGCATGCCTAGCGCACGCCCGGCGGCGGCGCCAGTTCAGGGCGCCGGCGCCGGGTTAGCGGAACACCAGCCGCCGCGACATGGTGAAGTTGGAGAACATGCCTGCCGCGGTGCCGGCGGCGAGTGCCAGCACCAGGTGGTGGCTGCACAGGGGAACGGTGTGGATCAGCGCCAGCGCGGTGCCGCGGTTGAGCACGAAGCCGAGCGAGTTGGCCAGCAGGAAGGTGCTCCACTGGCGCAGCGCGCTTCCGGCCGAGCCGATCCCCCGGAAGGTCCAGAGCCGGTTGACCAGCCAGTTGATCGAGGCGACGAAGAAATAGGAGATCAGGGTGGCGCCGTCTTTGCCGGCCACCCCTTGCAGGCCGTAGACGGTCGCGTTGTCCAGCAGGAAGCCGAACGCGCCGACTACGCCGAAGCGGAAGAACTGGTGCGCGAGCTTGCGGCGCGCCGGTGTCAGCATCGCCTGGATGCTGCCCCGGGGCGGGCTGTTCAGCGGCCGGGCGCTGCGATTGCTGCTGCGGCGTTCGACGATGCTCAGAACAGGCATCGTGTCAGAGACGTTGCTCTCCATGCCTAGCCTTTCCTGCCGCCAACCGGGTGCCACACAACCGTGAGTATATCAAATCGATGGGATTTCGCCATGAAGATCGGAGCATCGCCGCAGAACCGCCGGCGGTGATGTGAGGCGGACATGAAAAGGGCACCTTGCGGTGCCCTTTCCGGCCGATCAGGCGGCGAGGCTCAGTGGAGGATGATCTCGACGCGGCGGTTCTGCGGCTCGCGGGTGTTGGGTCCGGTCGGCACCAGCAGGTGGGTGTCGCCGAAGCCCTCCGTCTCGATCGCGGAAGCCGGCACGCCGTCCCGGATCAGCTCGGCCTTGACGCTCTGGGCGCGGCGGACCGACAGGTTCATGTTGTAGCGCTGGCCGCGGGCGCCGGGGATCGCGATCGAAGTGTCGGCATAGCCGTTGACCTCGATGCGCGTGGTCTGCACGCGGGTGGAAGCCTGCGCCGCCTCGGCGATGATCTCGCGGGCGCGGCCGGTCAGGTCGGAGCGATCCCAGTCAAAGAACACGAGGTAGGTGCGGGCGGGTTCCGGAGC
>CAXUNX010000252.1:0-1387 GCA_964252545.1 uncultured Acetobacteraceae bacterium | reverse complement strand
GGGCGGGAGCGACCACCGGAGCGGGCGGCGGCGGCGGCGGCGCGGTGTTGAAGGCGTAGCGCAGCCCGACCATCACTTCATGGTTGAAGCTGTCGTTGAAGTCCGCGTTGCCCTTGTGGATGCCGCTCGGGGTGAAGGCGGTGGACTGGTAGGCCGAGCCGGTCTCCTGCGGGGTGGTGCCGACGAAGCGGTAGTCGATGGTCAGCGCCAGGCCCGGAACCTGCAGCACGTTGTAGGATACGCCGATGATGCCCTGGTAGGCGAACGAGCCCTGGGTGCCGCCGATGCGGTCCACGCCGGTGCCGCCGTCATACACCGTGGTGAACGGCGACAGGTGATCCCACAGGTAGCCGGCGCCGACGCCGGCATAGGGGCTGACCGGAAGCTGGATGCCGAACTGCGACAAGGTGAGGCTGAGATCATAGATCGCGTTGATCATCGCGCCGTACTTCTCGTCGTGGCCGGTGGTCGATCCGGGCACCGGCGTGAAGGCGCGGTGGTTGACGTTGTTGTTGATGTAGAGGCCTTCGAGCTCGACCCGGATGCCGGCGGGGAAGCCGTAGCCGAACGAGGCCTGGCCGGTGTAGCCGTCGCCGAAGCGGAAGGTGGACTTGCTGCCGCCCTCGGTGGTGTCGGCGAAGGTCGTGGGCGAGAAATGCACCCCGGTGCTTTGCTCGAGGTTGTAGCCGCCGCCGAGGCTCACATACGGCCCCGCGACGGGCTGTGCGATCGCCGCAACAGGTGCGGCCGCGAGAAGGGTGGTTGCAAGTAACGCCGTGCGCAGACGCATTGTCTCGTCCTCTTTGCTCATCATTTGAGCGGCCACCAACCATCGGCGGCGCAGCCTCAGCGTGATGCCTAAGCCGCATATAGAACCTCAGGTTGCTGCGAGAACACCCGTCCAGAGCACCCGCGGCCATTCGCGCCGGAGCCTGTGTCGCAAACAACACAGTTTGTTAACGGTCCGTTACCAGAGCGGCGTTACCGGTTATATAACGAAGCAGGAAGTCACCCGCCGCATCCCTCCTCCAGCAGCAAGGCGCGCACCGGCTCGCCCGGCACGTCGCGCGAGGTGAACGCTTCTCCCGCCCCCCGGAGCAGCACGAACACCAGCCTGCCGTCACGCATCTTCTTGTCCCGGCGCATGTGCGCGAGCAACGCGTCGGCGCCGGGCGCTGCCCCCAGCTGGGAGCCGAGGCTGGCGATCCGGGCGGCCATGCCGAGCGACTCCAGGTGCGCGCACACCATCGCCGCCAACTCCGGATCGCAATGGCCGAGCCGCGCCGAAAGCCGCGCTGCCAGCCCCAGGCCGATCGCCACCGCCTCGCCGTGCAGCAGCCGGCCGTCGTAGCCCAGCTCGGCTTCCAGCGCGTGCGCGAAGCTGTGG
>CAXUNX010000251.1:0-3889 GCA_964252545.1 uncultured Acetobacteraceae bacterium | reverse complement strand
GGGGCTGCACCGCGGGGCCCCACGCCGCCTCCGCCGCCTCGACGCATTCGCGGGTCGCCCTCAGGCTCTCGCACACGGCCGCAGGCAACGATGCTGGCGCCGAACGCATCAACGGGTGCCCTGGACAGCCGCCAGCGGATCGCCCTGGAGCAGCCCGCCGCCCACCTGGAACGGCACGCCGGCCGCGGCGTTCGGCGCCGACACCAATCCCTTCTCGGCCATGCGCAGCGCCAGGTAGTAGCGGATCGCCTCGATCGGCGTGAGGCCCAGCGCCTGCAGCGAGATCAGCTCGCGCATCCGCTCGTCGCGCGGCAGGATCAGGATCTTCAGGTCGTTCAGCAGAATGCCGTAGACCTTGAGGAAGCTGGCGAGATGCGCCTTCACCCCCTCGCGCAGCTCGTTGATATGCTCGTTGATGCGTTCGAGGCGGGTGACCTGCACCACCTGGTTGATGGCCTGCTCGATGGCCGGCCCTGCATAGTCGGCCACCTCGCCGGTGTTGATCACGTTGCCGGTGAACGGCAGGTGGGTGACCAGGTCGAGTGCCGCCTGCCGGCTGTCGACATGGATGTAGTAGTCGGCCTGGTAGGACACCTCCGCCATCTCCGAGCTGGTGGCGATGCCGGTGCTGCGGACCAGCAGCTTGGCGCGGTTGATGTAGATCACCTCGTACACCCAGGGCGAGGTGCCGCCGAAGAAGCCCTGGACGATGGAGCCGACAATCGGCTTGTCCGGCGTCACCAGCGCATACTGCCCGGTCTCATACACCTGCAGCACCGCGCCGCGGGACTTCAGGATGCAGAAATGGTTGGACTCGACCGTCAGCAGCGAGCCGGAAACGATGCTCTCATCGGCGATCTTGATGGCGAGGTTGCGGGTGCCGAGCATGTCGGTGCCGTCGCGGTTGAGCGCCGTGATGACCTGCCGCGTGAGAGCCAAGGGTGAGCCTTTCGATCTGATCGCGCGATCCTGCGAACACCGCCGCCGTTTCGTCAATCAGCCGCCGCTGCAACCGCCTCCGGCGCTGCCGCTTCCTGCTCCGAGCGTCGCAACCGGGCGACCCGCACCGGCGTCGGCGGATGCGAGAAATGATAAAGCGCATAGAGCGGATCGGGCGTCAGCGTGCTGGCATTCTCGCGGCTGAGACGTACCAGCGCGCCCACCATCGGGCCGGCACCGGTGTGGCGGCGGGCAAACTCGTCGGCCTGGAACTCGTGCCGCCGGGAGATCCAGTTGCCGAGCAGCCCCGCCAGCGGCCCGAGCACCGACCAGCAGAGCAGACAGGCGACCAGGGACAGCGCAGGGTCGTGGTGCTCGATGCCGAACGCCGGCAGCAGCCATGCCTGCCGCGCCAGCCAGCCGATCCCGGCCAGCATCACGAACAGGCTCGCGGCCGAGCGCAGCAGGCCCCCCAGCACATGGCCGTGGCGGAAATGGCCAAGCTCGTGGGCGACGATCGCACGGACCTCGTCCAGCGGGCTGTTGCCGATCAGCGTGTCGAACAGCACGATGCGCTTGGAGCGGCCGAACCCCACGAAATAGGCGTTGCCGTGCGCCGTGCGTCGCGATGCATCCATCGTGAACAAGGCGGAGGCGCGAAAGCCGCAGCTTCGCAACAGCGACAGCATGGCCGCCTTGAGCTCGCCTTCGGGCAGTGGCGTGAAGCGGTTGAACCGGGGTGCGATCAAACGCACAAAGATCGTGGGCGAGGCCAGCATCAGCACGACCAGCGCCGCCCAGGCATAGAGCCACCACAGGCCATGCATCCGGCGCATCAGCGAGAACCAGCCAAGCAGCAGCGGCGTTGCGATCAGCAAGGCGACGGCGGCTGCCTTGAGCCGGTCGCGCGCATACAGCGCCCCGCTTGTGCGGTTGAAGCCGAACCGCTGCTCGACCACAAAGGTCGCATAAAGCGAGAACGGCAGCGACAGCAGGCTGCCGATGGCCGCGTAGCCGAGCACAAACAGCGTGCTGCGTCCGATCGACATCGGCGTGATCCGGGCCAGCAGCCCGTAGAGCAGGTCGAAGCCGCCGAGCAGCCAGGCGGCTCCCACCGCCCACTGCCAGGCCGCGTGCCGCATCGCGAAGCGCTCCCGCGCGACGGTGTAGTCGGCCGCCTTGTGGTGCTCGGCCAGGCTCACCGCCTGCGCGAAATCGGCCGGCAGGCGGTCGCGGTGTGCCTGCACATGCGCGATCTGGCGCCGCGACAGCCACAGCGAGAGCAGGGTTTCGGCCAGCGAGGCGAGCAGAACGACACTCAGCAGGATCGGGATGTTCATGCCATGCAGGTGGAGGCCCGCCAAACGCCCCGCAAGGCTATTCCAGCGTCGTGGCGCCCGGATCGCCGAGACTCACCGCGATCACCCCGTCGATTTCGCTGAGGCTCGCCACCAGCCGCGCGATCGGCATCCTGCCGCGCAGCTCAAGCGCGATCGTGACCGTGCGACGGGATTGTTCTCCAGGCGTGGTGACGTGCTCCATGTCGGCCTGGTCCTGCGCCTCCAGCAGACCCGCCTCCTTCTCCAGCTCGACACCGCCAATGGTGAAACGTTGCGCGGTGCACGCAACCAGGATCGATCTGAGCAGTCCGCGTCCATCCTGGTAGGTGATCTGGACCAGCGTCGGCGCCCAGGGCGAGCGTGGCAGCTTGCGGATCATCAAGGGCAGCACGAACATGATCACGAAGTGGCCGATGGTCGCGGCGATCGCCAGGATCGGCAGACCGGCGCCGCAGGCCATGCCGAGTGCCGCGGTCATCCACACCGAGGCGGCCGTGGTCAGCCCGCGTACCACGTCGCGCCGCATGAAGATGACGCCGCCGCCGATGAAGCCGATGCCGGAGACGATCTGGGCCGCGAGGCGGGAAGGATCCAGAACCACCTTGCTGGTGACAAGGATGTCCATGAACCCGTATTTGGATATCAGCATGATCAGGGCCGATGCCAGGCCGACCAGGGTGTAGGTGCGCAGGCCAGCGCTCTTCTGCCTGATCTCCCGCTCCAGCCCGACCAAGGCGGACAGCACGAACGCAAGCGCCAGTTCGCCGAGCTGCAGCCACCCCTGGCCCGTGAAGCTTTCCATCACAATCCGCATAACCTAGCCTGCGCGGGTCCGATCGCCCCTGGGGGAGTCGTGATACCTCCTTGGCATAGTTCCGTCCTGGCCCAAAGCCGTGCTGGAATCGCCGAACAAGAGGAATGATGGTTGAAGGCTCGGCAGAAATCCAAGACCCGTGGCAAGGCGCGGCGGCAATATGCGGCGTTGCCGGTCCGGTTCGATGGCCAGGGCCGGCTTCGGATTCTGCTTTTGACCTCGCGCGGCACCGGACGCTGGATCATTCCAAAGGGATGGCCGATGCGCAAGATCTCGCCCGCTGCCACGGCCGCCCGCGAGGCCTACGAGGAAGCCGGGCTCGAGGGCGTGATCGAGAACGACGTGCCGCTGGGCCATTACCGCTACCTCAAATGGCTCAACAAGGGTTGCCAGGTCGAGATCACGGTTGATGTTTTCCTGCTGCGGGTTTCAAGGCAGCTCGATGCATGGCCCGAGCAGGCCCAGCGCAACACGCGCTGGTGCGATCCCGAGGAGGCCGCCGCACTGGTCGACGAACCCGAGCTCGCGACGCTTCTGTTGAACGGGCTCGGCACGTTACGCGCCGGCGACTTTCCCGCACCCGAGCCGCTGATGCAGCCGCTGCGATGAGCAGGCCGCGCAGCACCAGCCGCATGGCCGCTGGCCGATCTCCAGCAACAACCGTTTCATCACGCGCGGCAGCTTGAGCCTGTTGTCTGGTTGGGGAACCGGGCCGGCTAGTGCGGGCCGCGGTCGTCGGGCCCGCCACGGGCGTCCCGGCCGGGGCCACGGGACGGGCCACCCCGAGCTTCACCCC
>CAXUNX010000250.1:0-3894 GCA_964252545.1 uncultured Acetobacteraceae bacterium | reverse complement strand
GCGATCTTGGCGATCGGGAACCCGGTCGCCTTGGAGGCCAGCGCCGAGGATCGCGACACCCGCGGGTTCATCTCGATCACCACCATGCGGCCGTCCGCGGGATTGACCCCGAACTGCACGTTGGAGCCGCCGGTATCGACGCCGATCGCCCGCAGGCAGGCGATCGAGGCGTCGCGCATGCGCTGGTATTCCTTGTCGGTGAGGGTCAGCGCCGGCGCCACCGTCACCGAGTCGCCGGTATGCACCCCCATCGGATCGACGTTCTCGATGGAGCAGACGATGATGCAGTTGTCGGCGGAGTCGCGCACCACCTCCATCTCGTACTCCTTCCAGCCCAGCACGCTTTCCTCGATCAGCACCTCGGTGGTGGGCGAGGCGTCGAGGCCGGAGGCCACGATCTTCTCGAATTCCTCCTTGTTGTAGGCGATGCCGCCGCCGGTGCCGCCCAGGGTGAAGGAGGGCCGGATCACCGCCGGCAGCCTGGTCACCAGCAGCGCCTCGCGAGCCTCCGCCAGGTTGTGGGCGATCACGCTGAGCGGGCTCTCGATGCCGATCGCGCTCATCGCGTCGCGGAACTTCAGCCGGTCCTCGGCACGGTCGATCACCTCCGCCCTGGCGCCGATCAGCTCCACGCCGTGTGCGGCCAGGAAGCCGCTCGCATGCAGCGCCATGGCGGTGTTGAGCGCGGTCTGGCCGCCCATGGTGGGCAGGATCGCGCAGGGCTTCTCGTGCAGGATGATACGCTCGACCACCTCGGTGGTGATCGGCTCGACATAGGTGGCGTCCGCGAGGCCCGGATCGGTCATGATGGTGGCGGGGTTGGAGTTCACCAGCACCACCCGGTAGCCCTCGGCGCGAAGCGCCTTGCAGGCCTGGGCGCCGGAATAATCGAACTCGCACGCCTGGCCGATGACGATCGGCCCCGCGCCGATGATCAGGATGGAGCGGATGTCGGTGCGCCTGGGCATGCTCAGGATCCCATCAGCGCCATGAAGCGCTCGAACAGGTGGAAGCTGTCGGACGGCCCCGGGCTGGCCTCGGGATGGTACTGCACCGAGAAGGCGGGCAGGCGGTCGCTGCGGATGCCCTCGTTGCTGCCGTCGAACAGGCTCACATGGGTGACCCGCACGCCCTCCGGCAGGCTGTTCTCGTCAACGGCGAAGCCATGGTTCTGGCTGGTGATCTCGACCCGGCCGGTGGCCAGGTCCTTGACCGGCTGGTTCTGGCCGCGATGCCCCTGGTCGAGCTTGAAGGTCCTGCCGCCCAGCGCGATCGCCAGCAGCTGGTGGCCGAGACAGATCCCGAACACCGGCGTGCCGGCCTCGAGCACGCCCTTGATCGCCGGCACCGCATAGGCCGCCGTGGCCTCGGGGTCGCCGGGACCGTTGGACAGGAACACCCCGTCCGGGGCGTGCGACAGGATCTCGCCCGCGGTGGCGGTCGCCGGCACCACGGTCACCGCGCAGCCGGCGCTCACCAGGCAGCGCAGGATGTTGCGCTTGGCGCCGTAATCAACCGCGACCACCTTCTTGCGCGGCGGCGGCGGCGTGCTGTTCCAGATTCCCTCGCTCCAGCCATAGCTCTGGGTGCAGGACACCTCGCGCGCGAGGTCCATGCCCGCCAGCCCCGGCCAGCCGCGCGCCTCCGCGCGGAGTGCCGGCAGGTCGAACCCGCCGTCGCTCGGGTAGGCCAGCACCGCGGTCTGCGGGCCAAGCTCGCGCACGCGGATGGTGAGTGCGCGGGTGTCGACGTCGCAGATGCCTGAAATGCCGCGCGTCCGCAGCCACCCGTCGAGCCCCTGCACCGCCCGCCAGTTCGAGGGGGCGGTCAGGTCCTGCTTCACCACCAGGCCGCGGCTGGCGATGTTGACGGCTTCCTCGTCATCGGGGTTGACCCCGACATTGCCGATATGCGGAAAGGTGAAGGTGATGATCTGGCCGGCATAGGACGCATCGGTCAGGGTTTCCTGGTAGCCGGTGAGGCCGGTGCAGAAGCAGATCTCGCCGATGCCGGGCCGCTCCGCGGTGGTGCGCGCGCCGAAGCCGCGTCCCCACAGCGCGGCGCCGTCCGCCAGCACCAGAACGGCGGTGGCGCCCGGAGGCGGCGCCTCGGTCAACTCCAGAGCCTGCAGGCCGGGCTCGGCCTGTCCCGGGCCCGATTGCAGGTCGGCGAGCTCGAGGCCAGTGGCCTGGATCACCGCGCTCCAGTGCTTGGGCGGGACCGTGCGGGCTTGCCGCCATTTGCGCACCGCCTCGGTGCCGACGCCGGTCAGCCGCGCGGCCTCCAGGGCTCCCCCCAGCCGCTCGATGATGCTTTCGACGCTCATTCCCATGGTGCAATCCCGGTGCGGCTGGCGGAGAATGGCTCCTAGCAGCCGCGAATGCCGGCGGGAACAAAATTCCCAGAGATCACGCCGGATGGGCGATATGTGTTTCTGCCGGAACTTCCTTCCGGTAGCCTGAGGCCGATGGTTCGGGAATGGTGGGCGGAGAGCTGGTTTGATGTCGTTGCGTTCGCACCTGGCCGATGACCTCAAGACCGCGATGAAGGCGGGTGACGCGGCGCGGGTCTCCACCGTGCGGATGATCCTGGCCAGGCTCAAGGAGCTCGACATCGCCGCCCGCCCGCGCGGAGGCGGGCCGGTTGGCGACGACGAGCTGATGGCGGCACTGCGCGGCATGATCAAAAGCCGCCGCGAGGCTGCGGTGCTGTATCGGCAGGGCGGCCGCGCCGAGCTGGCGGCCAAGGAGGAAGCGGAGATCGCGCTGATCGAAGGCTACCTGCCGGCGCAGTTGGATGCGGCGGCGCTGGCCACGTCGGTGGATGCCGCCATCAGCGAGACCGGGGCCGCGGCGATGCGCGACATGGGCCGGGTCATGGCCCTGCTGAAGAGCCGCCATGGCGCCAGCCTCGACCTCGCGCAGGCCAACGGCCTGGTGAAGGCGCGGCTTTCCCAGAGCGGCAGCGTGGTGGCCGCCTGCTCGGAGCCGGACCGGGCAGGCGGGCCGGGCTAGCAGGGCCGGTGGCGTTTGATCCCGCCTTTCTTGACGAGCTGCGCGCCCGCACGCCGCTGGCGGCGGTGATCGGGCGGCGTGCCAGGCTCACCCGTTCGGGGCGCAACTGGAAGGGGTGCTGCCCGTTCCACGGCGAGAAGACGCCCTCGTTCTACGTCTATGACGACCATTTCCATTGTTTCGGCTGCGGCGTGCATGGCGACGTAATCTCGTTCGTGATGCAAAGCGGCGGTCAGTCCTTTCCGGACGCGGTGGCGGCACTTGCGGCCGAGGCCGGGCTGGAGATGCCCAAGCCCGATGCGCGGTCGCAGCACGAGGCGGCGCGCGCCAGAACCCTGGGGGATGCGCTGGAGGCGGCGCAGCGCTGGTTCGTGGGCAGGCTGCGGGCGCCCGAGGCGCAGCGGGCGCTCGGCTACCTGCGTGGCCGCGGCCTGTCGGAGGCCACTGTCGAGTCGTTCGGCCTGGGCTGGTCGGGCGATGGCCGCGGCGCCCTGTTGGAGGCGCTCAAGCAGCAGAACATCGACCCGGCGCTGATGGCGGAAGCCGGGTTGATGCGGCTCGACGAGGAGGGACGCGCCAAGGGCGAGCTGTTCTTCGGGCGCGTCACCTTTCCGATCCGCGACCGGCGCGGCCGGTTGATCAGCTTCGGCGGACGCACGCTGGGCGACGGGCAGCCCAAATACCTCAACGGCCCGGAAACCAGGCTGTTCAGCAAGCGCCTGGTGCTGTTCGGCCTGGACCGGGCGGCCGGCGCGGTGCGCGCCCCCGCAACCGCCGCGCGTCCCGCCGAGCTGATCGTGGTTGAGGGCTACATGGACGTGATCGCGCTGCAGCAGGCGGGGTTCGGAGGGGCGGTGGCGCCGCTCGGCACCGCGCTCAC
>CAXUNX010000249.1:0-3897 GCA_964252545.1 uncultured Acetobacteraceae bacterium | reverse complement strand
CCTGCCATAGAAGCAGCGGGTCGTACCAGCCGCCGATGCGTCCGCGGCTGCCCCAAACGACCAGCACCGGGCAGGTGAGCCGAAGCCTTTGCTGCTCGGCGGGAAAGGACAACCCGGCACGGCGATGCGCCGGCTCGGGCTGCTGCGGCTGGTTCGGCCCGGCGCCTGCGCGCAGGTAATCCGCCACCGCCTCGACGTGGAAGAAATGCATGTCGCCGTCGAAGGCGTCGCTGCGGAACCATCCGGGCGGCGCAGGGGTGGCGAGCGCTTCCGGCTTCGGGTGCAGCTGGGCGAACCAGCAGCTCGGATAGCCGGCGAGCGCATACGCCATGTCGACCCGGTTGAGGTGCTCGGGGATCGGCACGATCTCCAGCACGGCGATGCGCCGCACCTGTTCGGGCGCATCCAGCGCCATCCGGCAGGCCACGTGGCCGCCCAGATCGTGGCCGGCGACGCCGAACCGCTGGTGGCCGAGGCCGCGCATCAGCGCCAGCATGTCGGCGGCCAGCGTGGCCTCGCTGCGCTGGCGCGACAGGTCCGGGCAGATCAGGGTGTGGCGGCCCGCAAGCCTGGAGGCGACCGCGTGCCACATCGCATGGGTCTGCGGCTCTCCGTGCAGCAGCAGCAGGGGCGGCCCCGAGCCGCCGCGTCGCAGCCGTACCGGTCCGCTCTCGTCCAGGATGAAGCCTTCGAAGAACATGCTTTCCCACATATCCGCGCGCCCGGCCCGGGTCGAGCGCCGCGACGTGCATCACGGCCGGTTTCATGCCAAAGCATGCGCCGCACTCGCCTGCGGCACGGAGCTTGCCATGTCCGGACTGGATCCCGAGGATTGGCGCGAGTTGCGCGCCCTGGGCCACACCATGCTCGACGACATGTTCGACCGGCTGGCGGGCCTGCGGGAGATGCCGGTCTGGCAGCGCATGCCCGATGCGCTGCGCGACCAGCTGCGGACGCCGCTGCCCGGGCAAGGTGCCGCACCGGAGGAGGTCTACGCCGACTTCCAAAGGCTGGTGGCGCCGTTCAGCGTCGGCAACACCCATCCGCGCTTCATGGGCTGGGTGCACGGCGCCGGCACCGGCATCGGCATGCTGGCCGAATTGCTGGCCGGCGCGATGGATGCGAACCTGGGCGGCCGCGACCACGCGCCGATCGAGGTCGAGCGCCAGGTGGTGCGCTGGGCCGCGGAGATGGTCGGCATGCCGGTTGAGAGCTCGGGATTGCTGGTCACCGGCTCCTCGATGGCGAACATGATCGCGGTGCTGGTGGCGCGCAGGCAGGCGGCGGGGCCGGCGGTGCGCAGGGCGGGCGTCGGCGGCCTGCCGCTGGTGGGTTATGCCGGCGAGACGGCGCATGGCTGCGTGCCGCGGGCGTTCGACCTGGTGGGGTTGGGCACCGATGCGCTGCGGCTGGTCGCCTGCGACGCCGATCACCGTATCAGCCTGCCCGCGCTGCGCGAGGCGGTGGATCGCGACCGCAGCCTGGGCCGCACGCCCTTTCTGGTGGTCGGCACCGCGGGTGCGGTGGATACCGGTGCGGTGGACGATCTTTCGGAGCTGGCCGGCTTTTGCCGGAGCGAAGGGTTGTGGTTCCATGTCGACGCGGCATTCGGCGCCCTGGCCATGCTGTCGCCGCGGCTGCGTCCGCTGCTTCGCGGCATCGGGCAGGCGGACAGCCTGGCGTTCGACTTCCATAAATGGGCGCAGGCGCCCTACGACGCGGGATGCGTGCTGGTGCGCGACGCGCGGCTGCAGGCCGAGGCGTTTGCGCAGAACCTGCATTACCTGGCCGGCGCGGATCGCGGGGTCGCGGGCAACGCGCCCTGGCCCGCCGATCTTGGACCGGATCTTTCGCGCGGGTTCCGCGCGCTGAAGGTCTGGATGACGCTCAAGACGTATGGCGCCGAGCGGATGGGCCGGATGGTCGAGGCGTGCTGCGACGTGGCGCGGCATCTCGCCGGGCGGATCGCCGCCGAGCCGCAGCTCGAACTGCTCGCACCGGTGACGCTCAACATCGTCTGCTTCCGGCTGAACATCCCCGGCGTCGATCTCGACCACCTAAACGAGGAGCTCGTCAAGGACCTGCACGAGGCCGCCATTGCCGTGCCGTCGACGACGCGGATCGGCGGCAGGCGTGCGATCCGCGCGGCGATCACCAACCACCGCACCGGCAACGAGGACGTCGATGCGATGATCGATGGGCTGTTGATGCTGGCACGCGCGCGTGGCGTGATGGCCCGCCAGCCGCCCGGATGATGGCCTTGCCGCATGGCCTGTGGCACCTTGCGGTCTATCGGCAGCGGCCGGCACAACAACAGGAAATGGATCGGTGCCCGACGAGATCGTCGATATCAGCCGCACCCGCGAGAAGCGCCGACACCAGCTGGTTCGCCGGGTCGGAGTGCCGATCCTCGGCGTGACGTTGCTGATCCTGTCGATCTTCGGGGTCTCGATCTACACTTACCGGACCAACCGCGCTGCGGCCCTGACCCTTTCCACGGCGCTGTTCCGCGAGCTGCAAGCCCGCGTCGCGCGGGAAGTGAGCAGCTATCTCAGCCCGGCCACCGAGGCGGCACTGATCGTGCGAGACATGGTCGCACGTCACGCCATCCCGGACGGACGCGTCGCCATCGAGGGCTTCGCCGCCAGCATGCTGAACCAGATGCCGCACCTCGAGGCGTTCTATGCAGCGGACGGCAGCGGCGACTTCATCATGGTGCGGCGCGATCCGGGCGGCGGCACGGACACCAAGCTGATCCTGAATGCGCAAGGCCAGCGCTCGGTCAGCTCCGTGCATCTGAGCGACAGCGGCCAGCTGCTGGACAACGCGCTGAGCCCCGGCGACGATTTCGACCCGCGCCTGCGCGGCTGGTACCGGGGCGCATTGAACACCAACGGCGTGTTCTGGTCCTCGCCCTATGTGTTCTACACCAGCCAGCAACCCGGCATCACCGCGGCGATCCGGCTGCTGCAGGCCGGCAGCGTCGACCGCGTGTTCGGCGTCGACATCACGCTGGAGGCGCTTTCGAGCTTCCTGGCGTCGCTGCATATCTCCCGCACCGGCCATGCCGCCATCCTCGACCGTGACGGCACGGTGATTGCCACCTCGGTGCCGGCGCGGCTTGCGGATGCCGGCAGGCCCGGCGTGGCCCGGGCGACCGCAGCCTCGCTCGGCGATGCGGCCCTGGTGGCAGCCTATGACCGGTATCGCGTCGGGGGCTACGGCAACCGCACCATCACCGTCGAACGGCGCCGCTACGTGACCATCGCCTCGAGGCTGCCGGCCGCAGGCCAGGACTGGGTGCTGCTGATCGCCGCACCGGAGGCCGACCTGACCGCGCTCGCCCAGCTCAACGGTCGCCAGAACTTCCTCCTGTCGCTCGTCACCGTGGCGCTGGCCGCGATCCTGGGCGGCCTGCTGGTCCGCCAAGGCGTCCGCTCGGATCGCCTCGCCCGCCTGCTGGCGCGCCAGCGCGAGGCCGGAACACGGGAGAACGAGGCGTTCTCGACGCTCGCGACCAGCCCGGACGTGCTTGATCCCTCGCAACCGGCGCCCGTGCTGACCGAGATCCTTGCAGCGCTCGGCGGCGCGCGCCGGACCAGCATCTGGCATTTCGCGGCTCAGCGCCGCACGCTGCAATGCGAGGACCAGTTCGAGCCGAAGCAGAGCTTCCACGCGGGCGGGCTGGAAGTGTCGCGATCGGAGCTGCCGCACTTCTTTGCGGCCCTCGACGCGGGCGAGTCCATCGAGCTTGCGGACGCGGCAGCCGACGCGCGCACCGCCGAGCTGCACCGCCTGCTGATGCAGCCGTTCGGCAGCCAGGCGCTCGCGGTGCTGCCGGTGCGCGGCGGCGGCGGGATCGCGGGCGCCGTGCTGCTCGAGGATGCGCGCTCGCCG
>CAXUNX010000248.1:0-3906 GCA_964252545.1 uncultured Acetobacteraceae bacterium | reverse complement strand
GCTCCGGCCCGGGCCGGAGCCGGTCGCGGCCCTGCCTAGAGCGGGATCAATCAGACTTGAATCAGTCTGATTAACAGTCCCGCTCTAGAATCCATGGCTCTAGGCGACCGCCCCGATGATCCGCTCGGCCTCGTCGAACAGCGCGGCCGGCACCTGCCGCCCGGACGCCGAAACGTTCTCGTCGACCTGCTCCGGCCGCGACGCGCCGATGATCGCGGCGGCGACGTTGGACTGGCGCAGCACCCAGGCCAGCGCGAACTGGGCCAGCGTCAGGCCGGCCTCGGCCGCCAGCGGCCGCAGCGACTGCACCGCCTCGAGCACCGGCCGCTCCAGCCATTGCCGCCGGAACGCCGTGTTCATGATGTCGTTGGCGGCACGGCTGTCGGAGGGGATCGGAGCGCCGGGGGCGTACTTGCCGGTGAGCACGCCCTGGCCGAGCGGCGACCACACGATCTGCGAGATGCCGGAGCGGGCGCAGAGCGGGATCACCTGCTGCTCCGGGTTGCGGTACAGCAGGGAATATTGCGGCTGGCTGGAAACGAACCGCTCGACCCCGGGCATCGCCAAGGCTGCCTCGATCTTGTCGGCCGGCCATTCGGAGAAGCCGAGCGTGCGGGCCTTGCCGACGCGCACCACCTCGCTCAGCGCCTGCATCGTCTCGGCGAGCGGCGTGTCGTTGTCGTAGCGGTGGCATTGCAGCAGGTCGACATGGTCGACCCCGAGCCGGGCCAGCGAGGCGTCGATCTGCTTGTGGACCTGGACGCGCGAAAGGCCGCGGTCGGTGTCGCTCATCGGGAAATACAGCTTGGTGGCAAGCACGTAGCTGTGCCGAGGCAGCCCGGACAGCGCCTCGCCGAGCACGCTCTCGGCCACGCCCCGCCCGTAGACGTTGGCGGTGTCGATCAAGGTGATGCCCAGATCCAGCGCCCGGTGCACGCAGGCGATCGCACGCTGCTTCTCGACCCCGCCCGAGGTGGTGAGCCAGGAGCCGAAGGCGATATCCGACACGGTGATGTCGCTGTGGCCGAGCTTGCGGTATTCCATGAGATCGTGTTCCCGTCGTGGAAAATTGTGGTTTGAGGCACCGAGCTCCTCACCTGGCCGCGCGCCGCATCCGCCTGCGCGCCAGCGCCGGCTGCACGAGGTTCTCCGCCAGCACCGCGCCCACCAGGATCAGCCCCATCGCCCCGGCCTGGAAGATCGGGTTGAAGTCGTTGTAGCTGAGGCCGTAATCGAGTACGCCGATCACCAGCGTCGCGAGCGCGGTGCCGGTGACCGAGCCCTCGCCGCCGAAGATGCTGGTGCCGCCGAGCACGGCGATGGCGATGCTGATCAGGTTGGCGTCCTCGGCCGCCTGGGCGCTCGCGGTGCCGAGGCGCGCCGCCTCGATCACCCCGGCCACCGCGGCCAGTCCCCCGGTGACGGCATAGGTGATGAAGCGCAGCCGTCCCACCCGCAGGCCGGTCAGCCGGGCTGCGAGCTCGTTGGTGCCGACCAGGGTGTGGGCGCGGCCGAACCGGGTGAAGTGCTGCAGGTAGATGAACATCAGCAGCAGCGGCAGCCAAGCGCACAGCGCCTGGGCCGGCACGCCCAGCAGGTGACCCTGGCCGAGATCGAGGAACCCGGCCGGGGCGGCGGTGAGGTCGATGTTCACGCCGCCGGTCAGCACCAGCGCCAGGCCGCCGAACGAGAACATCGTGGCCAGCGTCACGATGATCGGCGGGATGCCGAGCACCGCCACCGCCGCCCCGTTCAGCACGCCGGCGGCGATCCCCACCAGCAGCGCCGCCCCCACCGCGGGCGGCCACGGCACGCCGTGCGTCATCAGCAATCCCATGATCACCTGCGACAGCGACGCGGTGGCGCCCACCGACAGGTCGATGCCGCCGCCGCCGGCGCCGATCACCAGGGTCTGGCCGAAGGCGATGATGCCGATCTCGACCGCGAACACCGCCATGCTGGACAGGTTGTCCGGTGACAGGATGGTCAGGTCACCGGACGCGAACCCCGCCACCGCGACAACCAGCAGCACCGCCAGCAGCACCGCCCGCCTGCCGTCGAGGCCGCCCGCGTTCATCGCCCGGGACCCCGCTCGAACGCATAGGTGCTGCCCACCGAGACCAGGATGACGCCGCCCAGCAGCACCCCGCTCCAGAACGGCTGGATGTGCAGCAGCACCACGCCGTCGGTGACCAGCTGCACGGTCAGCGTCCCCAGCAGGGTGCCCAGGATCGATCCCCGGCCGCCCGACAGCGCGGTGCCGCCGAGCACCACGGCGGCGATCACCTCGAGCTCGAAGCCGCTGCCGGTGGAGGTCTGGACCAGCGGGCTCTGCCCCAGCGTCAGCACCGCAGCCAGCCCGGTGAACAGCCCGAGCAGCATGTAGGAGAGCACCTTGATGCGCGCGACGCGCACCCCGGCCAGCCGCGACGCCTCCTCGTTGTTGCCGATGGCATAGACGTGCCGGCCCAGCCGGAAGGCGCGCAGGAACACCGCGAAGCCCAGCATCAGCGCCAGCGCCACCACGCTTGCGACCGGCAGCCACAGGATCTTGTCGGCCACGAAGATCGTGGTCACCGCCGGCGGGATTGCGGTGATCCACTGGCTGCCGAGCACCAGGAACACCGCCATCCGGTAGATGCTCAGCGTGCCCAGCGTCGCCACCACCGGAGGCACCCGCCCGAACACGATCAGCAAGGCGTTGACCAGCCCGAGCGCCGCCCCGGCCAGGCAGAACACCGGGATCGCGGCCAGCAGCGGCCAGTCCGCCTCGAAGCACAGCCCGCCGATCGCCGCCGTGAGCCCGAGGATCGAGCCGATCGACACGTCGATGCCGCCGGTCAGGATGACCACCGTCATGCCGGTGGCGGGGATCGCGGTGATCGCGGCACTGACCAGCAGGTTGTCGAGGTTGACAGGCTTCCAGAAGCCGCCGTGCGAGCCCGCGCCGATCGCCAGCGCCAGCACGACCACGGTGGCCAGCAGCACGAGCTCCCTGCCCGAGGCGAGGCCCTGGGGCAGCCGCAACCGCCCGGACGGCCGCCCGAGCCCGGATGCGGGGAGCCCGCTGGCGCTCACGCCGCCTCCGACCCCGCGCCGATCGCCGCCGCGAGGATGCGCTCCGGCCGCATGCGCGCCCCCTCGACGCGGTCCACCACCTCCCCCTGGCGCATCACGATCACCCGGTCGCTGACCGACATGATCTCGGCCAGGTCGGACGAGATCACCGCCACCGCCATGCCTCGGGCGGCCAGCGCGCGGATGAAGCCGTGGATCTCGGCCTTGGTGCGCACGTCGATGCCGCGGGTCGGCTCGTCCAGGATCAGCACCTTGAACGGCGGCGTGGCCCAGCGCGAGAACAACCCCTTCTGCTGGTTGCCGCCCGACAGCGTTCCGATCACCGTGCCTGCGTTGCGGGCCTTGATGCCATAGGCGCCGATCACCCGCGCGGCCTCCCTGGCGAGGCCGCCGAAATCGAGCCGCCCGCCACGGCCGGTGAACCGCGGCAGCATGTTGCTGGTGAGGTTGTGCTCCAGCGCCTTGGGCGCGAAGATGCCCTGCAGCTTGCGGTCCTCGGGCAGGTAGCCGATGCCGAGCGCGATCGCCGCAGCCGGGTCGCGCGGCCGCACCACCCTGCCCTCGAGGCGGACCTCGCCGCCGCTTGGCGTGAGGAAGCCGAACGCGCACAACGCCACCTCGCTGCGTCCGGCCCCCACCAGGCCGTAGATGCCGGTGACCGAGCCCGCCGGGATCTGCCAGCTCACATCCCGGAAGTGGCTCGGGTGCGACAGCCCGGCGATCTCCAGCGCCGGCGGCCCGGGCGGCAGCGGCGGAGGCGGGTGGCCGCCGCTGGTTTCCTCGCGGAAGCTCCGGCTGCTCTTGCCGGCCATCAGCTCGAGCAGGCGG
>CAXUNX010000247.1:2877-3916 GCA_964252545.1 uncultured Acetobacteraceae bacterium | reverse complement strand
TCACCACACCGCGCGTCCAGCTCGAGACCAAGGTCGAGCGGCCCAAGCTGTACAAGGTCATGCTGGTCAACGACGACTTCACCCCGCGCGAGTTCGTGGTGCTGGTGTTGAAGGCGCAGTTCCGGATGGCCGAGGAGCAGGCGCACCGCATCATGAGCACGGCGCATCGGCGCGGCGCGTGCGTGGTGGCGGTGTTCACGAAGGACGTGGCCGAAACCAAGGCCACCGGCGCCACCGACATGGCGCGCAAGAAGGGCTATCCGCTGTTGTTCACCACCGAGCCGGAGGAATGAGGCGTATCCGGCGGTCGGTGGTGCCTCGTCGACGCGCGCCCGGCTAAGCCTTCAGGCTCCGGCGCAGGGCCGAGATGGTGCGCCCCACCTCCGCTTCGGTGCCTATGCTGATGCGGACCCACTGATCCAGCGGCGGGAACGGACGGGCCACGACGATCCCGCGCCGTTCGAGGTCCCGCCTCAGCGCCTGCGCCGACAGCGGGCTGCGGAAGAACACGAAATTGGCGGCCGAGCGGCTGTGCTGGAGGCCGAGCGCGTCGAGCGCCGCCGTTAACCGCTCGCGGCCCGCGACGATGCGCGTGCGCACCCGTCGCACCCAGTCCTGGTCGGCGAGCGCTGCGCTGGCGGCCGCGATCTGCAGGCGGCCCAGCCCGTGCGGATCGCCGAAGCCCGCCTGCTTCAGCGCTGTGGCGAGCGGTCGGGGCGCCAGCAGGTAGCCCACCGGCAGCCCGGCCAGGCCGTAGATCTTGTCCAGCGTGCGGAACACCGAAACGTTGTGGCCGGCGCGGGTCAGGCGTGCGGCGCTGAGCGACATGTCGTCATATTCGAGATAGGCCTCGTCGACGATCACCGGGGCGCGCTCGGAGACCCGCGCCAGGAAGGCGTCAAACGCGGCGCGGTCGCTGGCGGTGCCGCTCGGGTTGTGCGGGTTGATCAGGTAGACCGCCTTGGTGCCGGGCTGCACGGCCCTGTCCAGCGCTCCCAGGTCGTTGCCGAGCGTCTGGTCGAGCGGCACTCCCACCGGC
>CAXUNX010000247.1:0-2867 GCA_964252545.1 uncultured Acetobacteraceae bacterium | reverse complement strand
CCAAGGCGGTCTACCTGATCAACCCGCACAACCCGAGCGGCACTCCCACCGGCACGCCGCCCAGCGGCCGTGCCGCGTCCACCAGCGCGGTGTAGCCCGGAACCGAGTAGACGAACCGGCCGCCGGCCGGCGCCTCGGCGGCCAGGAACAAGCCAAGCACCTCCAGGATCTCGCCCATCACGATCTGCGCCGGGTCGATCGCCTCCAGTGCCGCGACCTGCGCCACCAGCCGGTCGGCGGCGTCCGGGGTGCCGTAGCGGCCGACCTGCGGGAGCGCCTCCCCGAGCGCGCGCCGGACGCCGGGTGCGGGGCCGAACGGGTTCTCGTTCAACGATAACAGCGCCGGCGGCGCGGCCTCCGATGCGGCCGACGCGGTGGCGGCATGCACCATGGCGGCCTGGGACAGAACAGCGGGGCCGAGCAGGCTGCCGGCCGCGATCACCCGGCGTCGGGAAAGGTCGGTCATGCGTCGGCATCCATGTTCGGGATCAGAAATCATAGGACAGGCGGCCATAATAGAAGCCCCCGTCGATGCCGATCTGGCTGGCGTCGCTGTCGTACGGTTCGGAGCCGTTATAGCCGTTCTGTGCTGGGATCCGGGTCGGGTAGTTGTTGAACAGGTTGTTGGCGCCGAGTGCCACGCGCAGGTGCGGCACCGGCCGGTAGCCGAGCTCGAGGTTGGTGATCCAGCGCGGCCGGTTGTAGAAGCGGAAGAAATCGGTGGTGGAGAACGCGTTCGGCCCCTCGAAATAGGTGAGCTCGTCGATGGTCTCGCCGAAGCGCTGCTCGTGCAGCAGCAGGTCCCAGCGCTGCTCGTGCCAGCGGCCGCCGAAGGTGATGCGGTTGCGGGGCGTGCTGGTGGCCAGATAGGCGATGTTCTGCGCGGTGAGGTCGGACGAGCCGTCCGCCAGACTGTTGGCATGGGTGATGCGCGTATAATTGGCGTTCAGCGACGCGTCCCAATCCACCGTGCCGAGGTTCCTGCCGCGCCAGCGCCCGAGCCGCGTGCTGTAGGTGAGGGTGATGTCCACGCCGCGGGTGCGGGTGCTGGCGGCGTTGGCGAAGAACGAGGCGGACACGTCGTCCGAGGTGAGTTCCGGCGACACGGCGATGCCCTGCAGGCGCAGCGCCTCGATGGCCAGATCCCCCGACGTGCCCGGACCGCTGACGATGCGGTCGCGTATGTTGATCTGGTAGGCGTCGACGGTGACATACAGCCGCTCCACCGGATTGAGCACAGCGCCCGCGGTCAGGTTGGTGGAGCGCTCCGGCTTCAACGGCGAGGCGCCGAGCAGCTGTGCCGCGGCGGAGTTGGCGGCCAGCGTGCCGCTGGCGCTCTCGGGCCCGACGGCGAGGGCGCTGTAGAACTCGTTGGCGAGGCTCGGCGCCCGGGTGCCGCTGCTCAAGGTGGCGCGCAGCGCCAGCGCGCGCGAGATGTCGTAGCGGGTCGAGATCTTGCCGTTATAGGTGTTGCCGAAATCGGTATAGTGCTCGAAGCGCCCCGCGAGATCGGCCTGCCAGGCCTTGGTCAGGTGGGTCGAGACGTCGCCATAGGCGCTGTAGACCACGCGGGAGTGCGGGCCGGCATCGCTCGGCAGCAATCCCGCCTGCGCCTGGCTGCCGCCGTCCAGATAGGAGGCCGGGCTGCCCACCCCCGTCCCGTAGGTCTCGAAGCGGTGCTCGATGCCGCCGGCGAGGGTGATCGGCGACCACCACAAGGGCGAATGGATGCTGCGGCGCAGGTCGAGATCGTTGGTGAGCAGCGTGCTGGAGAAGTTCGCGAGGTGGATGCCGGTGGGGGTTGATCCGGTCGCCTCATAGAGTCCGATGTTGGCGCTGTTGCGCAGGTTGTCGTCCAGGAAGTCGCCGCCATAGGTGGAGCTGAGGTCCCAGTTCCAGCCCAGCAGGTCGTCGCCCTTCAATCCCACCGAGGAGGAGAAGTCGTTCTCGAAGGTGGTCTGGTGCGGCGTGAAGCCGCCGGGGTAGAGCTCCGGCAGCCGGCTCGGCAGCCGAAACACCTGGTTCACGTCGGTGAAGCGGTAGGCATAGGTGTCGCTGCTGTAGAGCTGCACGCCGCCCGCGAGGTCGATGCCTGCGTTGACGCCGAAATCGGTGCGGGTGCTGGCGGGATCGCCCAGGATCTTGGTCACCACCGTGCCGGTGCGGTCGTCGTCCTGGTCGCGGACGGTGTGGTCCTGGTGGCGGTAGTCGATGCTGAGATCCACGAAGCCGTTCGGCCCCAGCTTCGCCGACTTCTCGCCGCCCGCCTGCAGCACGAACCCGTCGCCCGCCTCGGTCTGGCCGATCTCGCTGGTGGCGAAGCCGCCCTGATCGGTTGATTTCAGGATGATGTTGACCACGCCTGCGATCGCGTCCGAGCCATACTGCGCGGCTGCGCCGTCGCGCAGCACTTCCACATGGTCGATCAGCGACGGCGGGATCAGGTCCAGATCGACCGGTGTGGCGCCGTCGGCAAAGCCGTCGATGAAGATGAACGAGGAATCGTGGCGTCTTTTGCCGTTCACCAGCACGAGGGTCTGGTTCGGGTTGAGGCCGCGCAGGCTGATGAAGTCGGTGGGCGAGCCGTCGAAGATGCCGACCGCCGGCGTGGTCACCGAAGGCAGCAACTGCACCAGAGCCTGCGTCACGTTGGTCTGCCCGGTGTTCGCGATGTCGCGCGCGGTCACCACGTCCACGGGAGACAGGCTGTCGCGCGCCTTGCGGCGCGGCTCGCGGGTGCCGGTCACGATCACCGTCTCACCCTCGGCGGTCTGGGAGGAGGCGGCCGGGCCGGGGGTCGAAGCGGACGAGGACGCGGGTGCTGCCGGGGCTGCGGCCTGTTGCGCGTGCGCGGCGGGCGCCAGCAG
>CAXUNX010000246.1:0-3922 GCA_964252545.1 uncultured Acetobacteraceae bacterium | reverse complement strand
CCTATCATCTGCCTCGCTGCGTGCTGCTGCTGCGGCTTGCCGGGGTTGCGGCCCGTCCGGCACCGCCACCGCCGATGCCGGCCTCCTCGCGATGGCGCAAGCGCTGGTACTGGCGGCTGCGCGAAGGGCCGGCGCTGGTCTGGGACGCGCTGCTGATGCTGCAACACCGGCGTCGCCGGTGGGCCCGGCGTGGGCGCGTGCATTGAAAGCTGGAAAACCGGCAGCCGATGTGTCCATATCGAAAACGTAATAGAGTGCAAGGCCGGTTTGGTGCAGCCCCCCGCTCAGGCAGCAGACGCAGACACGCTGTTCAGGACCTTCCGGGACCGTAGCGACCAGGACTGGCTCGACATCCTGGTCAGTTCGCTGCGCATCCCCGAGATCGAGAACGTGGCGATGCCGGGCTTCCCGGACGAGGCGCTGCAGCACGCGATGCACGGCCATTGCGGCGAGGTGTCGCTGCACGAGGCGCATGCGTTCTTTCGCGAGATCAAGGCCTATGCCGCCTATGCCGGCCGGCCGCTCGCGGCCCACCGGCGGCTGCTCGAGTTCGGCTGTGGCTGGGGCCGCATGGTGCGGCTGTTCATGAAGGACATCCTGCCGGACAACCTGTTCGGGACGGATTCCACCTCACGCTTCCTGACCGAGGCGCGGCGGTGCAACCCGGCGCTGAACTTCTTCGCGGCCGGGGTGGCGCCCCCGCTGGTGCTGGCGCCGGAGAGCCTGGACTACGTCGTGTCGTGGTCGGTGTTCAGCCATCTCGACGAGTTCCTGGCCACCCGCTGGATCGAGGAGTTCGCGAGGCTGCTCAAGCCGGGCGGGCTGCTGATGATCACCACCCAGAGCCGCCGCTTCATCGCATTCTGCGCGGAGATGCGGCTGCGCCGCGCGTCCGGCATCCGCCTGGAGCATGGCTGGTACGAGGCGTGCGCGGACTCGTTCATCGACGAGGCGCACGAGAACGCCCGCTACGAGGCCGGGCACTTCCTGCACGCGGCCCCGGTGGCGCGGCCCAATCCGCTGTCGCACTACGGCGAGGCGATCATTCCGCGAGGCTTCGTGGTCAAGCACTGGAGCGGGATGTTCCGGCTGGTCGAGTTCCTCGATAATCCGGCACGGCTGCCGCAGGTGCTGATGGTGCTGCAGAAGCCGGGAAACTCTTAGAACAAGGCGCCGGCGGAGCATCACCCACCCGAACGGCGTCGTTCGACTGCATCAAGGTGCTCGCAAAAACAGCGCAGGCCGCATCTAGGGCAGCGGCGTCAGCAGGTCGTCGAGCAGCGCCGGCGTGCCGGCGACGCGCTCGAGGTGCGGGTAGCGCAGGCCGCCATGGTAGTCGATCCGGAGGTCGCGGAAATGCCGGTCCTCCTGCACCAGGATCTCGATCGGCGCCTTGTCGGTTGCTGCACGCTTGATCGCCGACTGCAGGTCGTCCGCGTCGTCAAACGACAGGCCGTCGATCGCGATGATCTTGCCGCCCTTGACCAGGCCGGCGCGAAAGGCGGGACCGGCCCAGATCACGTCGGAGATGGTGCCGCCGCTGCCGAGGCTGAGCCCGATCGAGGTGCTGAAATCGTGGAACTTGCGGAGCTGCTCCTCGCTCTTGAGGAAGGGGGATTGCTGGTCGGTGTAGACCAGCCGGTAGCCGCCGCGGGTGATGCCGTCGAGCGGTGCCTCGCCGCCCCGGCGATCGAGGCGGGCGTGCAGGAAGCCCGCCCAGTCGAAGGGCAGCACGTCGTTCAGGCCGCGCACGACGTCGTCGAAGCGATACGGCACGACGCCGAAGCTGCCGTTATCGATGCCGAAGAAGCGGCGCGCGAAGTCGCCCAGCGACTTCTGGTTGTTTGTGCGGCTGCGGATCAGCGTGTCGGCGTCGAGCCAGATCAACAGCCCCTCGGTGTAGTAGTCCTCCTCGCGCTCCCAGCTGTGCCAGGGCTGCGGCCGCCGTTCGTTGATGATCGGGTCCTGGTTGGTGTCGGCGAGCGGGCGCCAGGCCCGGCCGGTCTCGGTCTGCATGCTGGCGGCGTCGTCGGCGATCGCGTCCAGCGCCTGCTGGCGGGTCCACAGGCCAGAGCGGGCCGCCAGCACCTGGCCCCAGAACTGGGTCTGGCCTTCATAAACCCAGAGCAGGCTGTCCCGCTCGGGCACGTTGAAGTTCGGCGCCCACAGATCGGCGGGGCGGCGGAACTTGCCGTTCCAGGAATGGGTGTATTCGTGCGGCAGCAGGTCGCGGTCGGCCAGGCTCTTGTTCCAGTCGGTGAAGTACGTCCGCCCGGTGCCGTTCTCGCTGGAGCGGTGATGTTCGAGCCCGACCTCGCCCAGTTCGTCGCTCAGCGCCAGCAGGAAGTCGTAATGGTTGTAGTGCTGGCAGCCGAAGTTCCGCACCGCCTGCTGCACCACGGCGCGATGCTTGCCAAGCTGGTCCGGGGTGATCGCCAGATCCTCCGGGCGGTCGGCGAAGACGTCGAGATGCACCGGGGTGGCGGCACCCGGCGCCAGGTCGATGCGGCTCGAATAGAGTCCGGCAAACAGCGGCGAATCCACCAGCGTGTTCAGCGTCACCGGCTTGAAGGCGACATGTCCGTCGCCGGCCTGGGCGGTGTCGAGCGCGGTCGCCAGCTTCCAGCCGGTCGGGAAGGTGAGGCTCGGGGCGACGGTGATGCCGCGGCTGAACAGGCCGGCCGGGTAGAGCAGCACGGTGTTCCAGGCGAGATCAACCATCACGGGGGTCATCTCCACCCGTCCCTCGACGGTGCTCGGCGGCGACAGGTATTGGAACTGCGCCTGCAGGCTGGTGGCGCCTGCCGGCACCACCAGGTGGAAGGCGTGCATGTCCACCGGGTCGCGCACCCAGTCGAGCGGCTTGCCGTTGCTCTCGATGAGGAGGCCGGCGAGATCGGCGAGCGGGCCGGTGGGCCCGTGGTCGCCGGGCACCCATCTCGGGTAGAGCAGCACCAACGGCCCCGCCTGGTGCACCGGGATGGTCTCCCGGACGCTGATCACGTGGCGGGCGAGATCGGTGATGTCCACCGCAAGGCCGATGCTGCCCGGCCAGCTCGCATCCTTTGGTGCGGGGATCGCGGGCGGCATGGGAAGCGGCTGCTGGGCGTGCGCCGCAGACAGGCTGGCGACGAGCAGGGTGCCGGCGGCGGCGGCGGCGGCAAGGGATTGCTTCAACGTCGGACTCCGGCAAGGCGCGCGGCAGCAAAGCGGTTCAGCCGGGCGCCGGATAGCCTCGAACGCGGAAAAACTTGACTTGTGAGTACCGGCTCCCGATCCTAGGGATGCTGAAGCGGGAGAGACCGGCGTTTGCCGGCGCCGAAGGAGCAACCGCCCCGGAAACTCTCAGGCAAAAGGACCGCCCAGCCGCGACCTCTGGAAAGTGGCGCCTTGCGCGTCCGCCGACGGGATAACGATCTCAGGCAAACCGACAGAAGGGGCACCATGCAGACCGGCAGCCGCCGGCCTCGGAGGTGTGCCGCATGTCAGAGCCCGTGACGTCTCCTGATTCCGATCCATTGGCCCGGACTCCGCTCCACGCCCTGCATCTCGAGGCAGGCGCCCGCATGGTGCCGTTCGCAGGCTTCGAGATGCCGCTGCACTATCCCACCGGGATCCTGGGCGAGCACCTGCACACCCGCGCCCGCGCCGGCCTGTTCGACGTCTCGCACATGGGCCAGGTCCGGCTCCGTCCGCGCTCCGGCCAGCTCGCCGACGCGGCGCTGGCGCTCGAGCGCCTGGTTCCGGCCGACCTGCTCGGGCTTGCGCCGGGCCGCCAGCGCTACGCGCTGTTCACCAACCCGCGCGGCGGCGTGCTCGACGACCTGATGGTCGCCAATACCGGGGATGCGCTCGTGCTGGTGGTCAACGCCGCCTGCAAATGGGCCGATCTTGCGCACCTGACGGCGCATCTGGCCTCCTC
>CAXUNX010000245.1:2842-3930 GCA_964252545.1 uncultured Acetobacteraceae bacterium | reverse complement strand
CCGCCGCCCGGCGTATGGCGGTTGTTGTGGTCGCCCTCGATGTTGGATCCGGCGGCGTAGCCGTCGCCTGCGAAATGGTCGTGCGGATTGAAGATGTTGGGCTGCAGGCTGGGATCGCCCTCCGCGGCCAGGGCGTCGCTGCTCGGCCCCGGCGGGCCGATGTCGCGGTCGGGAAGCGGCGCCGGCAGCAGCGCCTCCGCATGCGCCTCCATCACCAGGCCTCGGGCCGCGGTCGGCCCGGCCCGTGGGAACACCTCGACCGATTGCGAGAACGCGCTGGGGTCGGAAGGCGAGGAGGCCTGTCCTGGCGTGGGGAGAGCCGCCGTGCCGAGCACCACCGGCGCGCCTGCGAGCGCCAGCACCGCCATCAGCGTTGTGCGTCGAGGCTCGCGTCTGCTCATGCCTGGCCTTTCCTGATCGGCATCGTCATGCAACCGGTGCTGGCTGCGGGTCGTGGCGCGCGGCGTGCTGGGTTGATTGGGGCGGCGCCTCGGGCAGGTGGGCCTCGCCGCGCGGATCGTGGCGCGGGTTGCCGGCCGGCGCCAGCAGCGGGCCGCTTCCGACCCGGCGATAAGCGTCGATTGCCCAGTGCACGGTGGGAAAGGCGATCTCCGCCGTGGGGATGTCGTTGAGGGCGAACAGCCCGACCTCGAGGCTCTCCTCGCCTGCCTCGATATGCGGGTGTTCCGGCTGGGCGAAGCGGGCACGGTGGATGATCTGCACCTGGGCGATGCGGCTGATGCTGTAGATGGCGAGCACGCCTTCAATGGCGATGCTGGCGCCCGCCTCCTCCATCGCCTCGCGGGCGGCGCCCTCGGCGGGGGTCTCGTTCAGCTCGAGATAGCCGGCTGGAAGCGTCCAGAAGCCGCGTCTGGGCTCGATCGCCCGCCTGCACAGCAGGATGCGCCCTTCGTGCGCCACCACGGCGCCAACGACGATCTTGGGGTTCTCGTAGAACACGTGCCCGCAATCCAGGCAGGAGACCCGTTCGCGGTTTTCACCTTGCGGCACGATGCGGGAAAAATGGGGCATCGCGCCGGAACCTGAACGTCCCGGAGGAAAAGTTCAAACGAAATCGAACGGGCGCG
>CAXUNX010000245.1:0-2832 GCA_964252545.1 uncultured Acetobacteraceae bacterium | reverse complement strand
GAACGGCTGGCGGCAACGCTGGAGCAATTGGCGCACGCCGGGCTCGACGACTTCTACCGCGGCGACGTAGCCCGCGAACTGGCCGCCGACATGGACCGCATACAGGCCCGCGGCACCCGCCCCGCCCCGCCGAAAACGACAAACCCAACCCCACCGGGCCCCAACACGCCCCCGAGCCGCTCAGGCGGAGATGTCGAGCAATGCGCCGCGGCGCCCGTTCTGGCCCGGCCCGGGAGCCCCGCCGACCCCGGCCGCGGACGGGTCCGGAAGCGGCGAGGGCGGAGCGACAGAGGGCTGCGACGCCGCACCTGCGGGGCGCGGAACGGCGGAGAACGCGGCGAGCGACGCGGGCGAGATCATGCGCGCATCCTGCCAGCCGAGCATGAAGCGATGGTTAACGCGCCGCCCGCGCGGCGGCCCCGCTGGCCTGGTTCCTGACCTGGCCGAGCCACGCGTCGAACGCCAGCAGCACCCGGTCGGTGTCGGCGCTAAAGCATTCGCGACCTCCCTGGATATGGCGTCCGGCGAGGGCGGCGTCCTGGCCGGCATCGAACACCAGCGAGGGATCGGCGAACCGGAAGGGCGCCGGCGCCTCGGTGAAGCGCGCATCGGTGTAGATCCCGAGATCGGCCCGGTTGAGCAGGTTGGCGCGCGTGCTGATCATCATGGTGGGCAGGTTGGCCAGCCAGCGATACTTGGCCAGTCCCGCGCCCCAAAGCGCGAAGGCGGCGTCGGCTCGGCGGCACCAGGCCAGGCTGGTGGCGATGCTTTCTCCGGTGGTGCCGATCACCGTCACCGGCGCCTGGGCGAAACGCTCGCGCAGGGCGGCCACGATCTCCGCCTCGACCTGCTCCGGCGGCTTGCGTGCCAGCTCATAGGCCATGCCGCGGATGATGCGCGGGGCGCCCTCGCCGGGTGAGCGGTTGTAGCCGTCGAAGACGATCACCGCGCCGGGGTGGCGCCTCGCCATGAAGCCCACGAAGGCGTCGCAGAAGCCGGGCAGATCAACAAAGGTGCGGTCTTCCACACGCATCCCGAACACCACCACCGGTGGCGAAGGATCGGAGCCTGGCAGGTGCGTCGCCGGGAACGCCCGGACCCGTTCGGCCTCGGGAGCCCGTGCCAGATGGCCCATCACCCGCTCGCGCAGCGCCGCCGAGACGTGGTCGCGGGTGATGCGCGCCGGCCACACGTCGTGGCGGTAGGTCCAGCGGACGAACGCCTCGATACCGGCCAGCGACCGGTCGACCCGTCCCGCCAACGGCGGGAATAGCTGCTCGAGCGGGCCGAACAGCTCGGCATGCCCGTCCGCCGCTGCCAGGATCATGGTTGTCGGCAATCGTTCGGCGGGAACCGCGCCGACCAGCGCCTCGAGGCCGGTGAGGTCGTTCCAGAGATGGTGGCCGATATGCAGGTTGCCGAGCAGCACGTTGACGGGTCGTGCCTGTGGCGTGCGGCGGCGCGACGGCATCTCGGCGGCGTAGTGGTTGACGTGCCGCACCAGCAGCGACCAGAAATCCCCGCCGCGCTCGTTGCGCAGCCAGGTGTCGCCCGACCAGCCGGGATGGCGATCATCGAACAGCAGCAGGTTCGCCGCCGGAACCACCAGCCCGATCACCCTGGCGCAGCGGTCGCCCGCGACCAGCAGGAAGTCGAGGCCGGACGCATCCCGGAACTGGTAGACGAACACATAATCGTCCAGGGCCAGGATCGCGCGCAGCCTCGCGGGGGCGGCGTCCACTGGGCTGGGCCATTCGAGGCAGCCGTCGATGCAGGCCTGGAGGCAGCGCCGGTGCAGGTCGGTGGTGAGCGCCAGCGCCGCCGCCTCGCGCCGCAGCAGCACGGGCTGCTCGGCACCTGCGCCCACCTCGCCTGAGTCCACCTCGCCTGGGCCCGTGACGCCTGCATCCGGGACGCCTGCATCCGGGACGCCTGCATCCGGGGCGCCGGCGGGCAGCGCGTCCGGCATCTGTCCGAAGCCCATAGCCGCGAGCGGCGGCCGGATGGCGCCGCCATTGACGTTGACCAGGGTCTGGCGCACCGACTCCGGCAGCGCCAGGTAGCGCGCCACCGACGGGTTTGAAGTCGGATCCTCGAGGGCGAGCACGCCGTCGAGATGTTGGTTCATCACCGGAGCCGCGCGCTGCAGCAGGGCGATCCTGGTGTTGCCCGGCGCGCGCACGACGTCGTCGATCTGGCAAAGGCAGCCGTCGAGCAGCCAGGCTGCCCGGGCGCCGCCTGCATGACGCAGCTCGAGCAGGTAGAACGGCGCGAAGTCGCAATACAGCCCGCCCGGGCTCCAGCCGGGCAACAGGTCGGTCTGCCGCAACACCGCAGCCCCCAGCAGCACCGGGATCTCGAGGCCGCTCGGCAGCCGCACCGCGATCATGTCATCGCCGGCGGTGACTTCCGCCAGGCCTGCGGCCCCGCCGGCGAGCAGGGCGTCGATGATGCCGGGCAGCCCGGCTCCGGACCCGTGCGGCCCGGAAGCAGGTTCCTGCCGGGTTTGCGCGAGCAGCTCCAATCGCACCGGGCGGTGGATGCCGCTCCAGCCAGCAAACAGCTCGGGGTCGCTTCGTGCCCGCAGCAGCAGCCGTTCGGTGGCGGCGCCGAGCCTTTCCCGCACCGGCGCGGGCAGCACGCTGACCGGCTCGAACCATGCCTGGTCGGCATCGGTCACGATCCAGCAGGCCCGATCACCGTTGGTGTGACGCAGCGAGATGATCACGCTGGGCGCCAGCTCGAGATGAAACGCCACCGCCGACCAGCCTGGCCGCAGCGCCGGGAAACGCTCGCCACGGCGCCAAAGCGGGCGGCGCGCCTTTCCTGGGC
>CAXUNX010000244.1:0-3957 GCA_964252545.1 uncultured Acetobacteraceae bacterium | reverse complement strand
CACCGGCTTGCCGCCAGCGGCTGAAGCGGCGGCCGTGCCGGACGGCTCGACCTCGAAGCGGCGCGGCGCCCAGGAGGCTCCGGCCGCATCCTGGATCGCCGAGACCGCCTCCTCGTCAAGCGCACTGAACAGCTCGACGAAGCTCGCATCGACGCTGTCCGGATCGTCGCTCCAGCGGGCATAAAGGTCTGCGAGATAGGCGGCGTTGGCGCCGCTGAAGGCCGTCGCGAGGATATCGACGCCCGCCATGAAGCTTCTCCTAGAGATGGGCCCGCACGGGCCGATGCGGCTGCCGACTGCGCAGGCTGCAGAAAATAGATAACGTCAACGCGGCACCACTGGTGCGTGCATCCGATTGTGGCAGCAATGCTTCAAGCGCATGGGCCAAGCCTTTCAGCGCATGCGCATGCGGCGCCGTTCCGGGACCGCCCGCGCTAGCGGCCGATCGCCCGGAACTCGGCGAGCAGCTTCTTGACCGCGTTGCACGAGGCATCAAACGCCTGCTGCTCCTCCGGCGTGAACGAGACCTCGACGATGCGCTCCACCCCCGCAGCACCGATCACCACCGGCACGCCCACATAGAAGTCCGACTGGCCGTACTCGCCTTGCAGCTTCACAGCGCAGGGCAGCACGCGCTTCTTGTCGCGCAGGTAGCTTTCCGCCATCGCCACGGCGGAGGCGGCCGGCGCGTAGAAGGCGGAACCCTTCTCCAGCAGCTTGACGATCTCGCCGCCGCCGCCCGCGGTCCGCTTGACGATGGCGTCGATCTTCTCCTGCGTGGTCCAGCCCATCTTGATCAGGTCGGGGATCGGTATCCCGGCAACCGTGGAATACCGGGTGAGCGGCACCATGGTGTCGCCATGGCCGCCCAGCACGAAGGCGGTGACATCCTCCACCGACACGCCGAATTCCTGCGCCAGAAACAGCCGGAACCGGGCGCTGTCCAGCACGCCGGCCATGCCGACCACCTTGTGCGCCGGCAGGCCCGACTTCTCCTGCATCACCGCCACCATCACGTCGAGCGGATTGGTGATGACGATCACGAACGCGTCCGGGGCATAGGTCTTGATCCCCTCGGCGACCTGGCCGATCACCTCGGCGTTTTTCGACAGCAGATCATCGCGCGACATGCCTGGCAGGCGCGGGAAGCCCGCCGTGACGATCACCACGTCGCTGTGCTGGATGGCGCTGTACTCAGAACCGCCGGTGAGCGCGCAATCGAACCCGTCGACCGGCGAGGATTGCGCAAGATCGAGCGCCTTGCCCGCCGCCACGCCGCCGAACACGTCGAACAGCACGACGTCGCCAAGTTCCTTGAGGCCAATGAGGTGGGCGAGCGTACCGCCGATGTTGCCAGCGCCAATCAGCGCGATCTTGCTGCGAGCCATCTTCCTGCGAAACTCCCGGAATATGTACAAAATGGAGCCGATTTGCTAGTCCCTGGCCCCCTGTCCGGCAAGAGGGTGCCGGCCGCCTTTTATTGCAGATGCGCAAGATCGAGATAGGCCTGGCTCTGCATTTCCTCGAGTCGGGAGGCGGTGCGTTCAAACGCATCCGCCCCCTCGCCGCGCATGTAGATCCGGTCCGGCTGGTCGGCCGCCGAGGCGACCAGCTTGGTTTTTTGTTCATAAAGCGCATCGATCAGCACGATGAACCGACGCGCCACGTCGAAGTTCTCCGGCCCCAGCCGTGGAACCGCGTCCAGGATCAGATTGGGAAAACGCTGCGCCAGCGCCAGGTAGTCGCCAGCACCCAGCGGCCGGCCACACAATGCATCGAACTCGAAGCGCGCCACCGGCCCCGCGGCCTGCTCCACCCGCAACTGCCGCCCCATGACCAGCAGCGTCACCGGCTCGACCGGGGCGCCCTCCGAAAGGCGGCGGAACGCGGTATCGAGGCGGGCATCGGTTCGGGCATCGGCCGGAACGTGCCAGGTGACGATGCCGCGCAGGCCGCCGCGCCGGTAGTCGCGCGGGCTGTCCAGAAACAGCGTGTCCATCTCGCGCTTGATGATGGCGATGAACGGCTTGAAGGCGTCCCGGCCCGGCCGGTTCTGGAACAGATCTTCCGGCCGGGTGTTGGAGGTCGCCACCACCACCACGCCGCTCGCGAACAGCGCGTCGAACAGCCGGCCCAGGATCATCGCGTCGGCGATGTCGTTGACCTGGAACTCGTCGAAGCAGAGCAGACAGGCCTCTGCGGCGATCGACCGGGCGAGCGGCGGGATCGGGTCGGCAAGCTCCGGATGGGCGCGCTTGAGCGAGAACAGCTTGCCGTGCACGTCCTGCATGAAGCGGTGGAAATGGATCCGCCGCTTGTGCGCGACAGGCGCCCGCTCGAAGAACAGGTCCATCAGCATGGATTTGCCGCGGCCGACCTGACCCACGATGTAGAGGCCGCGCGGCCTGGGAAGCGTCGCACTCCGCCCGAACAGCCGGCTCAGCGCCACCGGCCTGCGCGAGCCGTGCGCCTTGCGGGCGCGCAGCGCCTCGAACAGCCCGTCCAGCCGCCGGGCCACCTGTTCCTGCTCCGGATCGGGATCCAGCAGCGACTGGCCAAGCCGCTCCCGGTATGCCGCCAGCGGGCCGCCCGGTGCCGGGGGGTCGGAGTCCGTTACCATGGCTGCGGCGGTTCCGGCGCGTGCTGCAAGGCTGGCGGTCGACATGACAGCGCGGCATAGCTCCAGCAGGTCGCCGGATCAATCCGGCGGCATCGCAGACGGGTTGCGGTTCAAACAAACGAGAGCACAGTAACTATCACCGTAGCACGTCCCTTATGAAGCTAGCTTGGTTCAGTAATGAGACGAGGCCACCGCATGACCGCCGTTCGCCGCCTTGTGGGTTCCGGTGCGTTCGCCGCGGCAGTGTGTGTGCTGTCGGCCGCAAGTGGCGCCCAGGCGGCGAGCCCGAACGCCGGCCCGGAGATCAGCCGGGGCACGAGCCTTCGCATGACCGTCGAGAAGCCGCGCTTCACCTGTGCGGGACGCGGGGTCACGATGTCGCATGTGGTGTTTCAAGCTGGCAGGGCGGCGGCCGGGGCCGCGACGCTGCCGTGCTGCGACGGCCAGTTCGGCTGCGCCCAGTTCCTGTCGACCGCCACGGTCCTGCACGGGCCGCATCCGTGGCATAGCTGAAGCGGCTTGAAGGCCACCCGGCACTCCTCTACCTGGACCAGCCGAGGCTGAACCAGCCAGGGCTGGAACAGCCCGGGCCGTTGGAGGGTGTGATCATGCTGAAGCCGGAAGCCGTCGAACTCCGCTTCGATGCGCTGCGCGCAATGCCCGTGGCGTTCGAACCCTTCCCGCACGTGGTGGTTCCGCGCTTCGTTCCCGCCAACAGCCTGAACGCGGTCGTCGACGCGCTGCCGCCAATGTCTTCCGGCGGCTCGTTCCCGCCGAGCGCCCTGCGGCTGCGCCCGGTGGTGCAGTCGCTGGTGCGGGCGCTGGAAGGAGCCGAGTTCCGCCAGGCGATAGCGGACAAGTTCGGCCTCGCGCTGGAAACCGCGCCCACCATGCTGACGCTGCGCGGACGCACCCGGGAAAAGGATGGGCGTATCCATCGCGATTCCACGGCCAAGCGGGTCACCGTGCTGCTTTATCTCAATCCCGAGAACCAGAGCTGGGCGCGCCGCGAGGGCTGCCTGCGGCTGCTTCGCTCGCCCGACAACATCGAGGACTATGCCGTGGAGGTGCCCCCGGTCGATGGCACCCTGCTCGCGTTTCCGAACGGCGAAACCAGTTGGCACGGTCATCGTCCCTATGTCGGCCGTCGCTACGCGATCCAGCTCAACTACATGGCGGACGGGCCGAAGGCGCGCACCGAACTGCGTCGGCACCGCGTCTCGGCCCTGCTCAAGCGTTTCAGCTCGGCGGCCTGAGGGCCGCCGGCTTTCGTCTGTTCTGGTCAGCTATTGATACGTTCGCCGTGCAGGGTCATGTCGAGGCCTTCGAGTTCCTCG
>CAXUNX010000243.1:0-3963 GCA_964252545.1 uncultured Acetobacteraceae bacterium | reverse complement strand
GGCATCGGCCGCATCCACGCCGGCGCGGCCGATGCCGTGCTGTTCCGCTTCGATCAGCACCGCCACCACGTCGCTGACGATCGTGCTCCAGGCGGCATCCCGCTCGCGGGTGGCGGCGGCGAACGGATCGAAGGTGATCTCCTGAGGCAGGATCTCGAAGTCGGCGCGCCTGCCATGGAACGCGGCGCGCATCACCGCCAGCGCCGAAAGGTCGGCGGTGATGGCGTCGCAATGGCCGGCGGTCAGCGCCGCCTCCATCTCGCCTCCCTCCTCGTAGGGATCGAAGCGGATCGGCACCTTCGCCTGCGCCTGCCATTCGGTCAGGCCCGGCTGCGCCGGGGTTTCCGACAGGAAGCAGACCGACCGGTCGGCGAGGTCGGCGGGGCTCTTCGCATGCAGGTCGCGGCGAACCAGGAAGCCCTGGCCGTCAACGAACAAGGTCGGCGAGAACCGCATATGGTGCAGCATCGCCATCGTGGCTTCCGGCGTGGTGCCGACCAGCAGCGCCACCCGGCCGCCCTCGAGTGCCGCGATGCCGTGCGCGTCGTCGGGATACCCCTCGAGCCGCACCCGGTCGGCGCTGCCGAGCGCCGCCGCCGCCACCGCCCGGCAGATCTGCGCGGCGAAGCCGGACAGGTCGCCGTGCGTATCGACCTTGTTGAAATCCTCCTGCTCGACCACCACGCCGCAAGGAACCGAGCCTTGCGCCCGAAGCGCGTCCAGGGTCGGGGAAGCAGTTGCCGCAAGCGCCGGGCGCGGAACAATCAGCGCGCTTACGATCAGCGCTCTCGAAACCAGCAGCAGGGTGGCGAACAACGGGTGGGCAAACAGGAGGTGGGCGAGACGCCCACCTCCGAACAGCGTGCGCTTCACGGAGTCCAGCTGGCCGAGGTCGGGATGCCTGGCGTGACGCTGGGGCGCGGGTTGAAGTCCGCCGGAGCCGGATCGATCAGCTTGCCGGTGGCGTAGTCGGTCGGGATCACGTTGAGCGCGGTGCAGCCGTTGCCGCCGTAGTGCGGCAGCGTGTGCACGATCGAGGCCGGGATCTCGGCGTAGCTGGCGGGAAGCGTTTGCAGCTCGCCGGTCAGCCGGGAGTTGTCGAAAGCCGAGAACAGGTCGCCGGCTTTGCTGTCGGCGCCATCAGCGGGCTCGAGCGCGTCCTGACCGAACTCCTGCTTGCCGAGCATGCGGCCCTTGACCTCGTCCGGCAGCGAGGCGAGCGGCGCCAGTCCGAACAGCTCGTTGATGAACTTGATCACCGAGCTGTGCTCGGCATATTCGTGACTGACCGCATGCACCCGGCTGTAGGGCGAGATCACGATCAGCGGGATGCGCGGGCCGGCCGAGAGCGGATTGCCCTCGGGATCGTACTGGCGGAACATCGGCGTGGTGTGGTCGTACAGCCCGTCGGTCTCGTCGTAGGTGATGATGATCGCGCTGTCCTTCCAGTAGGGCGAGGCGGCGATCGCGTTGACCTCGTCGGCGAGCAGCGATTCCGCGATCTGGGTGTCGGAATAGCCGGGATGGTCGTCGCTGCCCGGGAACGCCGAACGCACCGCCGGGTTGGGATCGACCGGCAGCAGCTTGTCGTTGTTGCCGTAGCCGCCTCGGACATAGAACACGCCCCCCTTGGCGGGCAGCGCGTTGGCAGACACCGCCGAGAAGAAGTCGCCAAGCCCGTGCAGGTTGGTCACCACCGACGGATTATTGCCGACATAGCCGAAATATTGCGGCGCGTTATGGTGGGTGATGTAGGTGTTGTAGGTGGCGACGCCGCCGGTGTCGGTCGGCTCCAGATCGTAACCCTCCTGGTACCAGCCCCAGTTGGTGGGCGCCACCTTCTCGCTTGCGATGGTGCGGATGTCGTCCTGCACGTCGAGCAGGTCGAGCGCCGGATCGGTGTCGGCCTGCACCGTCTTCTGGATCGCGTTGCCCTCGAACGAAAGCGGCAACGAGGCGTAGGTCTGGTTCAGCGTCGGCGTGGCCGGACTCACGTCCTCGGGGCCATAGGGCGGCTTGTTCGGGCCGTTGTCGTAGTTGGAGCCTGCGAACGGACCGGGATCGGCCACCACTGGCTCGCCGCCGGTCGCCAGCACCACCGGGTTGGTGTTGTTGCTGCCGGTGTCGGGATGCAGCGCCCACTGGGTGACGCCGGACTGGCCGGCGATCATCGCCAGCGCGTTGGGCGTGGACGGACCGATGATGGTCTGGAACATGTTGTCGAACAGGGTGAAATGATCGGCGTACTGCCACAGGAACGGTACCGTCTGGCAATCATCGTGCGACATCACCAGCTCGCCGGTCTGCTTTTGCGCCAGCGTCGGGTTGCTGGTCGCAGCGACCCCGGTCTTGATCGAGACGATCGCGCCCGACGCGTCGGTGGTCAGCCCTTCCTCGTCCAGCGCGTAGCGGTCGTTGCGCGCCGTGCCGTTGACCACGTGCAGGCTGTTGTTGATGCCGCTGTGCGAATGATCCACCGAGGCGGTATCGGCCGGATAGATCTGCACCGTCTGGTTGTTGACGTTGGTCACCGTGGTCGGGATCAGGAACGGCGAGATCGTGCCGACCTTGCCGTCGGTGCCGACCAGGCTCTGGGTGAAGCCTGGGGTCTGCGTGGCGGGCTGGCTGAACAGGCCGCGGGCGCCGGGATAGGTGCCGAAATGGAAGTCGAACGCGCGGTTCTCCTGGAACAGCACAAACACGTACTTCACCTTCTTCTTCAGCAGCGCGAGCTTGGCCGCGTGCCCGAGCGCCGGCTCTTCCAGCGGCGAATGCATCATCGCGCTGACGGCCTTGCTTGATGGAGGTGCCAGCACCACCATGCCGGCGTCGAGCGGGTTCTGCGCGGCGAAGTCGCTGCTGCCCGGGGCGACGGCGGCGACGGCGGCGAAGGGCTGCAGCGCGAGTGCCGCAGCCGCGAGGGCGCTGGTGCAGTGGAGGCGGAGGCGACGAGACATGTTCGGATACCCCACGAGACGGTATGTCACGGCGTGGTTCATATGTGCTGGAACCGAAACCGAAAAGCGCGCGGCGGTTAAGCTTTGAAGACAAATCGCGCCGGCCGTGCGCGCTGAACACAAATCGGGACGCCCTCGCCCCACGGGAGAACACGCGCCTTGCGCCTGCCGATAAGCCGGGTCCGCAATCCGCTCGACTACCTGCGCCCGCGCACGGTGCGCATCGGCGTGACCGGCCTTGCGCGTTCGGGCAAGACCGTGCTGCTGACGGCGCTTGCGGCGCTGCTGCTCGCGCCGGGCGCCCTGGGCGGGCGCATACGCAGCGCACGGCTGGCTGCCTCCGGCGCCACCTCGCTGCCGCGGTTCGACATGACCCGCCACCTCGCAGCCCTTGCCGCCGATCCGCCGCGCTGGCCGGAACGCACCGACTTCGTGAGCCTGCTGGCGCTCGACCTCCAGCTCGGCGACTCGGTCCTGCCGGCGCGCTGGCTGCGGCTGGAGCTGCTGGACTATCCGGGGGAATGGCTGCTCGACCTGCCGCTGATCGGGCAGTCGTTCAACAACTGGTCCGCCGCCGTGCTGGCGCGGCTGCAACAGCCGGCGCTGGCGCCGATCACCCGCGACTTCCTGGCGTTCAGCACCGGGCTGCCGCAGGGGGCTGCCCTCGACGAGACGCTCGCCGATGCCGGGCACCGGCTCTACCGGGAGATGCTGGCGCGGCTACGGGACGAGATGGGGCTGTCGATGCTGCAGCCGGGCCGCTTCCTGATGCCGGCACCGGGGCCGACGCCGCCCTGGGAGCGGTTCTTCCCGGCAATCGGCGGCGGCGGCCTGCACGGGCTGCTCGGCCGCCGGTATGACGCCTATGTGCAGGCGGTGCGCGAGGGGCTCGTGTTGCCGCTGTTCGGCGACATGGACCGGCTGGTGGTGGTGGCCGACGTACTGTCGGCGCTGCATGCCGGCCCGCTTGCGTTCGCCGACGCCCAGGCGGCGCTGGCCGCCGCGG
>CAXUNX010000242.1:0-3975 GCA_964252545.1 uncultured Acetobacteraceae bacterium | reverse complement strand
CTCGTTCGAGAGCGCCGGCGTCGGTGCCCGCGGCAGTCCGAGCGCATCGGCGCGCCGGTCGAGCGCGCGCCACACCGGCTCCACCGCCGACCGGGTCACCGTCAACGGCGCCGCCGCATCCGCCGCCCAGTCGAGTGCGCCTCGCCCGGCGCCGGGCAGCCCGAAGCTGTTGCGGTTGCCGGTGTCAAGATAGCTTTCGGTCTCCAGGCCCTCGGCCAGCATGATCGAATGCGTCTCGAACTCGACGTGATAGACGGCGTAGTGGGCGATCCGGGTATCGCGCACGATGCTGCGGCCATTCACCAGCATACGCGCCGGGATCAGGCCGCCCTCGACGAGGATGCCGTGCTCGCCGGTCACCAGCAGGTCGTGGCGCGGCAGTCCGGGCGCGAACGCGTCGGCGCGGATGCGCACCGGATAGGCGTCCGGGTCGCCTGCGTGCTGCGCCGCCTGGATGCGCCGGCTGCCGATCCAGCGCGCCGGGCGCAGCACACGGCGGCCGTGTTCGAGCACGACGATCTGGTCTCCCGCGCGGAGCTCCTGCACCGGCGTCACGCCGCTTGCGGTCTCGATCAGCGTGCCGGCCAGGAAGCAGGCGAGCGACACGGTGTTGCCGGTCAGCAGGAAGGTGGGATTGGTGATCCCGCTCGCCAACGAAAGGTTCGACAGCGTCAGCACCGTCGAGCCGCCGCTTTTCACCGTCAGCGTGGTGCCGCTGTAGGTGTAGCTGTCGCCGGTAAGATTGAGGCTGCCGAACTGCAGCTTGTCGCCGGTGGTGAAACCGGAAACGGAATAGCCGAAGCCGTTTTGGAAGTTGTTGCTCGAGGCGACATAGAGCGTCGACGCGGCCGTGCCGGAGAACGCGAACTTGGTTCCGCTTTGCAGACTCACGTTCTGATCGATGTCGACCAGGCCACCGGCCAGGTTGATCGCGGCGCCGCCATTCAGGCTGGTGGTGATTTCGATGACGCCACTGTTGGAGACGGTGAAGGTGCCGCCGCCCGCGGCGCCGATCTGAAGATCGCCGCCGTTCTCCGTCAGCACGGAGCTGTTGGTGGAGTCGTTGACGGAGGCGATGACGTTCGGCGCGGACAGGCTTCCAACGTCCAGCGTCAGCGCCGAGGTCCCGGCGAGGGTGAGAGTGTTGACGTTGAAGGTGACGCCGGCACCGAAATTGGCGGTGGCGCCATTGTCGAGCGTGACGCCGCCGCTGTTGGCGGTGAAGGTGCCTCCCAGCATGTTGAGCACGCCGGCATTCTTGATCTCGAGCGTGCCGCCGGCGATCTTGAAGCCGCCGGTGCTGGTGTTGAGCACGGTAACCGTGTTGCCGCCCGCGATGATGGCGCCGTTTGCGGCAGTCAGCGAGTCGGCCGACGCCAGCATCAGGCTGAGCGTGCCGGTTGCGGTGGTGCCGAACGTGATGGTGTTGGCGAGATCGGTGCCATCGACAAGCAGGGTATAGCCGGTGGCCGCGATGTAACCGGCGGTATTCTGCGACGAAACCGCGCCGGTGGACCAGTTCACCGCGTTGGACCATGCGTAATCGCCGGCATAGACCAGGCCGGTGGCAATTGCAGTCTTCGCGCTGAACGTGTCGGACATGCGAAAAATCCCCGCCGCGGGAGCGCCGCGGCATCGAGGTTGAAGGCAGGAGGAAGTTCGAAGACGCGGCCGGCTACCGATAGGTCCGTGTTTCCACGGAACGAATCTTCATACCCGCTTCTTCAAGCAGAAGTCAATCTGCGAAAATAACAATCGAAGCCGAACCGAGCCTGTGCTTTGGCCGGTGAGAAAGTATTACTCCAGCGAGATCGTTCTCGCCAGACTGGCATCCGGTGGCCGGTCGGTGGCTGCGTTCAGAGCTGCCGGATGCTGTTGAAATCGAAGTCGAGATCATCGGGGCTGGCGCCGATGCGCAGGCTGGTCTTGGTTGGCATCGAATAGGGCGGCACCGGAAGGTTGTAGAAGGCGGGCGAGCCGGCGAACACCCGGCCCGCAAGGTCGAACTTGGAGCCATGGCACGGACACGCATAGCCGCCCGGCCAGTTGGCCACCGGCTCGGTGGGAGAAGGGTTGGGCACAAATCCCGGCACGCAGCCGAGATGCGTGCAGATGCCGACCATGACCCCGTACTCGGGCGCGATCGAGCGGTGCCAGTTCACCACGTAGTCGGGCTGCTGGCGCTCCTTCGAGGTCCAGTCGCGCAGCCGGTTGGTGAGGTTGGTGTCCTGCAGGCCGAGCAACGCCTGAGGCGTGCGGTGCACAACGAACACCGGCTTGCCGCGCCACACCACGACGATCTGCTGGCCGGGCGCGATCTTCGACAGGTCGACATCGACTGCTGCGTCGGCGCTGTCGGCGCCGCCGCTCGGAGCCAGGCTATCGAGAAACGGCCAGACGAAGCCGCCCACGCCGACGATTGCCGCGGCACCGGTCAGCAGGGTCAGGAAATCGCGCCGCTTGCCAAGGCCGTGCTCTGCATCCGCTGCCTGCGCATCCACGCCGTGTGCCGCTGCGCCCTCAGTCTGCGAAGCCATGTCGTCTCCCCGATGCGGTCGCCGCCGCCCCTTCGTGTGCCCCGGCCCAACCCGTGCTGCAAGCCCGTTCCTTGCCCGCCTGCCGCCTCGGCTAAGGTAACGCGTGGAAGTGACCGGGGCTGCCCTGGTCGGTCTGCACGCTGTGACGATCCCGGTCGACCCGCAGCGTGAACAGCACCGGCAATTGCCCGTGCGCGCCCGGGCAGCCGCCGGTATGCTTTTCCCATACCTGCATGCGCTGAGCCTGCGGCGGATCGTTGCCGTTGATGACGAACAGCAGGCATTCCTTGCGGTCGCCGGTGAGCCCTCTTTGCACCACCAGCCGGCGCAGATGCTCGACCACCGAGTAGTCGTGGTTCCAATCAACCGCCGGCGGAAACAGCCGCTGCTGCAGGGTGTCCAGCAGGCCGGTGAAATGCAGCACCACGATCAGCAGGCCGATGCCGAGGATCGCCGCGATGCGGGTGAGGAGCTGGCGCGGCGACCAGCCCGTCCGCCGCACCGGTCCCGGGGGGGCCGGCTTCAGCGCATGTCCTCGTGCCAGACATGGCCGTCCGCCTGGATCAGCCGTTTCGCGGCCTCGGGGCCCCAGCTCCCGGCGCTATAATGGTGCAGGGTGTCGGGATGCTGCTTCCAGCCCTCCAGGATCGGCTCGACCCAGTTCCAGGCCGCCTCCACCTCGTCGCGACGCATGAACAACACCGGGTCGCCGCGCACCGTGTCCATCAGCAGCCGCTCATAGGCGTCCGGGTAGCGCGTCGAGAACGCCTTTTCGAACGAGATGTCGATGTTGGCCGGGCGCAGCACCATGCCGTCCGGACTGGGATCCTTGCTCATGATCGAGAGCTGGATGCCTTCCTCCGGCTGCAAACGAATGGTCAGGCGGTTGGCCTCGAGCTTGGAGGGGAAGATCGACCAGGGCGTTTCCTTGAACTGCACGACGATCTCGCTGGTCTTCGACGGCAGGCGCTTGCCCGAGCGCAGATAGAACGGCACCTTGCCCCAGCGCCAGCTATGCACCTCCGCCTTGAGCGCCACGAAGGTCTCGGTGTCGCTTTGACGGCCTTCGCCCAGCTCCTCGAGGTAGCCGGGAACGATCGCCTCGGCGCTTCGGCCGCGTCCGTACTGGCCGCGAATCGCCAGCACCGAGACGTCCTGGGGGGCGATCGGCTTGAGCGCCCGCAGCACCTTGAGCTTCTCGTTGCGCAGGTTGTCGGCATCCAGCGATCCAGGCGGTTCCATCGCCACCAGGCACATCACCTGCAGCAGATGGTTCTGGATCATGTCGCGCAAGGCGCCGGAATGGTCGTAGTAATCGCCTCGGCCCTCGACGCCCACCGTTTCCGCGGCAGTGATCTGCACGTGGTCGATGGCGTCCGCCGACCACAGCCGCTCGAACACCGGGTTGGCGAAGCGCAGCGCGATCAGGTTCTGCACC
>CAXUNX010000241.1:0-3985 GCA_964252545.1 uncultured Acetobacteraceae bacterium | reverse complement strand
GCGCAAAGGCGTCCGCGGACGCCGGCTGGAACCCGCGCAGCTGGAGGTTGCCGCGTCCGGTCAGCTCGATCGCGCCGTTGCCGAGAGCCGCCGCCCGTTCGGCGATGCACCGGCCCTGCCGCGCGCTGATGCGGCCCAGCCGCGGCTTCAGCCGCAGCAGCCAGCCGTCGCCCGATTGCATCGGCGTGAACAGGTCCGGGCACCAGCCACGCACGATGCTCAAGAGGGGGCGCTCAAGAGGGGGCGCTCACGAGGCGGCGCTCACGAGGTGGCGCTCACAGCGGGAGCCTCACGCATGGGCGTCCAGGCGCTTGATCATGTGCACGACCGTGTTGTGCGGCAGCCTCGGATGTGGCCTTCGCCCGGTCTCGCGATAGCCGTGGGCCGCATAGATCGCGATGTTCCGGCTCATCAGCGCATTCGTATAAAGCCGCAGCTCGTTCAATCCGGCCCCGCGGGCTTGCTTTTCGGCCAAACGCAGGAGTCGCCCGCCGTGCCCCTCACCCTGCCGCCCTGGTGCAACCGCGACGCTGTAGAGCAGAACGTGGTCGGGATGCAGCTCGAGTATGAGCACGCCCACCAGTTCGGTTCCGGCGCGCAGCAGCCATGCTTCTCCACGCTCGATCCTTGGCCCGTAGGGCTCCGTGACCGGCAGGGGCTTGCCGCCGATCAGCGGCACATAGGATGCATAAGCCGCCACGGTCAGCGCGGCAACCGCGTCGATGTCGGCCATCTCGGCACGCGCCTCGGTTACGCCCTCCATCTTCCGCTTGTTTCGCTCCTTCCTGTTTCGGGTGGCATCGGCACCCTTGTGCGCGAGAACGCCCGGCGCCGCCATGACGATATGGCGGCTGCGCGAACCATCCGCCCCGGATGGATGGCCGGCGATGCACCGGTGGGCTATGTCCGGGTGTCCGCATGGAGGTGTGAGGCATGAGCGACGATCTTCCCGAGCGCCCCTTGCAGCCGCAGCGTCCCGGGGCGCGGTTGCACCTGTCGCCTCTTGACGGCTTGGGCGTGTCCGAGCTGGAAGCCTATATCTCCGACCTCCAGGCGGAGATCACCCGCGCCGAGGGGATGATCGGCCGCAAGAAGGCGCATCTCGGCGCCGCCGACCTGGTGTTCGGCAGGCCGCCCGCCGGCGGCGGCTGATCTCGACCGGCACGAGCCGGCGGGGCCCGGCCTTAAGGCTTTGCGCCGCCCTGCTGTTGGCCTATCTGAGCTGTTGTTCTATCTGAACAGTTGATGAACAACTCGCTGCCCGCGCCGTTCGATGCCTGGTTCGCCGGGCGCGGCTGGACGCCGCGCGCGCACCAGCTTGCGGTGCTTGCGGCAGCGCGTCGCAACGAGCATGTGCTGCTGATCGCGCCCACCGGCGGCGGCAAGACCCTGGCCGGCTTCCTGCCGAGCCTGATCGCGCTTGCGGGCGGCACCCATGACGGGCTGCACACCCTTTACGTCAGTCCGCTCAAAGCACTGGCCACCGACATCGCCCGCAACCTGACCACCCCGGTGGCGGAGATGGCACTGCCGGTGCTGATCGAGACCCGCACCGGCGACACCCCGGCCGAGCGGCGGGTGCGGCAGCGCGAGCGACCGCCGCAGATCCTGCTGACCACCCCGGAAAGCCTGGTGCTGCTGCTTTCCCGCCCCGAGGCGGGCGCGTTCTTCGGCAGGCTGCGGCGAGTGGTGGTGGACGAGGCGCACGCCCTTGCCGGCACCAAGCGGGGCGATCAGCTCGCCCTCTGCCTGGCGCGGCTGGCGCGGCTGGCGCCGGAGGCAACCCGGATCGGGTTGTCGGCCACCGTCGCCGACATCGACCGGCTGCGTCGCTATGTCGGGCTTGACGCGCCGGCGCGGCTGATCGAGGCGCCCCCGGGTGCGCCACCCGTCATCCGGATGATGCTGCCGGAGGAGCGGGTGCCCTGGTCCGGACGCATGGGCCTCGCCGGCGCCTCGGCGGTGCTGGCCAGCATACGCGCGAGCGGCCTGACCATCGTGTTCGTCAACACCCGTGCCCAGGCGGAACTGCTGTTCCAGGCGATCTGGCGCTTGAACGACGAGACCCTGCCGATCGCGCTGCATCATGGCTCGCTCGACATCAACCAGCGCCGGCGGGTGGAAGCGGCGATGGCGCGCGGTCCGGGCGCCACGGACGGGCTGCGGGCGGTGATCGCCACCTCCTCGCTCGATCTCGGCATCGACTGGGGCGGCATCGACCAGGTGATCCAGGTCGGCGCCCCCAAGGGGGTGTCGCGGCTGCTGCAGCGGGTGGGCCGCGCCAACCACCGCATGGACGAAAGCAGCCAAGCGGTGCTGGTGCCGGCCAACCGCTTCGAGGTGCTGGAGTGTCAGGCGGCGATCGGCGGTGTTGCGGCGATGGAGCTGGACGGCGAGGCGTCGCTGCCGGGCGGCCTCGACGTGCTGGCGCAGCATGTGCTGCTGATGGCGGCGAGTGCCGCGTTCACGGCCGACGCGCTGTTCGAGGAGGTCCGCTCGGCGCAGCCCTACCAGGCGCTGTCGCGGCGCGACTTCGACGACGTCGTCGGCTTCGTCGAGGATGGCGGCTACGCGCTTGCCGCCTATGAGCGCTACCGCAAGCTGTTCCGCGACTCCGAGGGGCTGATCCATATCCGCAGCGAGCGCGTGGCAAGGCAGGCGCGGATGAATGCCGGCACCATTGTCGAGGCGCCGGTGCTGAAGGTGCGGCTCGGAGGCCCGCGCGGGCTGGTGCTGGGCGAGATCGAGGAATCGTTCGCCAACCACCTGCGCGACGGCGACGCCTTCATGTTCGCCGGCCGCAAGCTGCGCTTCCTGCGGCTGCGCGAGGCCAACGTGGAGGTGGCGGAGGGCGGTTCCGGCGATCCGCTGGTGCCCACCTACGCGGGGTCGCGCAACCCGCTCACCTCGGGCCTGGCCGCCCGGGTGCGCTCCATGCTGCACGATCCCGACACCTGGCCGCTTTATCCCGAGCCGGTGCAGGAATGGCTGCGGCTGCAGCGGGACCGCTCGACCCTGCCCGGACCCGACGACCTGCTGGTGGAGATCTTTCCCCGCCATGGCCGCTGCTTCCTGGTCGCCTACTGCTTCGAGGGCCGCAACGCCCACCAGACCCTGGGCATGCTGCTGACGCGTCGCCTGGCGCGGGCGGGCGCGATGCCGCTCGGCTTCGTCGCCACCGACTACGCGATCGCGATCTGGTGCGGCCATCCGCCGCCCGACGACGTGCCCGCTTTGTTCTCACAGGACATGCTCGGCGACGATCTCGAGGCCTGGATGGCGGAAAGCTCGATGCTCCGCCGCACCTTCCGCAACGTCGCGGTGGTGGCAGGCCTGATCCAGCGCCAGCAGCCCGGCCAGACCGCCAGCCGCCGCCAGGTCACGGTCAACACCGATCTGGTGTATGACGTGCTTCGGCGGCACCAGCCCGACCACGTGCTGCTGCGCGCGACGCGGATGGAGGCGGGCGGCGGCCTCACCGACGTGGGCCGGCTGTCGGACCTGCTGGCACGCGTGGCCGGACGGATCCGGGTGATGCGGCTCGCACGGGTGTCGCCGCTGGCGGTGCCGGTGATGCTCGATATCGGCCAGGAATCCGTTCGTAACGAGGAAGAAGAGGACAACCTGCTGTTGGAAACCGAGGCGCTGGTCGCCGAGGCGCTGGGCAAGGCGGAACCCTCCACCGAGGCGATGCATATCGGCGCCGGCCCGGCGATGGAGCTGCGCCGCCTGGCGCGTCCCTCGGGCTCGCGGCGGGCCGCCCGCGCGGCCGGGCGCGGCGGCGGGCGGCACGATCGAGATCGTGCTGGACCTGTTCCGTGGGTCGGTCCCGGCGCACAGGCGCACGGTCGCCTGCGTCAAGCCGCACGAACTCGCCCCCGTGGTGCTGGTCTGCCGCCGCTATCTCGAGCGCCGCGGTGCCCATGCGGTGCGGTCCGGCGATCCGGCGCCGGAGCCGGCCGCGAACCTGCCCGTGGCCGGCGTC
>CAXUNX010000240.1:0-3987 GCA_964252545.1 uncultured Acetobacteraceae bacterium | reverse complement strand
CTGCTCGGCGTGGCGCTGGCACTCGACTGGCGGGCCGGCCTGGTGTGCGCGGCCTTGTGGCTGGCGCTGGCGCGCTGGACCAGGATCTCCTCGGCCGCCGGCATCGGCGCCGCCGCTGTTCTGCCGGTCCTGTTGTTCATCTTCGCCTGGCCCGAGCTGCTGGATCCGGTGGCCTGGGCCGGCCTGCTTGCGGCGTTGCTGGTGCTGCTTCGGCACCGCGGCAACATCGCACGCCTCGTGGCGGGCCGCGAGCCGCGCATCGGGCACCAGGCGTGAGCGGCGGCATGAGCGACATGCTGAGCCATCTGCGGCTGATCCGCACCGAGACCGTGGGCTCCGCCAGCTACAAGCGCCTGATGCTTCGGTTCGGCACGCCGGCCGCCGCTCTCGACGCCATCCCGTCGCTCGCCCGCAACAGCGGCGGCAGCGTGCCGAAGATCCCCTCCCCGCAGGCGGTGGCCGACGAGCTCGGCGCCGTGGCCGGCCTTGGCGGCCGCTTCCTGCTGCTCGGCACCCCCGACTATCCGCCGCTGCTGGCGCAGTTGCCCGACGCGCCGCCGGCGCTGGCGGTGCTGGGCAACCCGGAGGTCCTGCGGCGGCGCTCGGTGGCGGTGGTCGGATCGCGCAATGCGTCCGCGAACGGGATGCGTCTGGCCGAGGCGCTCGCCGCCGAGCTGGGAGCTGCGGGCCTGGTCACCGTGTCCGGGCTCGCGCGCGGCATCGACGGTGCCGCCCACCGCGGCGCGCTGCATGTCGGCCCCACCGTGGCCTGCATCGCCGGCGGCCTGGATCAGCCCTATCCGCCCGAGCACGCAGACCTGCAGGCGCAGATCGCAGGCAAGGGTGCGGTGGTCGCGGAGGCGCCGTTCGGCACGGTGCCGCAGAGCCGGCACTTCCCGCGGCGCAACCGCATCATCGCCGGGCTTTCGCTCGGCTGCGTGGTGATCGAGGCGGCGCCGCGCTCAGGCAGCCTGATCACCGCAGACCTCGCGCTGAGCTACGGCCGCGAGCTGTTTGCAGTACCCGGCTCGCCGCTCGATCCACGCTGCAGGGGCTCCAACCACCTGCTTCGGCTGCGCCACGCCCACCTGACCGAGAACGCCGGCGACGTGCTGGCCGAGCTGCCGGAGCACCTGCCGGCGCTGGGACCGAGCGGGTTCGCCGAAGGCGGCGGCGGCTGGGGCGCGAATGCTCCGGAGGCCTGGTCCGAGCTCGACTGCGTGCGCGGCGAGCTGCTCGGCCTGCTGGGCCCGGCACCGGTTGCGGTTGACGATCTGCTGCGCCGCTGCCAGTTCTCCGCAAGCGCCGTGCTGGCGGTGCTGACCGAACTCGAGCTTGGCGGCCGCATCGAGAGCCTGCCCGGCAACCAGGTCAGCCTGCTTGAAGCCGTCCCGTCCGGGGCTTGCGGCGCGGGCTGAACGCGTCCACATGCGGGCGTCGCACTGTTCGGAGCTGCAATGACCGACGTCGTCGTGGTGGAGTCGCCAGCCAAGGCGAAGACCATCAACAAGTATCTGGGCGACGGCTACACCGTTCTGGCCAGCTTCGGTCATGTGCGCGACCTGCCGCCCAAGGACGGCAGCGTGCGGCCGGACGAGGGCTTCGCGATGGACTGGCAGTCCGACGAGCGCGGCAACCGGCAGATCGCCGCCATCGCCCGGGCGCTGCGCGGCGCCAAGCGGCTCTACCTGGCCACCGACCCGGACCGCGAGGGCGAGGCGATCTCCTGGCACGTGCGCGCGATGCTCGAGGAGAAGAACCTGCTGCGCGGCGTCGACGTGCAGCGCGTCACCTTCAACGAGATCACCAAGGGCGCGATCAAGACCGCGATGGGCCATCCGCGGGCTCTCGACCAGCCGCTGATCGAGGCCTACATGGCCCGCCGCGCCCTCGACTACCTGGTGGGGTTCACGCTTTCGCCGGTGCTCTGGCGCAAGCTGCCGGGCAGCCGCTCGGCGGGGCGCGTGCAGTCGGTGGCGTTGCGGCTGATCTGCGAGCGCGAAGCGGAGATCGAGAGCTTCCGGCCGCGCGAATACTGGACGGTGGTCGCCCATCTGCTGACGCCGGCAGGAGCCCCCTTCACCGCTCGCCTCACCCATCACGAAGGCGCCAAGCTCGAGCAGTTCGACCTCAACAGCGAGGCCAAGGCGCATGCCGCCAGGGCGGCGGTCGAGGCCGGGCAGTTCAGCGTGGCTGCGGTTGAGCGGCGCAAGCTCAAGCGCAACCCTCCGCCGCCCTTCACCACCTCGACCCTGCAGCAGGAAGCTAGCCGCAAGCTCGGCATGGGTGCGCAGGCGACGATGCGCGCGGCGCAGCAGCTCTATGAGGGCATCGAGCTGGACGGCGAGACCACCGGCCTGATCACCTACATGCGGACCGACGGCGTGCAGATGGCGGGCGAGGCGGTGGACGCGATCCGCGGGCACATCCATTCGAGCTTCGGCGCGCCCTACCTGCCGGCAGCCCCGCGCATCTACGCCACCAAGGCGAAGAACGCCCAGGAGGCGCACGAGGCGGTGCGTCCCACCGACGTCGCGCGCCACCCCGAGGAGATCGGCCGCTACCTGTCGGACGAGCAGCGAAGGCTCTACGAGCTGATCTGGAAGCGCGCGGTGGCCAGCCAGATGCAGTCGGCGGAGCTGGACCAGGTCAATGTGAGCATCGCCGAGCCGACCGGCCGCACCAGGCTGCGCGCCACCGGCTCGATCATCGCCTTTGACGGGTTCCTCAAGCTGTATTCGGAAGGGCGCGATGACGGCCGCGACGACGGGAGGACGGGCGCTGAGGCCGAGGACGATACCCGCATGCTGCCGCCGATGCGCGAGCGCGACCCGCTCGCGCGCCGCACGGTGGACGCCGACCAGCACTTCACCCAGCCGCCGCCGCGCTTCTCCGAGGCCTCGCTGGTCAAGAAGATGGAGGAGATCGGCATCGGCCGGCCCTCGACCTATGCCTCGATCCTGACCGTGCTGCGCGACCGCGACTATGTGCGGCTGGAAAGCCGGCGCTTCGTGCCGGAAGATCGCGGCCGGCTGGTCACCGCCTTCCTCACCAGCTTCTTCGAGCGCTATGTCGACACCGGCTTCACCGCCGGCCTCGAGGAGCGGCTCGACGACATCTCCGACGGGCGGGCGGACTGGCGCGACGTGATGGCGAAGTTCTGGGAGGATTTCTCCGACGCCATCGCCCAGACCAAGGACCTCAAGATCTCCGACGTGATCGAGGCGCTCGATGCCGATCTGGGGCCGCACTTCTTTCCGGATCCGGGCGATGGCGCCGATCCGCGCCGCTGCGGCGCCTGCGGCAGCGGCCGCCTTGGGCTCAAGCTCGGACGCTACGGCTCGTTCATCGGCTGCTCGAACTATCCCGACTGCCAATATACCAGGCGCCTGGTGGTGGACGGCCGCGAGGGCGAAGGCGGCGAAACGCTCAAGGAGGGCAGGCGCGTCCTGGGCGTGCATCCCGACACCGGCGAGGAGATCACCGTCAAGCGGGGACCGTGGGGCCTTTACGTGCAGCAGGGGGAACCAAACCCGGACAACAAGAAGGCGACGGTGCGCCGCTCCACCCTGCCCAGGGGGGTCGAGGGGGACAGCCTGACGCTGGAGCATGCGGTCGGGTTGCTGTCGCTGCCGCGCATCGTCGGCATCCATCCCGAGCTCGGCGAGCCGATGGAGGCGGGCCTCGGCCGCTTCGGCCCGTATGTGAAGATGGGCGCAATCTTCGCCTCGCTCGACCGCGACGACGACGTGCTGGCGATCGGCATCAACCGCGCAGTCGACGTGCTCGGCAAGAAGCTCGCCTCGGTGCGCCAGCTCGGCAGCCACCCCAAGGACCGCGAGCCGGTGATGGTGCGCAAGGGCCGGTTCGGACCTTATTTCCAGCACGGCCAGATGATCGCCAACATTCCGCGTGACCGGCTGATGGAGGAGGTGACGCTCGAGGAAGCGGTGGCGCTGCTCGCCGAGAAGGGCAAGCCGATGAAGC
>CAXUNX010000239.1:0-3987 GCA_964252545.1 uncultured Acetobacteraceae bacterium | reverse complement strand
CTGGTCACTCCCGACAAGCAGCTCACCGGCCGCGCGCTGGACGCCGCCCGGGCGCTGCGCGACGCCGGCATCCAGCTTGCCCTGGTCAGCAGCCGCCCGGCCCGCGGCATGGACATGCTGCTCCGGCCGCTCGGCATCGACACGCCGCGGGCGGGCCTGAACGGCGGCGAGATCCTGGCGCCGGACGGCAGGCTGCTCGCGCATGCCTCGCTCGACCCGGATGTGGCCCGCCGGGTGGTCGAGGCGCTCGACGAGCACGGCGTCGAAGCCTGGGTGTTCGCGGCCGGCGAATGGCTGGTGCGCGGCGGCCGTGGCCCGCAGACCGGCGGCGCCTATGCCGAGCGCGAACGCCGGGCGGTGCAGATGGAGCCGGTGGTGGTGCAGGATTTCGACGCGCACTACCACCAGATCGGCAAGATCATGGGCTCGACCGCCGACTACCACCTGCTGGAACGGGTCGAGATCAACCTGCAGACCATGTTCGGCGATGGGGTGAACGCGCACCGCTCGCAGCTCTACTACCTCGACGTCACCCATCCGGACGCCAACAAGGGCCGCGCCGCACTCAGACTCGCCGAGCTGCTCGGGGTCGCCGCCGACGAGATGGCCTGCATCGGCGACATGGGCAACGACATCGCCATGCTGGAGGTGGCGGGGCTGGCGATCGCCATGGGCAACGCCACGGCGGAGGTCGTCGAGGCCGCCCATTTCGTCACCGATACCAACGAGCGGGAAGGCTGGGCCGTCGCGGTCGAGCAGCTGATCCTGCCGCGAAGTGCTGGGAACCTGCCATGAGCCTCGAGCCCCCTCCTGCACCGGAACCGGCAGCGCTGGTGCTGGCCGACGTCGACGGCACCCTGGTCACCCGGGAGAAGATCCTCACCGAGCGGGCGATCCGCGCCGTGCGCAGCCTCAAGCAGCGCGGCATCCGCTTTGCGATCACCAGCGGCCGCCCGCCCAAGGGCATGCAGATGGTGATCGGTCCGCTGGCCATCACCGAGCCGGTGGCGGGCTTCAACGGCGGCATGTTCGTCTCGCCCGACCTCAGCATCATCGAGGCCCACACCCTGCCGCGCGCGGTCGCCGACAAGACGGTGGCGCTGCTCCGCGAGCACAAGGTCGATGTGTGGGTCTATAGCGGCGACGACTGGCTGGTCCCGGACAACAAGGGTCCGCACGTCGCCCGCGAGGAGTGGACGGTGAAGTTCCCGCCCAGGCAGACGGCGGATTTCGGCGCGGCGCTGGAGTCCGCGGTCAAGATCGTGGGCGTCAGCGACGATCTTGAGCTGATGGTCAGGTGCGAGAAGGACCTGCAGCAGGCGCTGGGCGAGACCGCCTCCGCCGCCCGGTCGCAGCCCTATTATCTCGACGTGACCCACCCCGACGCCAACAAGGGCGGCGTGGTGCGCAGCCTGTCGCGCATGCTCGGGATCACCCCCGGCTCGATCGTGACCCTGGGCGACCAGTCCAACGACGTGTTGATGTTCCGCCAGAGCGGCGTGTCCATCGCCATGGGCCAGTCCAGCGACGAGGTGAAGCAGGCCGCGACCCATGTCAGCGCTTCCTCCGAGGAGGAGGGCTTCGCCAAGGCGATCGAGCGCTTCGTGCTGGGCGAGGAGGGAGTGCAACTGTGACCAACGTCGCCGAGGCAGGGGAATGGGTGCTCGCCGACTCCGAGGCGATCGCCCGGGGCGTTGCCGAGTGGCTGACCGAGCAGGCGCTGCGCAAGTCCGGCGGCCCGTTCGTGGTAGCGCTGTCTGGGGGCTCGACCCCGAAGCGGCTCTACCAGATCCTAGCCACCCCGGATTTCGCCTCCCGCTTTCCGTGGGAGCGCACCGAGCTGTTCTTCGGTGACGAGCGCTTCGTTCCGGCCGACGACGAGTCGAGCAACTACCGGATGGTCGAGGAGGCGCTGCTTTCCAAGGTCACGATCCCGCCGGCCCGGGTGCACCGCATGCCCACCGAGGGCGATCCCGCAGAGGCGGCACGCTCCTACGAGGCGGAACTGCGCGCCCTTTATGGCAGCGAGGCGTTGTCGCCGGGGCGTCCGCTGTTCGACGTGGTGCTGCTCGGCCTCGGCGAGAACGGCCACACCGCGTCGCTGTTTCCGGGCACCGCGGTGCTGGAGGAACGGCTCGGCTGGGTGGGCGCCTGCACCCCGCACGACGCGCCGCACCGACGCCTGACGCTCACCTACCCGGCCATCTACAGCAGCGCGCACGTGTTGTTCCTGGTGGCGGGGGAATCCAAGCGACAGGTGGTGGCGAAGGTGCGGGCGCGTGATCCGTCGCAACCGGCCTCGCACGTCACCACCGAGGGGGAGTTGATCTGGGTGCTAGACCAACAGGCGGCTGGCCGTCATGGATGACGCAGAAGCGGCGCTGAAGCGGTTGGCGGCCGAGGAAGCGGCCGGCTTGGTCGAAGACGGCATGGTGGTGGGGCTGGGCACCGGCTCGACCGCGGGCTTCGTGGTGGCAGCACTCGGCCGGCGCCTCGCCGATGGGCTGCGCTTCGTGGGCGTTCCCACCTCCGAGCACACCGCCGAGCAGGCGCGCGGCCTCGGCATCGCGCTGAGCGATTTCGGCCACCACACCGAGCTCGACCTCACCATCGACGGCGCCGACGAGATCGAGCGCGGCACGCTTCACCTCATCAAGGGGCTCGGCGGCGCGTTGCTGCGCGAGAAGATCGTGGCCGCCGCGAGCCGGCGCCTGGTGATCGTCGCCGACGGCGGCAAGCTGGTCGACCATCTCGGCGAGCACACCGCGGTGCCGGTGGAGGTGACGCCGTTCGGATGGGAGGTCACCGCGTTGCGGCTGGGGCAGCTCGGCGCCGCGGTCGCACCTCGCCGCGACCGCAGCGGCTCGTTCAACGTCACCGATGGCGGCAACCTCATCCTGGATTGCAGCTTCGGCATCATCGAGCAGCCCGCCGAGCTGGAGCGGCGGATCAAGGGAATCGTGGGCGTGATCGAGAACGGCCTGTTCACCGGACGCGCCTCGCTGGCGCTGGTCGCCACCGAAAGCGGCGTCGTGCACCACCAGGCTTCCTGAGCATGGACATCAAACCGCGCGTGCTGGTGGTGATGGGGGTTTCCGGCTCTGGCAAGACCAGCGTCGCCGAGGGGCTGCGCGACATCCTGGGCTGGCCGTTCCAGGAGGGCGACCGGCTGCACACGCCGGAGAACGTCGCCAAGATGGCGGCGGGGACGCCGCTCACCGACCAGGATCGCGGCCCCTGGCTGGATCGCTGCGCCGCCTGGCTGCGCGACCGCCTGGCCGACGGCGGCGGCGGGCTGCTGACCTGCTCGGCGCTGCGGCGCGCGTATCGCGAGCGGCTGGGCGAGGGGACCCCGGGGCTGGTGTTCGTCTACCTGGACGTTTCCGAGGAGGTGCTGCGCGAGCGGCTCGATCAACGACGCGGCCATTACATGCCGCCGTCGCTGCTCCCCAGCCAGCTTCAGACCCTGGAGGTCCCGGGACCGGACGAGCCGGCGCTGACCGTGCCGGTGGAGCGTTCGGTGTCCGAGACGGTGGCGGACGTGATCACCGCGCTCGAGCGGCTCGACGCCGCAGGCTGAGGACCGGGCAGGCCTTGTCCGCGGCTCCGGTGATCTATGTCGATGCGGATGCCTGTCCCGTCAAGGACGAGATCTACCGGGTCGCCGGGCGCTACCGCGTCCCGGTGAAGCTGGTCTCCAACAGCCTGATCCGGATCCCGCTCGACGCCCTGCTGGTCGAGCGTGTGGTGGTCGAGAGCGGCCCCGACGTGGCGGACGGCTGGATCGCCGAGCGCGCGGGGCCGGGCGACATCGTGGTCACCGCGGACGTGCCGCTCGCGGCCCGATGCGTGAAGTCGGGAGCCGCCGTGCTGTCGCCCACCGGCCGGCTGTTCGACGAGGGCGCGATCGGGCTGGCGCTCGCGACCCGCAACCTGATGGACGATCTGCGCTCGAGCGGCCAGCTCACCGGTGGCCCGGCCTCCTTC
>CAXUNX010000238.1:0-4006 GCA_964252545.1 uncultured Acetobacteraceae bacterium | reverse complement strand
ACACTTGGCCGAACGGCACAAGCGCACCGTAGGCGGTGGCGTACTGCATCCAAACCGCGGCGGCTTGTGCCGCCGAAAAGGCGCTGGGCACCGGCGCAAGGACGCTTGCGGGAACGACGGCCGCTTCCGCTAGCACCGGATAGTGGTTCATCGAGTAGCCCGGAATGGTGCCGAAGCGCTGGCCGACCAGCGACGCCTCGACATCAGAACCGACCGCCGCCACCGTGCCGACCGCCTCGTAACCCAGGCCGGACGGCAGATCGGGCCGCTCCATGTACAGCCCGTGATAGTACATGCTCTCGGCCCGGTTCAGGCCGACCGCCTCGATTTTGAGCGAAACCTCTCCTGCACCCGGATCGCGGGCGGGCACGTCCGCGAAACGCAAGACCTCTGGCCCGCCAAGTTCGTCGAAGCGGATTGCCTTGACCGACGTCATATCTTCTCATCCTGCTGGTTGATGTGCTGGCTCGGTGTTGGTTGGCCGATCGCCGATCGCCGACGTCGAACATGTGCGACGAAACCGGTCAGTTCTGGCGCGGCGGCGGCGAACGCTTCCGCCGAAGCGGCGGCCACCTGCAACCGTTTCGCCGGGGGCAGGTTCGGGAAATCCTCCCGGTCAATGACGGCCTTCCACTTCGCGGCATAAAGATCGCTGAGGCGCACGTCGTGCCCGTCCGCCCGCAACTGCTCCACGGCCTCGCGGCGCAGAGCGTTCGTCAGTGACGTCGGCTCGGGGTGAGCGGACACGATCAGTATGTTCATGCGCCGCGCTTGGTTTGTGTCGCCACCCCAAGGTAGGCGCGCCGCCGCTTATTCTGTAGAGGGTTAAAACAGATAGGATATTTCCGGTCCATGGATAAATCGGCCGTCACCCTGGAACGGATGCTCAGCTTCGTCAGGGTCGCGGAGCGCGGCAGCCTGTCAGCAGTCGCGCGTGAGCACGGCGTCGGGCAGTCGACCGTGACCCGTCACATCGCGGAGCTGGAACGGGCGCTCGGCGTTCCGCTGCTTAGTCGCACGACGCGCCGGGTCACGCTGACCGAGGAAGGCGTGCGCTATCATGCGGAAGCTCGCAATATCCTCCGACTGGTGGATCAAGCGACCGACGAGGCCCGCAGCGCAGGAGGTGATCTGGCGGGCACGGTGCGCGTGTCGTGCACGGCCGCCTTGGGCGTGCGTCACGTCCTGCGCGGACTCTTCGAGCTTCAGGATCGCCATTCGGGCCTGAGCATAGATTGCAGCCTGTCGGACGTGAAGATCGATCTCGTGCGCGAGGCCGTCGACGTCGCGGTCAGGCTCGGCCCGCTGGCGGACAGTTCAATGCACGTCAAGCCGGTTGGACAGTCCCGCCGCGTTCTCGTAGCCTCGCGCGACTATCTCGACCGTCGTGGCACACCGGGATGTCCGGACGATTTGCTCCGGCATCAATCGATCCGTATGACTAACGTCATAGGCAGTGGCGGGCTCACCTTGCACCGAGCTGGCGATGAAGCGTGGTCCGTGCCGATCTCCGGGCGGCTGAAGCTTGATCACGGCCTCGCCGCGCGGGAAGCCTTGATCCAGGGACGCGGAATAGTGGCGGCGAACGTATGGCTCGTAGATGATCTGCTGGCGTCGGGAGCGATACGGCACGTGCTGCCAGACTACAGCCTGGACTCCATGCCGCTCTCGATCCTGTTCGTACCTGCCCGCGCGAAGCTCCGCCATGTGCGCCTCGTGATCGATGCGCTTGCCGCCTTCCTGCGAGAGCTCCCAGGCATCCATGCCTCGTCACACCCTGACGAGGCTCAGCTACCATGAAAGACGGGGTAGCTTCACGCGTTGCGCGATCCCGAGCGTTCCGGTTCCTGTCTCGCGACGCGCGGAACCGGCCACGAGGCGACGGATCGAATGCCCCGTCCGGTGGCTCAGCTGGCTAGCGCTCCTCTCAAGACAAAGCTGGTGCGGGTGGTCGGGGTCGAACCGACACTCCTTGCGGAACCGGATTTTGAGTCCGGCGCGTCTACCAATTCCACCACACCCGCAGAGAGTTGGCAGAACGCCTTTAAGCCCCCGGAGGGGTGCCGGCGCTCCTGTGTGGCTCTGGCGATCGGAATGGCACGGAACGGCCGCCCGCGTCTAGAGAGCTGAACGCGCGAGCCTCTGCCTTCGCGGGCGTTGAAAGTCCCGGTGGCGGGCCAGCGCCATCGGTGGGGGCTGGGCCAGCCGGCGGCGGTCTGTCGGGCGGAGGCTTGGCCGTTCGTGGGAAAACTGGCCGATGCGGCGATCACCGGCGCGCACCTCGCGTCATGAAACCGCTGCGGATCTCGCCCGTCGAGCAGCTCCTCCCGGGCGGCAGCACTGCGGCTCCTAGCTCGTGACCGGCGCCTGGGCGGGAGCGTTGTGGATCCCGCATTCCACCTTGGGCGAACTTGCCCAGCGCCCGGACCGATGGTCCTCGCCTGCGGCCACCGAACGGGTGCAAACCGAGCAGCCGATCGAGGGATAGCCGCGCTCGACCATCGGATGGCGCGGCAGGGCGCGGCGCTGCATCTCGCTTTCGATTTGCTGGGCGTTCCAGTCCGCCAGCGGATTGAGCTTCAGCCGATCGGAAGCACGCTCAACGAACCGCAACTGCGCCCGGGTGGAAGCCTGGAAGCGCTTGCGGCCGGAAATCCACCCGTCGAACCCGGACAGGGCGCGCTCGAGCGGCACCACCTTGCGCAGCCGGCAGCACGCGTCCTGATCGTAGTACCAGAGGTCGCCGGTCGGATCCTGGTCGCGCAGCGCCGTGGCTCGCGGAGCCACGTCGCGCACGTCGGTCAGGCCGAGATGGGCTGCCAGCGCATCACGGTAGGCGAGCGTCTCGGCGAAATGCTTGCCGGTCTCCAGGAAGATCACCGGCACCGAGCGGTCGATCTCGGCCACGATCGACAGCAGCACGGCCGATTCGGCGCCAAACGCGGACACCAGGGCAAGCCGGCCGGGAAGCACCTCACGCACTGCCCTGGCCAGGATCTCGCGGCCATCGGCACCATGGCGCTCCATCGCGAGCAGGGTGTCGAGCGCCTCCTCCAGGTCGGGACCGCACTGCAGCGTTGCCTCGGAAGCCGAACCATCGCCCCCGGCGGATGCAAGCAAGACTGGAACATCCATGGCGACGATATCAATCCTTGTGCGCTGCCGAATATAACCTACGCACGCTCGATCCAAAGAGTTCAGTGCAAACAACACACCAGGATTGTGCTTTTGTGGCAGCTTCGCCGCACTCACCCGTGCTGACGCCACCTGGGAGGCGGGGCAGCTTCCGCGGGCGGCTCAGCCTTTCAGCGCGTCCACTGTCACGCGCTTGGCGAAGGCAGTGGAATCAAGCTCTTCCGGAGCCAGCCCGATGAGCTTGAGCTCGTCGGCGTATTGTGCGATCTGATCACGTAGATCCGAGCCGACCGGATGCACGCCGCTGCCCTCGGCACCCAGCATCTGCATCACCTCGGGAAGCGTCAGGTCCGGGTCGGCGGCCGCCACCATCACGCCGACCTCCTCCGGGTGCGCTGCCGCCCAAGACGCCGCCTGCTGCAGGGCCAGCACCACCGCCACGGCGGCTCCCGGATCCTGCTGGAGCAGCGCAGCGCGGAACCCGAGCACGCGGCTGACCCGGGCGCCGTAGCTGCCCGACTGGCTGCTCGCCAGCTCGTCGAGGTGCAGCATCTCGCGAAGCTGCCAGATCCCGGGATCGTGCCCGGTGATCGCCTGCACCTGGCCTTCCGACAGCGCCAGGCCGAGCGCCTCCCGCGGCAGGGCGCGCCATTCCACGTCGCGATCGGGGTTCATGCCCTTGCGCCGCATCATGATCGAGAAGAACAGGCGATCGGCGCTGTCGCCTTGGGTGATGCCGATGGCATGGCGGTGCAGATCCTCGATCCGGCGGAACCGCGAGTGGCGCGCGACCAGCAGGCGCGAGCTGCCGGCGCGCAGGCCGCAGGCCAGGCGGGCCTCCAGGCCCTGCTGCAGCCGGGGCAGCCAGAGC
>CAXUNX010000237.1:0-4011 GCA_964252545.1 uncultured Acetobacteraceae bacterium | reverse complement strand
TGTCGGGCGATCTTGGCGGTGAGGTTCAGGTCGAGCAGGAAGTGCTGGCCGAGCGACTTGCGGGCGTCGAGCCGATGCCGCCCGATCACCTCGCGGATCGTGGGCGCCGGATCGGCCGGCAGCCAGGGCGCCAACGCCGCAGGCCCGGCTCGGCCCGCGCCTCAGCTCGCCGTCCGCATCTCCACCGAGGCGCGGCGATGCAGGTCGCGGTTCAGCTCGCGCGACGCCTGCTCGACCCGCTCGTTGAGCAGCTCGTCGGCGACCTCGTCGATGGTGTGCTCCGCAAGGTTCTTGGTTTCGCGCGAGCAGATCATGATCACCGCGATGCCGTCGCTCGAGACCAGCGGCCGCGTCGCCTGCGACGGCTTGAGGTTGTCGAGCACGCCCCGCATCTGCGGGTTGAGCCGGTCGAGCTGCACTTCGCCGGGGTTGGCGGGACGCGCGTTGCCGGCGGCCGCGTTGGCCTTCTCGATGTCGTCGCAGGAACGCGCACTCCTCGAGATCGCCTGGCCGCGGTTCAGCGCCTGCTGCTGCTGGGCGGTGGGTGCCTGCGGGTTGAGCGTGCTGGTGAACGGGATGAACGCCTGGCGCAGGGTCAGCATGGTCGCCATGTCGCGGCCCACCTCGCGCTTGCCCAGCAACGTCACGATGTCGTAGCCGCCGGCGACGCGGATCGGGTTGCTGATGGCGCCGGTCGGCATCTGGCGCACGATGTCGAGCACCTCCGGGTCGAGCTCGTCCGCCTGCACCCAGCCGAGCGAGCCGCCCTCGAGCGCGGTCTGGGCCTGGCTGAACTGGGCGGCGACGATCGGGAACGGGGCGCCCTCGTGCAGCTGCTTGATCACGGTCTGCGCGAACGAGAAGGATTCCTGGCTGTGCCTGGGATCGTCGACCGGGATGAAAATCTCGCTGATCTCGTATTCGGGCTGGCCGGCTTCCCGCTTCAGCGCCTCGGTGTGCTGACGGATGTCGGCGTTGCTGACCCGGGCGCGCTCGCCGAGCTGCTCGCGCAGCACGTGGGTCCAGCCGAGCTGCACGCGGATCTGGTCGATCAGGGTGGTGAGCGAGACGCCGTCCTTGGCGAGCTGGTCGCGCAGCATGTTCTGCTTCATGCCGTTGCGCCGCTCGATGTCGCCGATCGCGGCTGCGATCTGGTCCGGCGTGATGATGATGTGCCGGCTCTGGATCTCCTGCATGCGCAGCTTCTCGTCGATCAGCTGGCGGGTGATCTGCGGGCGAAGCCGCGCCTGCACCTCGTCGTTCATCGGCAGCCCGGTCGACAGCGCGAACAACCGGCTGCGGTTGTCGACGTCGCGGCGGGTGATGATGCTGCCGTTGACCAGGGCCACGATCGCGTCCTCGGACTCCGCCGGCTGCCGCTGCGCCGAAGCCTGCGCCGAAGTCTGCGCCGAAGTCTGGCTCGAAGCCGCGGCGCTGGTCGGGTGCGGATGGCGGGCAGCCCAGGCGGGTGCTGCGGCGAGGGCGCTCAGCCAGCACGCCGCCAGCGTCGGCAGGATCCCGGACGCGGGCAGGGTGCCCGGGCGGTTGGATGGATGTTTCAACATAACCGCGGCCTCATCCATTGATCGGGAACGAGCCGATCGTCTTGAAGGTGATGGTGAACAAAATCGAGGTGTCCCCGTCATCGCCGTTGATGACGGTGTAGCGGCGGGTGAGCGATGCGTTGAAGATGAAGCAGTCGTTCTCGTAGCCCGCCGTGGCGCCGAGCGCCACCATCCGGTTGGTGGCGAGATCGCGCCGGGCGAAGGCCGACAGGCGGTATTGCCGGAAGCGGCTGCTGACCCCGACCGTCGCCTCGTTCTGCGGCACGAAGAACAGCGGATCGGTCAGGCCGGTGCGGAAATCGGTATCGTAATAATAATAAAAGTCTCGAGAGTTGTAGATATAGCCGCCGCTGACCCGCAGCAGGTTGGTGCCGGCGGTGACCAGCCCGTCCGCGAAATGGGTCTGACCGCTCTCGTGGTCGAAGCGGCCGCGCGCGGTGAAGTCGAGCCAGTCGGCCGGGACCAGGCTCACCCGCCCGACGATGTCGGAGGCGTGGGTGGTGAGGCCGCTGTCGGGGATCTGGTTCTGGTCGATGTGCTGCTGATAGGACTGGCCCACCAGCGCGTCGATCTGCCTGGTGCCGAAGGTCCAGTTGCCGTGCAGGCCGACATTGGCGCGCAGGCCGCCATCGAGACGGTCGATGCCTTCGTGGCGGTTGAGCAGGAACAAGGTGGTGTCGGTGAATTCATAGTCGAGGCTGTCCTCGTTGGGCAGCTTGTTGTTGACGCTGTTGCCGGAGTTGGGGGCTGCGATCAGCTGCACGATCGGCTCGACGATCTGGCTGCCGTTCTTCAGGCTGCGCAGGAACGGCCAGTTCATCTTCAGCGCCACCGTCGGCAGCGCCTGGGCGCTGCTGGCCGCGTTGACGTCCTCGTAGTTCGGCGCGAGGTCGAGCTTGTGCGCGTTGTAGGCTTCGGAATCCAGGTGCAGCGTCAGGTTCCAGAGCTGGCCGACCGGACCCCGGAACGGGCGGTCGTAGTTCAGGCTGAGGCTCGCGCGTTCGTCTGAGGTGCCGTTCGGGCGATACACGTTGAAGTCGGAGGTACCGAGCGAGAACCGGCCCCCGAGCAGGTCGGGCTGCCCGAAGAAGTCATAGGTGTAGCGCGGCAGCACGAACGGAAGCTGGCTCTGGTTGATGACGCCGGTGTTGAGCCCCTGGAAGGCGATCGCGTCGAGCCTTGAATAGGCGCCGACGCCGAAGCCCTCGATATAGCCGAGGCTGGTCAGCACCTCGTTGCCGTAGCCGGGGATGTGGTAGTCCTGCAGATAGGTCGACGAGGTGGCGACGTTGACGTCGGCGCCGTAGTGCCAGTTGTTGTTCCAGTCGAAATCGGCCTTGGCGAACAGGTAGCCGGACAGCCCGGGCGCATCGTGGTCCTGCAGCAGACCATTATCCGCATCCGGCGTGCGGCTGTCATAGGCGAACCCGCCGGTGGCGACGACCCGTCCCGAATCAAGGAAATTGCGGTACTGGATGCTCAGCTGCGGGCCGGTGTTGGTGGCCAGCAGCGGCACGAAGGTGGCGTCCGACTGGCCGTTGATCACCCAGTAGTATGGCACCGTGACATAGGTGCCGAGATATTTGTCGTAGGGCGAGATGTCGCCCAGCAGCAGGCCGCTCTGCCGCTTCACCGACGGGTCCGGCACCGAGAAATACGGCAGGTAGCCGACCGGCAGGCCGAACAGGTCGAGGTAGCTGTCCTCGTACTCGATGCGCTTATGTTCCAGGTCCTGCGTCGCCGCAAACGAGCGGAGCTGCCAGAACGGCGCCTGCTCGGGGTGTTTCGCGCAGATCTTGCAGGCGGTGTAGACCGCGCGCGACATCGCGTTGATCTTGGCGTCGGTGCGTCGCGCGCCGTTGGCGGCGAGCTTGCCGCCCAGCGGCAGGATGGCGCGCATGTCGTCCATCACCGCCTGGCGCATCCCCTGGGTCAGCTCGGCGTAGCGCGCGAACAGCACCTGGCCGTCCGGCTCGATGATGGCGACATGGCCGCTGGCTGCCGCGACGTTGGTGTTGCGGTCGAAGGTGACCTTGTCGGCGCGCAGGATGTGGTCGTTCTGCCAGATCTCCACATGGCCGGTCCAGGTGACCAGGTTCTGCTTGTTGTCATAGGAGACCTGGTCGGCCTGGAAGGTGACCGGCTCGTTGCGCGAGATCGGCGCGCCCTTGTTGGCCGACCCGCCCGGCAGCGTGAACTGCGCCAGCGACGGCTCGGGCGTCCCCAGCGCCATCAGCATGCCCAGCGGGCCCGCCAAGGAGCCTGCGAGCAGCGGCGGAAGCCGGCCGGTGCTGTGGGCGGATCGGCGCGTGCGGCTGCGCATCAGCCATCCTCCAGGTGAAGCAGCAGCGTGATGGCGAGCAGCAGCCCGGCGCCGGTCGGCGCCCAGGCGGCCATGATCGGCGGCAGCGCGCCGGATTCGCCGAACTGTTCGGCGATCTTGGAG
>CAXUNX010000236.1:0-4014 GCA_964252545.1 uncultured Acetobacteraceae bacterium | reverse complement strand
GCCACGGCATGGCCGACCGCGCCCGCAGCCGCGCCTTCGACGACGAAACCATCGTGCGCATCTACTCGATGACCAAGCCGCTGGTCAGCGTCGCCATCATGATGCTGTACGAGGAGGGACGCTTCCAGCTCGACGATTCCATCGCCCGGCTGCTGCCCTGCTTCGGCGCTTCGCGGGTGATGGAGGGGCAGGGTACGGTGCCGGCCGAGCGCGCCATCAGCTTCCGCGACCTGCTGACCCATACCGCCGGCCTCACGTACGGCTTCCTTGAGTCCGGCCCGCTCGACGCGCTCTACCGCGCCGAGGGCATCGACTTCCAGACCGCCGACGTTTCGCTGGGCGAGCTGGTGCAGAGGGCGGCGGCACTTCCCCTGCTGGCGCAGCCCGGCCGGTCCTGGAACTACAGCATCGCCACCGACGTGCTCGGCCACCTGGTTGAGCTGATCTCCGGTTGCAGCCTGGGAGACTTCCTGGGGGAGCGGATCCTGCGGCCGCTCGGCATGACCGACACCGGCTTCCACGTGCCCGCCGGCAAGCTCGACCGCTTCGCCGCCAACTATTCGAGGCGCAAGGCGAGCCTGGTGGTGATCGACGATCCGGCGGCCAGCCGCTTCGCCGATCCAGGCGTGCTGCAATCGGGCGGCGGCGGGCTGTGCTCCACCGCCGCCGACTACCTGCGCTTCTGCCGGATGATGCTGAACCGGGGCGAGCTCGACGGGGTGCGCCTGCTGGGCCGCAAGACGGTCGAGCTGATGACCAGCAACCATCTGCGCGGCGACATCCACCAGGCGGGCCCGAGCCGGCTGAGCGACTCCTCGTTCGAGGGGGTCGGCTTCGGCCTGGGCTTCTCGGTCATGCTCGATCCCGCGCGCGCGCAGATCGTGGGCAGCGTGGGCGAGTACGCCTGGGGGGGTGCGGCCAGCACCGCGTTCTGGATCGACCCCGCGGAGCAGCTCATCGTGATCCTGCTGTGCCAGCTGATGCCGTCGGCGGCCACCCAGATCCGGCGCGAGCTGCGCGTGCTGAGCTACGCGTCGCTGGTCGACTGACGAGGAGCAAATCCGGCGCTGGCGAGGAGGCTTGAGATGGGTGCGCCTGATGCGCGGATCCATTGCATGGCATTGATCTCAAGGATCATGACCTAAAACGTTAGCGGAGGAGTGGTGATCAACGATCAGCTCGAATTCCCATGTTCAAGGAGAGCTGAAAGGCCGACACGACAATCCGCACGGCAAACTCACCGATAGGAAGCACAACTACTCCAGAGACGTGACCACATGAGATCAGGTGTACTTGGAGCCTATAGCTGTATGTCAATGACAAAGCCTACTGCTCAGTACTCCGGAGGTAAGCTCGTTTTTGCAAATCAGCTTCGCGGGTTGGCAGCTATATCGGTCATGCTATCGCATTATGGAGGCGTCTTTGTCCTCATGAACTCGCTGGTAGCATGGATAACGAGCACACCCGAACTGCATGTCGGGAGCCCGAGCATATTGTTGCTGACAAGGTGGAACTACCTCAACTTGGGCTCGTTCGGGGTGGCTGTTTTCTTCCTGATAAGTGGGTTTGTAATCCCGTTTTCATTGCGCTCACAGTCTTCGGGCTCGTTCCTCGTCGCACGCGCCTTTCGTATCTTTCCAACTTTCTGGGCAGCGCTATGCGTCGAGTGGCTGGTCGTGCACACGATCTCGGTGTTTACCGGCCGTCCCATGGCTTACGGCCCTGCTACATACATTCAAAACGCCTTTTTGCTTGATACGATCACCGGCAGCGGGTTCGTCGATTTAGTCAATTGGACGCTTGCAATTGAAGTGAAGTTCTACATCGTAGCTGCGGTTCTACGGTCAGCAGTTCAGCAAGGTCGTTTGCTGCCGTTCTTTGTTTTGTCACCATGGGCAATCGTGGTTGCGGCTATGCAATCACATGGTCTGCTGCGCCTGTCTTCATCGTTGGCTGTGGAGCCGATGTATATCACCTATATGTTCATCGGGACGATATTTTACTATCACCTGACAGGATCCGTGCGACCAACTTCAGCCATAGTAACCATGGTGGCGTTGGGAGCGGTGTTCGTGTGTGCTTGGTGGCTCGGTCCGATCGGTGCGCAGGTCAAGACCGTTGCACCGAACTACCTGTATGCGTTTGTTGTGTTCGGCGTCTGCTACCTTCTTCGTGACATGTTCCGACCTGTTCGCGCATTGGACTTCCTGGTCGACGTAACTTTCCCGCTTTATCTAACACATTCCATCGTCGGATACTCTTTGATGAGCATTCTAATGCGCGGCACCGGGGCGTCGTATGCAGTTGCGCTACCTACTGCCATTCTGTCGGCGCTTCTGCTTGCAACGGTGCTTCACCGGACCATCGAGCGCCCCACGATCGCAATGGGGCGTCGAGTGGCCACGAACTTCAGGACGGTGAGCAGACAATGACCGACAGTGACCCAGATAGGCCTGTATAATGCGGCTGCCGCTTCGCATGCGGCCGCTAGTTGACGACGTAACATGTCCCAAGCTCGGCGGAAGTGTTCTTCCTGCCTCCAACACCAACAGCAGTTGCTATCGGTCCACGAGGTCGTCACTCCTCGCACCCGAGTCCATTTCGGATGGCGTATGCCGTTCTACACAATGCTTGTCGACTAACAAGAAACCAGAACAGGGCGCATCATCAGTCGCACTGAAGCGGTTCAAGGCACCGTGCTGATGGGTTCTGCACGCGCAATAAGGTGCAAACACGTACTGGATCACGGTCGGCGTGGTGGATGCGCCTCATTCCATGCTTCACCAGTTTGCCACTAAACGCACTCTCCGAAATGTGGTTCTTGAGCCATCGCCTGCACGCCAACCTTGCTGCGATACTCGACAACGGCTGGAACCGCCTGACTCCCGAACAACTCCGATCCTTCACCAGCTACCGGTGACTATCACGGGTTAATCCATGAGCTTAGCGGTATGAACCGCCGCGCCGCTGCTCAGCCGCGGTCGAGCAGCGTCGTCAGCAGGCCTCGCGCCGCCTCCGTGGTGCCGGGCCGCGCCCGTTCCAGGATGGTGATCCCTTCCATGATCGACAGCACCGCCGCGGCCTTGGCATCGTTGTCGGGCGAGGGCAGCAAGCGGCCTGCGATCCAGGCAAGCCAGGCGCCCACGGTGACGTCCGCGACCTCCCGGTAGGGCGCCTCGTCGCGGGACGCCCGCACGATCACCTCCGTCCATACCCGCAGGAACGGCGCCGTCGCCGGATCGAGGCCCGCCTGCATCATGTGGCCGAGAAACGTGCCGGCGCTTTCGCGCACTCCCGAGGCGGCCGCCTCCTGCAGCACGGCCATGCGCTCGGAGATGCGCGCGAGCACCGCCCGCACCAGCGCGTCCTTGCTGCCGAAATAATACAACAGCATGCGCCCGCTGGTGGACAGGCGGGAGGCCAGGCCGCGAAGTGCCAGCGCGTCGAGGCCGTGCTCGAGCACGATCGAGGCGATCGCATCCGTGAGCTCGTGGCGCCGGGCGGTCTCGTTCAGCCCCATCGCAATTTCCTGTAGCAGGTGTTACGCCCGGCTGCTATGTAACGTGTGTTACGCAGGGAAGGGGCGGGCGATGCTCGACAAGCGGCAATTCATCGTTCTCGGCGTTTGCGGGGCCGTGTTCTGGCTTGCCGACATGGCCTGGATCCGGCTGGTGCCGGTGTTCGTGGTTGATCCGCTCTGGGGCGATGTCGGCTTCCTGCTCAGTTTTCCGGTCGCCTGGATCTGCGTCCGGCTGTGCCGGCGCCTGGCCGGCCTGGACGAGGTGCAGCTCGTCCCCGGCATCACCCTCCTGGTGGTCGTTGCGGCGTTGGCCCACGGCGTGGCGCTTCGCTGGGCGCCGGGCTGCTATGGCGGCAGCCAGGCCGGCCGTCTCGGGAGCGCTTGGCTGCTCTGGATCTATGGTTTGATCCTTGGCTTTGCCTTGTTCGGGGGGGCGCGCCGAGGCAAGGCAAGGGGCTTTGCCCCTTGACCCCAGCAAAGGCTCGCCTTTGCAA
>CAXUNX010000235.1:3145-4047 GCA_964252545.1 uncultured Acetobacteraceae bacterium | reverse complement strand
GGATGCCGCAAGCGTGGGCGAGGGCACCGGCAAGGACGGCCGCATCACCAAGGGCGACGTGCTGGCGTTCCTGCAACGTCCGGCGGGGCCGGCGGCCAAGCCTGCTCCGGCGCCTGCAGCCCCGCGCGCCGACGATCCGCGCGAGGAGCGGGTCAAGATGACCCGCCTGCGCAAGACCATCGCTGGACGGCTCAAGGACGCCCAGAACACCGCCGCCATCCTCACCACCTTCAACGAGGTGGACATGAGTGCGGCGATGGCGATGCGCGCCGAATACCGCGAGGCCTTCGAGAAGAAGCATAACGGCGCCCGGCTCGGCTTCATGTCGATCTTCGTGCGCGCCTGCGTCGCCGGGCTCAAGGAATATCCGGCGGTCAACGCCGAGATCAACGGCGACGACGTGATCTACCGCAACTTCGTGCATATGGGCATCGCCGTAGGCGGCCCGAACGGCCTGGTGGTGCCGGTGTTGCGCGATGCCGACCGCATGGGCTTCGCCGAGATCGAGCGGGGCATCGCCGGCTACGGCAAGCGCGCGCGCGACGGGGCATTGAAGCTGGATGAGCTGACCGGCGGCACCTTCTCGATCACCAACGGCGGCATCTATGGCTCGCTGATGTCGACGCCGATCCTCAATCCCCCGCAATCGGCGATCCTGGGCATGCACAAGATCCAGGAGCGGCCGATCGCGGTTGCGGGCCAAGTGGTGATCCGGCCGATGATGTATCTGGCGCTGTCGTATGATCACCGGATCGTCGACGGCAAGGAGGCGGTGAGCTTCCTGGTGCGGGTCAAGGAAGGCGTGGAGGATCCGCGCCGGCTGCTGCTCGGGCTGTAGGCCGGGGCGAGCTCTGTGGGGTCCGGGGCCGGTGGGCCCCGCGCGTGTAGGGCGGGGCCCCTAG
>CAXUNX010000235.1:0-3135 GCA_964252545.1 uncultured Acetobacteraceae bacterium | reverse complement strand
GCGGGGGGGGGGGGGGGGGGGGGGGTCGGGGGGGGGGCGGGGGGGGGGGGCGGGGCCGGGGGCCCCCGGCGAGTGAAGGGCGGAGCCCTTCGATAGGCGAGCAACGATGGCAAGCGAGATCAAGGTTCCCACGCTGGGCGAGAGCGTGACCACGGCGACGGTCGCACGATGGCTGAAGCAGCCGGGCGACGCGGTTGCCGCCGACGAGGCGGTGGTCGAGCTCGAGACCGACAAGGTCAGCGTGGAGGTGGCCGCCAACGAGGCGGGAGTGCTCGGGCCGCATGCGGTGGCGGAAGGCGAGGAGATCGAGGTGGGCGCGGTGCTGGCCACGATCGAGGCCGCAGACTCCGCCGCCGCTCGGCAGCCCGCCGCTGGCGAACAACCGGCCAGCGACGTGGCACCCTCTTCCGGAAGTGCTGCCAAGCCGGAGCCGCCGAAGCCGACTGCGGCACCCGCGGCGCCGGCGCAGCAGGTGGGCGACACCGATTACGACCTGATCGTCATCGGCTCGGGCCCGGGAGGCTATGTGTGCGCCCTGCGCGCCGCCCAGCTCAAGCTGAAGGTCGCCTGCGTCGAGCGGCGGGCGACGCTCGGCGGCACCTGCCTCAATATCGGCTGCATCCCGTCCAAGGCGCTGCTGCAATCGTCGGAGAACTTCGAGGAGGTCGGGCACGGCTTCGCCCAGCACGGCATCCTGGTCGAGTCGGTGAAGCTCGACCTCGCCAGGATGCACCAGCGCAAGGCCGGCGTGGTCGAGGCGAACGTCAAGGGCATCGAGTTCCTGTTCAAGAAGAACGGCGTCACCTGGCTCAAGGGCTCCGGCAAGGTGGCCGGACCCAACCAGGTCGAGGTCGACGGCAAGACGTTCTCCGCCAAGACCATCGTGATCGCGACCGGCAGCGACAGCGTCGTGCTGCCTGGGGTGGCGATCGACGAGAAGACCGTGGTGACCTCCACCGGCGCGCTCGAGCTAGAAAGCGTGCCAGGTCATCTGGTGGTGATCGGCGGCGGCGTGATCGGGCTGGAGCTTGGCTCGGTGTGGAAGCGCCTGGGCGCCAAGGTCACGGTGATCGAGTATCTCGACCGGCTGGCGCCAGGTCTCGACGCCGAGATCGTGCGCAGCTTCCAGCGCGTGCTCGAGAAGCAGGGGCTGGTGTTCAAGCTGGGACACAAGGTGACCAAGGCGGAGACCACCGGCAGCGGCGGCGTGGTGCTGAGCGTGGAGCCCTCCAAGGGCGGCGCCGAGCAGAAAATCGAGGCGGACGTGGTGCTGGTTGCGATCGGCCGGCGTCCGGTCAGCGACGGCCTCGGCCTGGAGGAGGTCGGCGTCGAGATCGATGAGCGCGGCCGGATCGTCACCGATGCGCACTACATGACCAGCGTGGCGTCGATCCGCGCCATCGGCGACGTGATCACCGGCCCGATGCTGGCGCACAAGGCCGAGGACGAGGGCATGGCGGTCGCCGAGATGCTGGCGGGCCAGGCCGGGCACGTGAACTACGACGCGATCCCGTCCGTCGTTTATACCTGGCCCGAGGTGGCCGGCGTCGGCCGCAACGAGGAGGAGCTCAAGGCGGCGGGGGTCTCCTACGTGGCCGGCAAGTTCCCGTTCACCGCGAATGCGCGTGCCCGGGCGATGGGCTCCACGGACGGCTTCGTGAAGATCCTGACCGACAAGCAGACCGACCGCGTGCTCGGCGCCCACATCCTGGGTCCGGACGCCGGCACGCTGATCGCCGAGCTGGCGATGGCAATCGAGTTCGGCGCCAGCGCGGAGGACGTGGCGCGGATCTGCCATGCGCATCCTACCCTCAACGAAGCGGTGCGGGAGGCCGCCCTGGCCGCGGACGGCAGGGCGTTGCACATCTGAGCAGGCGGGCTATTCGCCCAGCCGCTGCAGGGCCAGACGGATGGTGTCGACGTCCTGGCGGTATTCGCGGGCCCGGTCCTCGAAGCTGAGCGCCGCCCGGTCGCGGCCTTTGTCGCGCGCATCCTGGGCCATCCGTTCCACCAGGGCGGCGCGTGCCTCAACCACGCGCATCGCCACCGCCAGCGCCTGCTGGGTGGCGACATCCTGTTGCTGATCGAGGATCTCGGCGCTGTAGGCGTGACCGACTTGGCAGCGGAAGCGCAGCGGATGCTTGTTTCTCAGCTCGGACAGCACGCCGCCGCAGGCGGGACAGCAGATTGTTGACGGATCGGCGATCTGCCGCAGCCGGTTGGAGTCGATTTCGTGCCCCAGGGCGATGTTGATCTCGAGCAGGATGTCGGCCGACGCGGCGACGGCCGGGCCGGCCGGCTCCCGCGACAAGGTCGCAAGCAAGGTTCCCAGATCCGCGATGTTGGTTCTGTAGTCCACCTCGCACGCTTCCAGCGCCGCGGTCGGCATGCCGGGCGCTTCCGCGCCGGACGGGTTCTGCACGACCGTGATGCCGCCGCAGCCCTTCACGGTCGCGAGCCCGGCGGCGCCGTCGTTGAGCTGTCCGCTCAGCACCAGCCCGATCACCCGCGGTCCAAAGGACGCGGCCGCGGACCGGAACAGCGGATCCACGGCGGGGCGCGACATGTTTTCGCGCGGGCCGTTGCCGAGCCGGATGGTCTCGCCGTCCAGCAGCAGGTGATGGTTGGCGGCGGCCACATAGACGTGGCCGCGTTCAACCGGCTCGCCCTCGGTGGCGGTGGTGACCGGAAGCCTGCAGCAGCCGCCGATCAATCTGGCGATCTGGTTCTGGCCGCCGGCGCCGACATGCACAACAACAAGCACCGACGCCGGAAGATCCGGTGGCAGGTCGGCGCACAGGCGCTGCAGAACATCGATGGATCCGGTGGAACCACCGATGACGATCATGTCATGGGCATGCATAAAATCGAACCGGTGATCATGGAAGCGGAACAACGACTGCCGGTGAACGGGGGGATGGCTGTCCGGTTCACGGTGTGGCGGTCAATAAGACAGCGCCTGCTTGCTCCGCAGGCGCAGCCGCCGCATTGCCGAGGCCAATGCCGCCGTCTTGTGGCGGCGCCGGGCGGATGCTTCGAACCCGTGCCGCGGAGAACACGATGCTGGCATTGACGATGGGCGACCCGGCCGGGATCGGCGGCGAGATCACGATCAAGGCTTGGCGGGCCCTGCGG
>CAXUNX010000234.1:3659-4086 GCA_964252545.1 uncultured Acetobacteraceae bacterium | reverse complement strand
CCGGACCACCCGGTGCAGACGGCGGTGCAGGGCCGGCTGGACCGGGTGATGGCGCTGGTGGAGGCGCGGCTGGGCGAGGCGGACTACCTGGCCGGCCAGGAGTTCACGGCGGCCGACATCATGAGCGTGTTCTCGCTGACCACGATGCGGCTGTTCCAGCCGATGGACCTGGCGCCCTACCCCAACATCCTGGCCTACCTGCAACGGATCGGGGCGCGGCCGGCCTACCGCCGGGCCATGGCCAAGGGCGATCCGGACCTGGCGCCGATGCTGGCCTGATCCCGCCAAGGCACCTGGCATGGCCCTTGCGTGGTAAAGGCGGGCCTGTTCACCTGGTCTAGGAGGCACCATGAGCGAAACGGCCGCCCAGGCCAGCGTGATGCCCGCCGCACGGCCCGACCTCGTCCGGCTGGACGCGATCCGCAAG
>CAXUNX010000234.1:496-3649 GCA_964252545.1 uncultured Acetobacteraceae bacterium | reverse complement strand
CCGGCGAGGTGATGGCGATCATCGGCCCCAGCGGCTCCGGCAAGAGCACGCTGCTGCGCTGCGTGAACCTGCTGGAGCAGCCGACCTCGGGCCGCGTGACCCTGGCCGGCGTGGTGGTCGAGGCGGGCAAGCCGACGCCGCGCAAGGACCTGGTGCAGCTGCGCCGGGCCGTGGGCATGGTGTTCCAGTCGTTCAACCTGTTCCCGCACCTGACGGTGCTGCGCAACATCTGCCTGGCGCAGGAGCGCACGTTGGGCCGCAGCCGCGCCGAGGCGGAGGCGGTCGCCATGCAGCTCCTCAAGCGCGTCGGCCTGGCGGACAAGGCGAGCCAATACCCGGCCCGCTGCTCGGGCGGGCAGCAGCAGCGGATCGCCATCGCCCGCGCGCTGGCGCTCGATCCGCAGGTGATGCTGTTCGACGAGCCGACCTCGGCGCTCGACCCGGAACTCGGGCTCGAGGTACTCGCGGTCATGCGGGAGCCTGCGGCGGGCGGCATGACGATGATCGTCGTCACGCACGAGATGCACTTCGCCGAGGAGGTGTCCGACCGGGTGCTGGTGATGGCGGACGGCAGGATCGCCGAGCAGGGGCCGAGCGCCGCCGTGATGCGCAACCCGCAGAGCGAGCGGGCCAAGCGGTTCCTCAGCGCGGTCAAGAACCGGTGACGATGCTGGGCAACCTTGCGGCCATCCTGGTCGGGATCCCGTTCACCATCGCGCTCACCCTGGCGGCCTTCTTGGTCGGTGCCCTGCTGGGCCTGCCGCTCTGCGCGATGCGGTTCTCGAAGTCGGGCCTGGTCCGCTTCGTCGCCACCGCGCTGATCCTGATCTGCCGCGCCATCCCGCCGATCGTCTGGCTGTTCCTTATCTTCTTTGGCGTCGGCATGGGCTACATACAGCTCGACCCGTTCACCTCGGCCGTCGCCGGGCTGGGGATGATCACGGCGGCCAACATGGCCGAGATCTACCGGGGCTCGCTCTCGGCGATCCATCCGGGCCAGTGGGAAGCCGCCAACGTGCTCAACCTGTCGGCCCGGCACCAGTTCATCGACGTGATCGGGCCGCAACTGGTGCGGATCTCCCTCCCGTCCGCCGCCACCTACGTGATCGGGCTGATGAAGGACACCGCGGTCGCCTCGGCGATCGGCGTGCACGAGATCGCCTACGAGGCCTACCACCTGTCGCAGGAGACGTTCCGCGGGCTCGACATCTACGCGGCGGCCGGCCTGCTCTACATCGTCATCAGCCTGCCGATCGCCTGGGTCGCGCGATGGACCGACCTCCGCCTGCGCTCGGCGGTGGCGCGGTGAACGACACGCTGGACTTCTGGTCGGAATGGTTCCCGGACATGCTCGGGGGCTTCGCCATCAGCCTCGAGGTGACCGCCGCCTGCCTGGTACTCGGGATACCGCTGGGGCTGCTGCTTGCCCTGGGTGTGCAGTCGCGGTCGGCGGTGGCGCACTGGGCCTCGCTCGCCGTCGTCGAGATCGGGCGCGGCACCCCGGCGCTGATCCTGCTGCAGTTCGCTTATTTCGGCTTCCCGTCGGCCGGCCTGACGCTGTCGTCCTTCTCGGCGGCGACGTTCGCGCTGGCCTGGTGCACCGGCGCCTACACCAGCGAGATCATCCGGGCCGGGCTGGAAGCGGTGCCGGCGGGACAGGCGGAGGCCGCGCTGGTGGTCGGGCTGAGCCGCATCGACGCGTTGCGCTACATCATCCTGCCGCAGGGGCTGCGCGTGGCCGTGCCCGCCCTGCTCGGCTTCGCCATCATGATGCTGCAGGCGAGCTCGCTGTGCTTCACCGTGGCGCTGCCCGAGATCGTCAGCCAGGCCTACATCATCGGCTCGAACACGTTCCGCTACTTGCCGGTCTTCATCCTGGCCGCGCTCATGTTCGCCGCCGTCTGCATCCCGTCGACCATCCTGGTTTCCCGCCTCGAGCGGCGTCTCGGCCGCCACGCGGCGTAACGCCGGCCTCCTCCATCAGCGACGAAAGGACCTCCCCCATGCTGACCCGCTTCCTCGCCCTCGCCTGCCTTGCCGGAGCCAGCGTGGCGGGCGGCACGGCGCTCGCCCAAGAGTGCACGCCCACCCACAAGATCGACCAGCTCGTCAGCCCCGGCAAGCTGACCGTCGCGATCTACGAGTACCCGCCCTTTTCGGTCACCAGCGGCGGCGAGATCGGCGGCGTGGACGGGGAGATGCTGAAGAGCATCGCCCATTCCGCCTGCCTGACGCTCGTGCCGGCGATCGTCGACCCGGCCGCCACCATCCAGTACGTCATCAGCGGCAAGGCCGATATCGCCGGCGGCGACTGGTACCGCACGGCCGAGCGGGCCAAGGTGCTCGGCCTGTCCTATCCCACCTATCTCGACCAGATGGGCATCTACTCGAAGGACGGCGCCTCGACCGTGTCCGCCATGCTCGGCAAGCAGGTGGGCACCGTGTCGGGCTTCCTGTGGGTGACGGACCTGCAGAAGCTGCTGGGCAGCAACCTGCACCTCTACCCGAACCCGGTGGCCTTGGCGCAGGACCTGCAGGCAGGGCGCATCCAGATCGGCGTCGACAGCTACGGCACCGGTGCCTACGCGCAGAGGAAGGGCGGCTATCCCGGCATCATCATCAAGGTGGCCGAGCCCGATCCGCGCGTCCGGGCATCCGCCGAAGCGGCCCAGGCCACGCTGCTCTACACCAGAGGCAACGCCTCGCTCGGCGCGGCGCTCGACGCCGACATCCAGGAGATGCACAAGGACGGCTCGATCGCGAAGTACCTCGGCTCGTTCGGGCTCGACCCGTCCGGCGCCGATGTCGGCGCCCCGCGCGTCGTTCAATAAGGCACGCCCTGGGCCTCGGTCAGAGGTCCTTCGCCAGCCGCAGCCCGTCGAACACCGCGGCGTGGATGTTGCGGCTGGCGACCGCGTCGCCGATGCGGAACAACTGGTAGGCGCCGCCCGGGTTGGACGCGATCCGCTGCGGCCGTCCGCCGAGCAGCGCCGGGTGGTCCACCTCCCCACCGTTGCATGAGCCGGGCTTGAGCGCCTGGTACAGCTCGTCCAGCGGCCGGGTGCCGTGCTCGACCACCACCCGGTCGACCCGGCGCTCCTCCCGCCGGGCGCCGTAGTCGCTGCCCAACACCGCCCGCAGCTCGTTGCCTGC
>CAXUNX010000234.1:0-486 GCA_964252545.1 uncultured Acetobacteraceae bacterium | reverse complement strand
CACCCGCACCCCGCAGCGGTGGAAGATGCGGGCATAGGCGGCATGGTTCAGCCCGCCGATCTCCGGTGCCAGCATCCGCTCCGGCGTCACCAGCTCCACCTCGGCGCCCGCCTCCGCCAGCACCTCGGCCGCCTGCATGCCGGGGTGGTTGCCGTTGTCGTCGAACACCAGCACGCGGCCGGGGCTGGCACTGCCGCCGACCACATCCCAACTCGACTCGACGAGCTCGTTGCCTTCCGACAGCACGTCGGTGTCCGGCAGGCCGCCGGTGGCGACGAACACCACGTCGGGCGTCAGCGCCTCCACGTCGCCGGCGTCGGCATAGGTGTTGAAGCGCAACTCCGCCCCCAGCCGCGCCAGCTCCGAGACGCGCCAGTCGACGATCCCGATCAGCTCGCGCCGCCGGGGCGTGCGCGCGGCAAGCAGCACCTGCCCGCCGGCCCGGTCCGCCGCCAGTCCGGTATGCGGCCAGCGCCCTGCCTCGTG
>CAXUNX010000233.1:0-4095 GCA_964252545.1 uncultured Acetobacteraceae bacterium | reverse complement strand
GCCTCGTGCAGCGGGTCGAGCAGCAGCAGCTGCCGGCAGATGCCGATCGCCGCCGCGGGCTCCAGCTTGCGGTCGAGCGCCGCCTCGAACAGCGACAGGGCATGCTCGCGCAGCCGCCGGCGTTCCGAGGCCAGCCAAACATCCAGCGCGGGGTCGGCGCCGTTGAGCTCTTCCAGCAGCACCCCGTCGAGCGGCGGCAGGCTGGCCGCCTGGGTCGGCACCCCGCTGATCAGCGCCGAGCTCGCCTGGGCGTTGGCCTGGGCGATGGCGTGGTTGACGTTGGCGTTTAGCAGCCGCTCGGCATCCACCGTGGTCATCGCCGGGCGGAGCATCAGCGCATGCCGCTCGACGCTGATCACCGGCGCCCCGACCGGCGCCAGCGCATCAAGCAGACGGTGGATCTCCTGGCGCAGCGAGGCACGCGCTTGTTCCTCCGAGCGCCGGCTCCACAGCATCTCCGCCAGCTTGGAGCGCAGCACCGGGCGGCGTCCCGCCATCGCCAGGATCGCCAGCAGGCCGCGCGTCTTGCGTCCGGGCGGCAGCACGCTCGCATTGTCGAGGGTTCTGGCCTGCATCGGGCCGACCAGCTGCAGCCGCAGGAGCGAGGGATCGGATTTCGGCACGCCGGGACGCGTGTAGTCAGACATGTTCCACCCTGCCCATTCGGGCTTCCAGCTGCGCGGGAACGCTCCGTTGCAGAATTCCAGCGCAACATGATCGCATTCCGTGCGTCGCGCGGCAACACTTCCCGCCCGGCGCGACCCGGCCGCCCCGATCCAGGCCCCGGGCCACCCGCCGTCCGGCTCGGCTCAGAACCGCCGGGGCGCCGCGTTCTGGTTGCGGTCGCGCATGTCCGGACCCGGCTCGCCGTCCTCAAGGTCGAAATCATCCAGGTTCTGCATGTTGGTGGAATGGTCGCCGCCGTGCGCCGCGATCTCCTGCTCGCGCGGGCCGGCGATGCGGTCGATCCGGAACAGCGTCGGAAAGCTCGCCTCGTCGGCCATCGCGCAGGCCCGGGCGGTGGCGTCCTCCCAGGACAGCGGCAGGCCCGCCTGGTCGGTTAGCCGGGCGTTCGACTCGGTGTGGTGGTCGTCGAGGGCGATGATCTCGAGCATGATCTGCTTGGGGTTGTCCTCCTCGAAGCGCCGCAGCAGCACCAGCGCCGGGCCGCCGGGCAGCGGATCGTGCGGGGCGAGGTCGATGATTCGGGTCATGCGGTTCTCCTGTGCCTGCAACCGGAACGGAAACACCGGCGCCCGGTTCAGCCTCCCGGCGCCACGATCATGCACGGCATGTCGTGCTGCTGCAGGGTGATGCAGGCCGCCCCGGCATCAGCGCGGGCGAGTCCCGCCAGCCGGGCGCGATACAGCACCGCGCCGCCGAACCGGGTGGTCGGCTGCACCAGGCTGCGGCTGGCGGAAAGCTGCGCGATGGCGGCCTCGCGCGCCATGGTGTCGGCGAAATGCGCCTCAGGCTCGGAGCGGAACGCGCCCACCTGGATCGCCCACGAACCGGAAGGCGGCACCGCCCGGCCTGGAGAAAAGGCGGCCGGCGGCGGCTGCTGCGGCTGCTGCGGCTGCGGCGGCTGCGGCGGCGCCGGAAGGCAGGCGGAATCCGGATCAAAGGCGGCGTCCGTATCCTGCACGCAGCGGGCGACCGGCCGCGCCGGACGGGTAAAGGCGGCCAGCCGGACCGGCGCCGCCTCGGGTGCAACCGCGGGCCGGTCGCCCGCATAGGCGGAAAGCGGGCCCGCCAGCGCCACGTCGGTGCCAAGCGCCGGGGCGACCGAGGCGACATAGTCGACCGTCTCGTTTGGAAGCGGACGCCCGGTGCTCAGATAGTCGTCCAGCCGTTGCGGCCCGGCATTATAGGCGGCCAGGAAGCCCGGCGCGCCGTAGCGCGCAGCCATCAGGCGGATATAGGCGCTGCCGGCGAAAATGTTGTCGTGCGGCTCGAAGGGATCGTCCCCGAGGCCGAACTGCGCCTGCATGTCGGCATAGGTGGCCGGCATCAGCTGCATCAGGCCCATCGCCCCGGCCGCCGACACCACCGGCCGGCCGTAGCGGTATTCCTGGCCGCCCGACTCCTGCTGCATCACCGCCCGGATCCAGCGCTGCGGCACCTGGAAGCGGTTCGAGGCGGCCCGGATATAGGGACGCCACGGATCGCCCCGCGGACCCGGTTCCGGGTAGTCGGTGCGTCCCGGCCGGTAGGCCAGCCGCTCGCCGCCGGCGCAGGCCGAAAGCAGCAGCAGGACGCACAGGAGCGGCGGTCGCGGCATGTTTCCGATGCTGGCGAAATCAGCGGCGCCGATCAATCACCGGTTGCGTGGCGCCCGGACTTGCCCTGCTGCGGTTCCTGGCCGGTGCCGAAATGCCACATCCTACAGCAGGCAGAGCGCCGCCAGCTCCTTGCGCAGCGCCGGCGGCAGCGTGTCGCCGCGCAGTTGCGGCAGGCTGCCGAGATCGTCCGGAGCATCCGCCGCGGTCAGGTAGCGCCAGCCCTGGAACGCCCGCACCAGCCGCGGCATCACCGCGGTAACCGGGCTGTCCAGCACCACCGAGATGCACGGCGTGCCGTTGTCGCGCTGGTCGGGAACGAACCCTACGATCCGCTGGCGGCACAGCAGCACTCCCGACATCACCCAGTACACCGATCCGCCGTCCAGGATCTCGTCGGCGCGGCGCGGATGGTTGCGGGTCCAGAAATACGGCCTGCCGCCATGCGCCCCGGTCCGCTGCGAGCGGGATTGCTGGTGGGCGGTGAGCGCGGCCGGATCGGCGGCGCCAACCGCGAGCTTGATCAGGTTCAGCATGCCTCATACGGCTAGCCCGGGCCGCGCATCTTGGCTAGGGCGGTGTTCGAACACCGAACGCGAGGAGCGTCGCCCTCCTCAAACGCGAATCCAACGAGCTTCAGGAGCGCGTCCGGCGGCAGTCCGGGCCGGAAGCTGCAAACGCAGGATCAGGGCACAATGCCGGTTCTACGTCTCGACCATGTCCAACTCGCGATGCCGCCTGGGCATGAAAACAAGGCTCCCGCGTTCTACCAGGGTATGTTGGGGCTGCCTGAAGTCGAGAAGCCGTCACACCTTGCCGCACGGGGAGGTTGCTGGTTTGAGGATGGCTGTTTGAAGATCCACCTTGGCGTGGAAGCGCAATTCATCCCAGCGCGCAAAGCGCATCCTCCTCTCATCGTCGATGACCCATTTGGAAACAGGATCGAGCTCATGGAGCCAAGTATTCAAAGCTGCGGCTAGAATTTGATACAGGGTCGTTTTCACACAATCTCGGTGGGAAGCGGACTTTGCTGCTGCGTTACCCACGGCGAGGCTGCTGGCATTGCTTGGTTGCGCCCGCCGTCTCGAGCCGTCGGATCGCAGCAACTGGAGCTTCGCTGGGGACCTGTTCTGCGACTCAGTGAGCGGTGAAACCACCATCGACCGGCAGGGCGACGCCGAGCACCATGTTTGCCCCGGGGCTGCACAGCCAGAGCACGGCATCGGCCACCTCCTCGGGGCGGCCCATGCGGCCGATCGGCTGATCCTTCAAGAACGCCTTCATGGCCTCGGGCTCGATGACGTCGCCCATCGGCGTGTCGATGCAGCCCGGGCAAACCGCGTTGACCCGGATGCCTCGGGCCGCGCAATCCAGGGCCGCACTCTTGGTCAGGCCGATCACTCCGTGCTTGGTCGCGTGGTAGGCGGCACGTCCGGGCAGGCCAACGAGGCCGCCGAGCGAGGAGCAGTTGACGATCGCTCCGCTCCCCTGCCTCGTCATCTGCAGCAGCTCGTGCTTCATGCAGGTCCAGACGCCACGCAGGTTGACCGCGTTGACCTCATCGAAGCCTTCGGCCGTCTCCTCCATCATCGGGCACATCGGGCCCAGGATGCCGGCGTTGTTGTAGGCCATGTCGAGCCGGCCGAACGTGGCAACCGTACGCGCGACGAGATCGGCGGCTTGTTTCTCGTCCACGACGTCGCAGGCGACGGCGATCGCCCGGCGCCCGTCCGCGACGAGCGCCTCGGCAGCCGCGTCCAGCGCCGGCTCGTTGCGGCCGGCAAGCACAACGGCGGCGCCGGACCGGGCGAACGCC
>CAXUNX010000232.1:0-4127 GCA_964252545.1 uncultured Acetobacteraceae bacterium | reverse complement strand
CAGCACGGCTATCGCCGCCGCGTGCCCGGCCGCGCCCGCGCCCGCGCGCATCCTCCGCCCATTCCACCGACTCCACGCCCTCCACCGCGATGCGCGGGATCACGTGGCCGGTCAGCTTCTCGATCGCTTCCACGAACATCCGGTCAAACGGGCTCGCGATCCCGAGCGCTTGGCCGGTGCGTCCGGCGCGTCCGGTGCGGCCGATCCGGTGCACGTAGTCCTCGGCATGGATCGGGATGTCGAAGTTGAACACGTGGCTGAGGCCGCCGATGTCGATGCCGCGCGCGGCGACGTCCGAGCAGACCAGAAGCTGCAGCTCGCAGGCCTTGAACTTTTCCAGGGTGGCGAAGCGCACCGGCTGTGGCAGGTCGCCGTGCAGCGCGCCGACCGAGAAGCCGTGCTTCTTGAGCGACTTGAACAGGATGTCGACGTCGCGCTTGCGGTTACAGAAGATCAGCGCGTTCTGCACGTCGGCGGCACGAAGCATCCGCCGCAAGGCCCGCCGCTTTTCCGCCTCCGGCACCACCACCAGGCCCTCCTCGATGGTGGCCGCCACTGAGGCCGCGCGGCTGACGGTGATCTCCTTGGGGTTGCTGAGGAACATCTCCGACAGCCGGCGGATCTCGGGCGCCATGGTGGCCGAAAAGAACAGCGTCTGGCGGTTGGGGGAGAGCAGGGAGACGATCCGCTCGACGTCGGGGATGAAGCCCATGTCGAGCATTCGGTCCGCCTCGTCGATCACCAGCGTGCTGGTCTGGGTCAGCAGCAGGCCGCCGCGCTCGAACAGGTCGAGCAGCCGCCCGGGGGTTGCGATCAGCACGTCGACGCCGCGGTTGAGCGCCTCCTTCTGCTCGGACATGCTTTCGCCGCCGATCAGCAGGGCGTGGTTGAGCTTGAGATACTTGCCGTAGAGCAGGAAGTTCTCCGCCACCTGCAGGGCGAGCTCGCGGGTGGGCTCCAGGATCAGCGAGCGGGGCATGCGGGCGCGGGCGCGCGAGCCGGACAGGATGTCGAGCAGCGGCAGGGTGAAGGAGGCGGTCTTGCCGGTGCCGGTCTGGGCGACGCCCATCACGTCGCGGCCGGCCAGCACCACCGGGATCGCCTCCGCCTGGATCGGGGTGGGATGCAGGTAGCCCATCTCGGCGATCGCCCGCTGGATCGGCTCGGACAGTCCCAGCTCGGAGAACAGCGGCAGGCTCGGATCGGCCGCGGCCTCGCGCGCGCTTTCGGCCTCCGCCGACACCGGGGTTGTAGGATGACCGGGCAACGGCACCGCCAGACCGCCGCCCACATGCATCGCCCCATGGTCGACCTCGACCGAGGCGGCGGGCGGCACGGAGGCGTCGGCGGCTGGAAGGGGCTCAGGCCCGGGCTCGGGCATGGCATTTGGCTGCAGGCTATGGGTGTCGTTCAAAACTCTCTCGGACAAATCGGGGTTGGAAGGCCGGTGCCTGTCGCCGTGCGGCGACGTCTGGGCCTTCGATCCGCGGCCCGGAGGCGGGCACCCCTGCTTGATGGTGTGCCGGCTGGATAGCCGTATCGGCACAACGCCTGCGAAAGTCAAGGAAACTCGCCGTTTGGAACCGTGACGAAGTGCGTTCGTTTGCCCACCCGGGCCGGATCACGGCCCTGTCATCTTACGAGGAGCGCGTGCCGCGTGGTCTATACCCCATTGGCGATCGAGGATTACGGCCTCATCGGCGACTGCAGCAGCTGCGCCCTGGTGGGCCGGAACGGCTCGATCGACTGGTTGTGCTGGCCCCGCTTCGACAGCGCCGCCTGTCTCGCGGCGCTGGTTGGAACCGAGGAGAACGGGCGCTGGCTGATCGCGCCGGCCGATGGCGCCACCAGCACCAGCCGCGCCTATCGTGACGGCAGCCTGGTGCTGGAAACCCTGTTCACGACGGAGCAGGGCAGCGTGGCGCTGATCGACTTCATGCCGATCAACAGCCCGGTGCCCTGCATCGTGCGGATCGTCGAGGGCCGCAGCGGCGCGGTGGAGATGCAAACCGAGCTGCTGCTGCGCTTCGACTACGGCAACTCGGTGCCCTGGGTCACCCGGCTGCCGGACGATGCCGGGATCGTCGCCATCGCCGGGCCGATGCTGGTGTCGGTGCGTACCGCGGTGCATCTCGCGGGAGAAAAGATGGCCACCGTGGGCCGGTTCACCGTCTCGGCCGGAGAGCGCGTCAGCCTGGTGATGAGCACCGGGGCCTCGCACCTGCCGCCGCCGGCGGCGGTCGAGGTGGAGGCGGCGCTGAGCCGCACCGAGGCTTTCTGGGTGGAATGGTCCGGCCGCTGCGCCTACCAGGGTCCGCACCGCGACGTGGTGCTGCGCTCCATGATCACGCTGAAGGGCCTGACCTTTTCCGCCACCGGCGGCATCGTGGCGGCCGCCACCACCTCGCTGCCCGAGCAGCTCGGCGGCCCGCGCAACTGGGATTACCGGTTCTGCTGGCTGCGCGACGCGACGCTGACGCTGATCTCGATGATGTCGGGCGGCTATTACGATGAGGCGCTGTTGTGGCGCGACTGGCTGCATCGCTCCATCGCCGGCAGCCCGGACCAGATCCAGATCATGTACGGCATCGCCGGCGAGCGCACCTTGCAGGAATGGGAGGTGCCGTGGCTGATCGGCTACCAGGGCGCGGCACCCGTGCGCATCGGCAACGGGGCCGCCGGCCAGCTGCAGCTCGACGTGTTCGGCGAGGTGATCGCAGCACTGCACCTGGCGCGCCAGGAGAGCCTGCGCCAGCCCGCCTATGGATGGTCGCTGCAGGTGGCCCTGGTTGAGCACCTCGCCACGATCTGGCAGCAGCCGGACGAGGGCATGTGGGAGGTGCGCGGCGGCCGCAGGCAGTTCACCGTCTCGAAGGTGTTCGCCTGGATGGCGTTCGACCGCACCATCAAGGATTGCGAGCAGTTCAAGCTGGACGGCCCGGTGGAGGTGTGGCGCGCGACCCGCGACGCGATCCACGCCGCGGTGTGCGAGCAGGGCTTCAGCCAGGCCAAGGGCTGCTTCACGCAATCCTTCGGCTCGGACGCGCTTGATGCCGGATTGCTGCTGATCCCGGTGACCGGCTTCCTGCCTGCCGACGATCCCCGCATCGTGGCCACCGTGGCCGCCGTCGAGCGCGAGCTGATGGAGGACGGCTTCGTGCTGCGCTACCGCACCGAAAGCAGCATCGACGGCATGCCAGGCAGCGAGGGCGCGTTTCTCGCCTGCACCTTCTGGCTGGTCGACAACTACGTGCTGCAGGGCCGCCACGACGAGGCGGAAGCCTTGTTCACCCGGCTGCTGTCGCTGACCAACGACCTCGGGCTGCTGTCCGAGGAATACGACACAAAGGCGAGGCGGCTGGTCGGGAACTACCCCCAGGCGTTCTCGCATGTCGGGCTGATCAACTCGGCGGTGAACCTGCGCAACCGTTCGGTGCCAATGCGAGGCGAAAGCCAGGCGGCGGCGGAATAGCCGCACCCCGACCAGGCGCCCTCCGGACCGGGGAGGGCGGTCCGGACCCGGCGTTCAGAAACTATGCCCCAGCGACGCCACCACCACGACCGCGATGCCGATCACCAGCGTGGTGCCGGCCAGCGAGCGGATGCTCTCGAAGATTTCCGGCTTCGGCCGGATCGCCCGCTGGGCTTTCTTGAACGGGCCGAAATAGCTGTAGGCGAACACCAGCGCCATCAGGATGCCGAGACCCTGCATGGCGTTGATGTGCCAGTCCGCACCCGCGAAGCCGCCTTCGCGGAAGATCTCCATCGACCAGCCGGTGAGCAGCACCACCTGCCACACCAGTCGGAAAAAGCGCTTCAGCGATTGCAGATGCACCGAAACGCGCGGCGTCGGGTCGAGCAGGGCGAGGCTCGGGCGCAGGATCACCATGACCCAGACCAGCCCGCCCACCCAGATCGCCATGCCGAGCAGGTGCAGCGACAGGATCAGTCCCCACAGGATGGTGGCGGATTCGGATTGCATCATGTTCTCCGGCGTGGCGTTGCGTTCAATACGGGGTTCGACGCGGCAGCAACAAGGGCGGCCGGCCACAACACCGACCGGCAACACCAACCGGCAACACCAACCGGCAACAACAGCGAGTGGCGACAAATGGCGGATCATGGCC
>CAXUNX010000231.1:0-4141 GCA_964252545.1 uncultured Acetobacteraceae bacterium | reverse complement strand
GGTTCCGGCTGCGGCTTCTCGGCAGCGGCGCCCTTCTCAGCAACGACGCCTTTCTCGGCAGCAACGCCCTTTTCGGCCCCGGCCTTCTCGGCCCTGGCCGGCTTCTTGGTGTCCGTCATCTCATCGACCTCTGATAGACTGTCGAAGACCTGGTGCCCGAACGCGGCGCACCTATCCTCAGCCCCGGCGGACGCCGGGGCTTGCGTTGCCTGATATCGGCAGCAGGCTGGTTGTCAACAAGGGAGCGGCCTAGGCGGACTGCTCCACCGGACGCTCCTTGCCGTACACGAACACCGGGTCGGCCTTCGCCTCGGCGACCTCCCGGTTGATCACCACCTCGTCGACGTTCTCCAGGCCAGGCAGGTCGAACATGGTGGAAAGCAGGATGCTCTCCAGGATGGAGCGCAGGCCACGCGCCCCGGTGCGGCGGGCGATCGCCCGCAGCGCCACCTGCTTGAGCGCATCCTCGGTGAAGGAAAGCTTGACTCCTTCCATCTGGAACAAGCGCGCATACTGCTTGACCAGGGCGTTCTTGGGCTTGGTGAGGATCTCGATCAACGCCGCCTCGTCGAGGTCCTCCAGCGTGGCCACGATCGGCAGCCGGCCGATGAACTCGGGGATCAGGCCGAACTTGAGCAGGTCCTCCGGCTCGACCTCCTTGAGGATGTGGCCCATCCGGCGCTCGTCGGGCGCCTGCACCATCGCCCCGAAGCCGATTCCCGAGCCCTTGCCGCGCGCGCCGATGATCTTCTCGAGCCCGGCGAAGGCGCCGCCGCAGATGAACAGGATGTTGGTGGTGTCGACCTGCAGGAACTCCTGCTGCGGATGCTTGCGGCCGCCCTGGGGGGGCACCGAGGCCACGGTCCCCTCCATGATCTTGAGCAGCGCCTGCTGCACGCCCTCGCCGGACACGTCCCGGGTGATCGAGGGGTTGTCCGACTTGCGGCTGATCTTGTCGACCTCGTCGATATAAACGATGCCGCGCTGCGCCCGCTCCACATTGTAGTCGGCGGCCTGCAGCAGCTTGAGGATGATGTTCTCGACGTCCTCGCCGACATAGCCGGCCTCGGTCAGGGTGGTCGCGTCCGCCATGGTGAACGGCACGTCCAGGATCCGGGCCAGGGTCTGCGCGAGCAACGTCTTGCCGGAGCCGGTGGGCCCGATCAGCATGATGTTGGACTTGGCGATCTCGACGTCGTTGTTCTTGGCGCCGTGCGCCAGGCGCTTGTAGTGGTTGTGCACCGCCACCGACAGCACCTTCTTGGCGTGGAACTGGCCGATCACGTAGTCGTCCAGGACCTTGCAGATCTCCTTCGGCGTGGGCACCCCGTCGCGCGACTTCACCAGGTGCGTCTTGTGCTCCTCGCGGATAATATCCATGCAGAGCTCGACGCACTCGTCGCAGATGAACACGGTCGGACCGGCGATGAGCTTGCGCACTTCATGCTGCGACTTGCCGCAGAACGAGCAGTACAGGGTGTTCTTGGAGTCGCTGGACTTGCTCATGGCCTCTCCTTCCCCGCAGGGTTGCGTGAGCGACCCCCGGTCAAGCCTTTAACACTAAACCTGTCCCGGAAGCCGCATCAATAGCCGAGATCCCGAGTGCCCCTGGGGAAAGGGGTGGGGCTCAGCCCTTGGCGGCGTCCTCGGAGGCCGGAACCGGGCGGTTCTGCAGCACCTCGTCGACGATCCCGAACGCCTGCGCCTCGGTGGCCGAAAGGTAGCTGTCGCGCTCGAGCTTCTGCTCGATCGCCTCCAGCGTCTGGCCGGTGTGTTCCTTGTAGATCTCGTTCAGCCGGCCGCGGAGATACAGGATCTCCTTGGCCTGGATCTCAATGTCGCTGGCCTGGCCCTGGGCGCCGCCGGAAGGCTGGTGCACCATGACGCGGGCATTGGGCAGCGCCAGGCGCTTGCCCCGGGTGCCTGCGGCCAGCAGCAGCGACCCCATCGACGCCGCCTGGCCGATGCACACGGTGTTCACCGGGCTGCGGATGTATTGCATGGTGTCGTAGATGGCCAGGCCCGCCGAGACCACGCCGCCCGGGCTATTGATGTAGAACGAGATGTCCTTGCTGGGATTGACGCTCTCCAGGTGCAGGAGCTGCGCGCAGATCAAGGAGGCGACGCCGTCATACACCGGGCCGGTGAGAAAGATGATCCGGTCCTGCAGCAGCCGCGAGAAGATGTCGAAGGCCCGCTCGCCGCGGGAGGTCTGCTCGACCACCATCGGCACCAGGGCGTTGTTGAAGATCTCAACGGGATCACGATCCCTCATCTGTCTCATTCCTGGCCCGGTTCCCGGGCGTTGGAGGCGGCTCGCGGCCCGCGCGAGGCACCATGATCCGGAAGCGCCGGCTCCCGATCCGAAAGGAACAAGATAGTCCTAAACAGGGCGGATGGAAGCCCCGGCACGGCGCCGGGGATCCCGCCGCCGCCGGGCGGCGGTTCGCCCGCGCTCAGGCCGGCAGCTCGGGCGGGATCTCGGCCAGCTGCTGCGGGGTCACGGTCCGGTCCTCCACCGTCGCCCGGCCGATGATGTGGTCGATCACCTTGTTCTCGAAGATCGGGCCGCGCAGGGTCTCGGCCGCCTGCGGGTTCTTGCGGAAGAAGTCGAGCACCGTCTGCTCCTGGCCGGGATAGCGCCCGGCCTCGGTGCGCATGGCGCGGGTCATCTCGTCGGGGGTCACCGCGATGCCGGCGGCGCGGCCGATCTCGGCAAGCAGCAATCCCAGCCGCACCCGCCGCTCGGCGATGCGCCGGTAGTCGGCGCGCAGTGTCTGCTCGTCCTTGCCGCGGTCCTCGTCGTCCTGCTTGCCTTCCTTCTGGTCGGCCTCGACGCGCTGCCAGATGGCCCCGAACTCGCTCTCCACCATGCCCTGGGGAGCTGCGAAATCCGCCTTATCGGACAACAGATCAAGCAGCTCGCGCTTGATCCGCATGCGCGAAAGCTGGTCGTACTCCTGCTGCACCTGACGGCCGATCAGCGTGCGCACCTCCTCCAGCCCCTCGAAGCCCAGCGTCTTGGCGAGATCGTCGTTCAGCTCGGGATCCACCGGCCGCTTCAGCGCCTTGGCGGTGACATCAAACGTCGCGGCCTTGCCGGCCAGCTCCGCCGCCTGGTACTCGGCGGGGAAGTTCACGTGGATGGTGCGCTGCTCGCCGGCGGCCAAGCCCTCGAGCTGCTCGGCGAAGCCGGGAATGAAGCCCTCGCCGCCGATCTCGACATTGACGTCGGAGGCGGTGCCGCCGGCGAACGCCACCCCGTCCACCTTGCCCACGAAATCCACGGTGAGCGCCTCGCCGGGCCGGGCGCCGCGCTGCTCCTCGATGGCCTCGAAGCCGCGCTGGCGCTTGGCGATGTCGGCCAGCGCCTTGTTGATGGTCTCGTCGTCCGGTTCCGCCTTGAGGCGCACCAGCGAAAGCTCCGCCAGATCCGGAGGGCTGATGTCCGGCAGCAGCTCGAGCTCGACGCTGAACTCGAGGTCGCCGGAGGGCGCCTTGGCGTCGAGCGGGCCGCGGATCAGGTCCACCTTCGGCTGGGTGGCCGAGCGCAGGCCACGTTCCGCCAGCAGGTCGCGGGTGGCGTCGTTGACGGTCTGCTCCAGCACCTCGCCGGTGACGGCCGAGCCATAGCGCTGGCGCACCACCGAGAGCGGCACCTTGCCGGGCCGGAAACCCGGCAGGTTCATGGTCTTGCCGAGTTCGCTCAGCCGGGCCTGCCGCTTGCCTTCCAGCTCGGCGCCCGGCACCACCACGGTGAAGCCGCGCTTCAGCCCTTCGGAAAGCGTCTCAGTCACCTGCATGTGCCCGGCATCCTCATCCCAAATCCCGCTCGGTGCCCGGAGGAGTGGTGCGGGCGGAGGGACTTGAACCCCCACGGCTTACGCCACCAGAACCTAAATCTGGCGTGTCTGCCAATTCCACCACGCCCGCCGGATCCACCAAGCACCCCGGGGCCGAAACGTGAGCGGCGGCATCTAGCCCAGCCCGCCTGGCGAGGCAAGGGTTGGAACAAGGCTGCGGGCGGCGGCGGCGGCGAGCCGGGGCGGCAGGTCCTCGGCGATCAGCCCTTCGCCGGCGAGAGTGCCGGCCTCGCCGTGCAGCCAGACCGCGGCGCAGGCGGCCTCGAACAGCTCCATCC
>CAXUNX010000230.1:0-4206 GCA_964252545.1 uncultured Acetobacteraceae bacterium | reverse complement strand
TGCCGCCACCGGACGAGCTGGTGGTGCCGGCGCCGCTCGTGCCCATGCCCTTGGCGCCCATGCTGCCGGTGCCCATGCTGCCGCTGCCCGTGCTCGTGCTGCCCGTGCTCGTGCTGCCCGTGCCCATGCTGCTGCTGCCCGTGCCGCTGCTGGTCGCCGGTGCCGCCGCCCGTGCGCTCTGCAGGCTCTGCTCGTTCAGCTTGGCCGTTTCGGAATCGCCCGCGTCGGTTTTCTGCCGCGCCATGCCGTGCTTGCCATGCATCATGTGGCGGTGGTGGTGGTGATGCGGGGTGGTGGAATCATCGGTGGCGGCCAGGGCCGGAACAGCCAGGGCCATCATCGTCACGCAGACCGATGTCCGGAACACGGGGTTCTGGAACATGGTCGCATTGAGCATCGATTTCATATCATCTCCTTCTATGCCGTCAGCCCGCTACAGGGTTGGCTGGAACCGGCAAGCATGCAACGCAGGATAACCCGCGTAACCGACACGTCGTTGAAACGACAGCTAGCCGTGGCGGTTCCGCCACAGCCCGACAATTCGGATCAGGCGCCGGCGGTCGCCGGAAGCGCGCTCGGCGGTCCGTAGACCTCCCGTGCCCGGCGCAGGAAGGCCCGCACCATCAGCCGCACCGCCTCGTTGAAAACGGCGCCGATCGCCGCCTGCAGCAGGCGCGAACGGAACTCGAACTCAACAAAGAAATCGACCTGGCAGCCCTTGGGATCCGCCTTGAAGGTCCACTTGTTGTTGAGGTAGCGGAATGGACCGTGCTCGTAGCGGACATGCGCGGAATGCGGTCGGTTCAGCTCGACCCGGCTGGTGAAGCTTTCGCGGAACGGTCCGAACCCGATGGTGAGGTCGGCCACCAGCTCGCTGGCGGTGCGGCTTCTCACCCGCGCCCCCACGCACCAGGGCAGGAAGTCCGGATAACGCTCCACGTCGGCAACCAGGTCGAACAGTTGTTCGGGCGTATAGGCGATCAGCCGCCGCTCGGCATGCGTCGGCATCAGGCCGCCCCCATCGCCAGCTGCTGGTTTCGTGCGTCGCGAAGCGACGCGAAATCCGCGTCCGCGTGATACGACGAGCGCGTCAGCGGCGTGGCGCTGACCTGCAGGAAACCCTTCGCGCGTGCCATGCCGGCATAATCCTCGAACTCGTCCGGGGAGATGAAGCGATCCACCGGCGCATGCTTCACGCTCGGCTGCAGGTACTGCCCCACGGTGAGGAAATCGACCCCGGCTACGCGCAAATCGTCCATCACCTGCAGGATCTCCAGGCGCTGCTCGCCGAGCCCGACCATCAGTCCGGACTTGGTGAAGATGCCCGGATCGCGCTGCTTGACCTGGTCCAGCAGCCGAAGCGACTGGAAGTAGCGCGCACCCGGACGAACCGTGGGATAAAGCCGGGGCACCGTCTCGAGATTGTGGTTGAACACGTCCGGCCGGGCCGCGGCCACGATGTCGAGGGCCTGGGGCTTGCGGAGGAAGTCGGGGGTCAGGATCTCGATGGTGGTGCCGGGGGCAGTGCTGCGAATGGCCCCGATCACCGCCGCGAAGTGCCCGGCGCCGCCATCAGAAAGGTCGTCGCGGTCGACCGAGGTGATCACCACGTGCCGCAGCCCGAGGCTCGCGACGGCGGCGGCCACGCGGCCTGGCTCACCCGCGTCGAGCGCCTCGGGCTGCCCGGTGCGGACGTTGCAGAAGGCGCAGGCGCGGGTGCAGATCTCGCCCATGATCATCATGGTGGCGTGGCGCTGCGACCAGCATTCTCCAATGTTCGGGCAGGCGGCCTCTTCGCAGACGGTGACGAGGTTCTGCTCGCGCATCAAGGCGCGGGTCTCGTGGTAGACCGGGTGGGTGGGCGCCCTCACCCTGATCCAGTCCGGCTTGCGCTGGATCGGATGGTCCGGCCGGTGCGCCTTTTCGGGGTGGCGCAAGCCGCGGTGATCGATCAACAGCCGGGTGGCCATGCAGTCCTCGACGAAAGGGTTTCCCGGCCGATGCGCCCTCCGGGAAGGTTAGAAGTGCCGGGAAGCTTAGAAGTGGATGACCTGCCCATACGCGTCCAACACCGACTCGTGCATGGTCTCGCTCACGGTCGGGTGCGGAAACACCGTATGCATCAGTTCCTGCTCGGTGGTCTCCAGGGTGCGGGCGATGGCGTAACCCTGGATCATCTCGGTGACCTCGGCTCCCACCATATGGGCTCCCAGCAGCTCTCCGGTAGAGGCGTCGAACACGGTTTTGACCATGCCCTCCGGCTCTCCCATGGCGATCGCCTTGCCGTTGCCGATGAACGGGAACCGACCCACCCGGATCTCGCGTCCGCCTTCCTTCGCACGCGCCTCGGTGAGCCCCACCGAGGCGACCTGCGGCCGGCTGTAGGTGCAGCCGGGAATGTTGTTCCAGTTGATCGGATGCGGATGCTTGCCGGCGATGTGCTCGACGCACACCACACCCTCATGGCTGGCCTTGTGCGCGAGCCAGGGAGCGCCGGCCAGATCGCCGATCGCATACACCCCCGGCTCGCCGGTGGCGCAGAACGGATCGATGCTCACATGGGTGCGCTCGACGGCGACCTTGGTTCCCTCGAGGCCGAGATCCTCGGTGTTGCCGACGATCCCCACCGCCGAGATCAGTCGATCGACGGTGATCTCCTCGGTCTTGCCGTCCGCCTCGACAGAGATGGCGATCTCGTTTGCGGCCTTGCGCACGGTCCCGAGCTTGGCGGCGGTCAGGATGCGTATGCCCTGCTTCTCGAACGCCTTGCGGGCGAACGCGCCGATCTCGGCATCCTCCGCAGGCAGGATGCGGTCGAGCACCTCGAGCACCGTCACGGCAGCACCCATGTTGCGGTAGAACGACGCGAACTCGATGCCGATGGCCCCCGATCCCACCACCAGCAGGCGAGGCGGCAGGGCGTCCGGCACCATCGCCTCGCGATACGACCAGATCAGCTTGCCGTCCGGCTCCAGTCCCGGCAGCACCCGGGCACGGGCGCCGGTCGCGAGGATGACGTTGGTTGCGGTGAGCTCGGCCACCGGCTGCCCGGCCTTGGCGACCACCACCCGGCGCCGTTCGCCCTCGGTGCCGTCGAGCCTGCCCGAGCCGCTGAACACCGGGATCTTGTTCTTCTTGAGCAGGTGTCCGACCCCGGAGGCGAGCTGGTTGGCGACCGCGCGCGAACGCTTGACCACCCGGGAAAGGTCGAAGCGGATGTTGTCGGCGGCGAACCCGAACTCATCGAGATGGTGCAGCAGGTGGTTGATCTCGGAAGACCGCAGCAGCGCCTTGGTGGGGATGCATCCCCAGTTCAGGCAGATGCCGCCGAGATGCTCGCGCTCCACCACCGCGGCCTTGAGGCCGAGCTGTGCCGCACGGATCGCCGCCACGTAGCCGCCCGGGCCACCGCCGATGACGATCAGGTCGAATCGGGTCTCGGCCATCCGCTCAGACCACCAGGCTCATGGGAGATTCCACCACCGATTTGAACGCCGCCATCCATTGCGCAGCCAGCGCGCCGTCGATCACCCGGTGGTCGGCCGAAAGGGTGCAGGTCATGACGCTGGCGATCTCGATGCGGTCGCCGTCGCGCACCACCGTGCGGCGGTCGCCGGCGCTCACCGCGAGGATCGCGCCCTGCGGCGGGTTGATGATCGCCGCGAACTCGCGCACCCCGTACATGCCCATGTTGGAGATCGAGAACGAGCCGCCCTGGAACTCCTCGGGCTTGAGCTTGCCGTCGCGGGCGCGGGCGATCAGCGCCTTCGCCTCGTTGCTCAGCTGCGACAGGCTCTTGATGTCGGCGCGCCGCACGATCGGGGTGATCAGCCCGTCCGGGATCGAAACGGCCACCGCGATGTCGACGTCGTCGTACTGCAAGATCGCCTCGTCGGTGTAGGAGGCATTGACCTTCGGCACGCGCCGCAGGGTGACCGCCGCCGCCTTGATCAGCAGGTCGTTGACCGAAAGCTTGAACGCGCCGGGACCCTCCTTGGGCGAGGCAGCGTTGAGCTCGCCGCGCAGCGCCAGCAGCCGGTCCAGCTCCACGTCGATCGAAACATAGAAATGCGGCACGAACTGCTTGGATTCCAGCAGCCGCCGGGCGATCACCCGACGCATGCCGCTGTTGGGGATCTTCTGATGCGGCGCCGTGACCGGCAGCGCTGGAGGCTTGGCAAAACCTGCGCCGGCCGAAGCCGGCGC
>CAXUNX010000229.1:4004-4212 GCA_964252545.1 uncultured Acetobacteraceae bacterium | reverse complement strand
GCCTGCGCCATGCCGCAGGCGGCCTCGGCGGGCTGGTGCTGGCGGCGGTCGCGCTGTCCTCGATCACCGGCAACTCGTTCAACGACAACACCGCTAGCTACAGCCTGATCTCGGCCGGGATCCGGGTGGGCCGGGTGCCGGCGGCGATCGCGACCGCGACCCTGGGCTACCTGATCGCGGTGTTCGGCGCCGGCCGCTACGCCGAGTT
>CAXUNX010000229.1:1245-3989 GCA_964252545.1 uncultured Acetobacteraceae bacterium | reverse complement strand
CTCTATACCAGCTACCTGGTGGTGACGCTCTATTGGATCGCGCCCTGGATCGGGATCGTGCTTGCCGACTGGTTTCTGGTCGGAGCCGGCGGCGAGCGGGCGCCGCCGGGCTGGACCCGGGCCGCGACCATCTTCGTGCTCGCAGCCGTGCTGACCATCGCGCTGTTCTCGGTCAGCGACCTTTACACCGGCCCGGTGGCGCGCCTGCTCGGGGGCGCCGATATCGGCTACTATGTCGGCTTCTTCGGAGCGGGGCTCGCCACCGTGGTGAGCGCGCGGCGGCGCCGGTGATCAGCCGCGCTGATGCGCCCGGTCCAGCCTGCGCGTCACCGGCAGCAGCAGCGCGAACACCAGCGTGCCGCCGCAGGCGAGCAGGAACAGCCTATAAAACAGGCTGGTATAGAGCGGCAGGGTCTGCGCCGGATCCAGCGCGCCGCCGAGCTGCGGCACCGCCGCCAGGTTGGCGACCGCGCTGCCGACATACATCGCCACTCCGATGCCGAGGAAGAACGCCCCCATCATGAAGCCGCTCATCCGGGCCGGCACGTAGCGCGCCACCACGGCCAGTCCCAGGCCGCTGACCAGCAGCTCGCCGAGCGACAGCAGGCCATAGCCCCACACCATCACCCAAGGCGACACCAACGGCGACGGGCTGGTCCGGCAGGACCACCACCAGACCAGGAAGCCGCCGGCGACGCAGGCAAAGCCGAGCAGGAACTTGCCGGCCATCGACAGGTCGCGTCCGGAAGCGCCGAGGCGATTATAGAGCCATGCCAAAGGCGGGCTCGCGAGCATGATCCAGATCGGGTTGAGCGACTGGAACTGGCCCGGCGAACAATGAAACAGCCGCATGCCGCCCAGGCTGAATTCGAGCTGGACGTTGCGCAGCGAGAACAAGGTCAACGAGGTCGGCATCTGCTGGTAGAAGACAAAGAACAGCATGACCTCGAAGGTGAGCAGGTACATCATCAGCAGGCCCGGACGCTCCGGTGCTGCGCTGCGGCGGAAGGTCCAGACCCAGATCCCTGCCACGATGATCGCCGCCAGCCAGATGCAGTCCCGTGCGAGCGCCGCGTGCTGCAGCACGAAGCCCACCGCGACGATCGCGGCGACCGCGCCGCCGATCACCGCGGCCAGCCGGTCCATCCTCAGCGGGCGCGAGTCCGGCACCGATCCCACATGGTCGAGCCACCGGTGCATCACCGCGTAGTTGGCGAGCCCGAGCATGAGGCCCAAGCAGCAGGCGGCGAACGCGACATGCGAGCCATAGCGGTCCTTGAGCCACGGGCAGAGCAGGAGCGACACCGTGGAGCCGACATTGACCGCCATGTAATAGATCGTGAAGGCGCCATCGAGCCGGGCGTCGTCGCCCTCGTAGATCCTTCGCACCAGGTTGGCGGCATTCGACTTGAACATCCCGTTGCCGATCGTGATCACCCCCATCGCGGCGTAAAGCAGCAGGGTACCCTGCGCCGGCACCGACAGCAGGAAGTAGCCCAGGCCCAGAGTGCAGGCCCCGATCAGCATGGTGCGACGCGAGCCGAGCACGGCGTCGCCGATCCAGCCGCCGATCGCGGGCGCCGCGTAGGTCAGCGCCGCAAAGGCACCCCACAGCAGGTTGGCCTTTGCATCGGCGAAGCCGAGCTGCTGCACCGTGAACAGCAGCAGGATCGCCTGCATGCCGTAGTAGCCGAAGCGTTCCCACAGCTCGATCAGCAGCACAACGGAGAAGGACTGGGTGCGGCTCGGCAGGCCGGGCACGACCACGGCACGCTCGGCGATCACGGTGGGCGCGGACATTCACGGTTCCATCTGACACGGGGTTGTCATTGGCGACACAAGGGCGCGGCCTGGCAAGCCGGCAAACCTTGATTGCCGCGGAGCGTTGTTATTACTGCAATCGGGCAAGACCACGGAACAGGTCCCGCGCTGATGGAACAGATCCTGCACTACCGAGATGTCCGCTACGTGATTGGTCCCGAGCAGGACGGGCATCGCCTGTGGACCATCCATCACGGCGACGGCACCGAAAGCGGTCTTTCAGGCGGCAGCGGCACGCGCGGCTCGTTCAAGACGGCGGTGATGGCGGCGCGCGACGCGATCGACGAACGGCTTGACTCGCGGCTGGTGGCCTGCTCGGTCGCCTGATCGGGGGGCAGCGGAGCGGATTTTGCACTGAGTTCCATCGAGGCAATGCCCTATAGAGCGCCTCATGCCCTTTCCCCCGACCCACCCCTCGCTTGAACACGCCATCGCCGCACGCGGCTACCACGAACCCACCCCGGTCCAGAGCGCGGTTCTCGCTCCCGAGACCCGCGGGCGCGACCTGCTGGTGTCCGCGCAGACCGGATCCGGCAAGACCGTGGCCTACGGGCTGGCTGCCGCCGAAACCCTGCTCGGCGAGGCGGCGCAGTTCGGCCGCGCGGCCGTGCCCGCGGCGCTGGTGATCGCGCCGACCCGCGAACTTGCCATGCAGGTGCACCGGGAACTGTTCTGGCTCTACGCCGGCACCCAGGCGCGGATCGTCTCCTGCATCGGCGGCATGGACCTCCGGCGCGAGGCGCAGGCGCTGGCTGCCGGCTGCCATATCGTGGTCGGCACCCCGGGCCGGCTCTGCGACCACCTGACCCGCAAGCGCCTCGACGTGTCGCAACTGCGCGTCGTGGTGCTCGACGAGGCGGACGAGATGCTCGATCTTGGCTTCCGGGAAGCCCCAGTCGACGAGTCGGTCGCGCGACCAGCGC
>CAXUNX010000229.1:0-1235 GCA_964252545.1 uncultured Acetobacteraceae bacterium | reverse complement strand
GGGAAGAGCTTGAAACCCTGCTCGACCAGACCCCCCCGAGCCGGCGCACCCTGCTGTTCTCGGCAACCATCGCGCGCGAGATCGCAAGCCTCGCCCGCCGCTACCAGCGCGACGCGCTGCGGATCGACACGGCAGGCGGCAACCGCACCCAGCACGCCGACATCGAGTATCGCGCCGTGCTGACCGCGCGCGACGAGGAAGAGCACAGCGTCGTCAACGTGCTTCGCTATTTCGAGAGCCCCACGGCGATGGTGTTCTGCAACACCCGCGAGATGGTCCGGCACATGCACGGCAGCCTGCTGGAGCGCGGCTTCGCCTCGGTGGCGCTGTCCGGCGAGCTGAGCCAGAGCGAGCGCTCGCGCGCGCTGGAGTCGCTCCGTACCGGCCAGGCGCGGGTGTGCGTCGCCACCGACGTCGCGGCGCGCGGGCTCGACCTGCCCGATCTCGGCCTGGTGATCCATGCCAGCCTGCCCACCGACGCCGCCACCCTGCTGCACAGGAGCGGCCGCACCGGACGTGCCGGACGCAAGGGCGTGTGCGTCATCATCGTGCCGGCGATGCGCCGCCGCCGTGCCGAGATGCTGCTCCACGGCGCCAATGTCGCGGCAAGCTGGAGCGGTCCGCCGAGCCCGGACGAGATCCGCGCACGCGACAGCGAGCGGCTGCTGGCCGATCCGGTACTTTCAGAGGCGGTGGAGTTGGAGGATCTCAGCCTCGCCCGCACCCTGCTGGAAGGCCGAAGCGCCGAGCAGATCGCAGCCGCACTGATCCGGATGCACCGTGCGAGGCTGCCGGACCCTGAGGAGGTGGCGGCGGCGCCGGCGCGCCCGACGCGGCACGCGGAGGCCGGGAGCGCTTCGCCCGGACAAAGGCATCCGGCGCGGCTGCGTCCAGAGAAGGGAAGCCCGCCTAACGCGCGGAGCGAGCGTATCGCGCCGGGCGCTGGCATCTGGTTCCGGATGCCGGTGGGCCGACACGACCGTGCCGATCCCAAATGGCTGGTGCCGCTGATCTGCCGGCTGGGCGGCGTCAGCAAGCGCGACATCGGCGCCATCCGGATTGCCGAGCGCGAAACCCTGTTCGAGATCAGTCCGGCGACGGCGGGCCATTTCCAGGCCTGCGTGGCCGGTGCGGACGACGACGAGGTCCGCATCGAAGCTGCATCCGGGCCGCCGGCCGCCGCACGGCACTCCGTGCGTGCCGGCGGCGGCACCCCGGCACGTGCGCCGGGAGAC
>CAXUNX010000228.1:0-4266 GCA_964252545.1 uncultured Acetobacteraceae bacterium | reverse complement strand
GGTCGTAGCGGCCGAGCAGCGGCGTGCCGCAGCCGGCCGCCACCGGCACGTCGATCCCGCCGAGCTCGCAGATCCGCAGCGCGTTGCGGGTGGTGTCTGCCACCGACGCATTGCCGAACACCGTGGTGACGGCGCGGAGCCGCGCGTGGCGCGCGGCATACAGCATCGCCACCGCGTCGTCGTGGCCGGGATCGCAGTCGAGGATGAGCGGCAGCACCCTCTAGGCCGCGGCGACCGCATCGATCTCGATCAGCCAGCGCGGATCCATCAGCGCGTGCACGACGATCATGGTGGAGGCCGGCCGGTGCGCGCCGAGGAAGTCGGTGCGCACGGCGTTGAACTCCGCCAGCAGCGCGTCCGTCATCGCCACCTGCCGCGGCAGGAAGATGCCGGTCCGGACCAGGTCGGCCGGCCGCATGTCGGCATCGCGCAGGACGCGGCCGACGTTGCCCCAGGTCAGCCGGCACTGCTCGATGAAGCCATCCCCGACCCGCCCGTCCGCATCGACGCCGGTCTGGCCGGACACGAAGGTGAACCGGCGTGGCGCCGCGAACGCCACCCCCCAGCTCAACGGGCCCGGCCTCGGCGGATTGTCGACGGGATTGTGCAGCGTGAACATCGTCATCTCCCGTGTCGCGGCCGCGGCCTCGGTCGCGGCGTCGGGCGGCATCCTGCGACGCCTGGGTCCGGAAAGCACGCGATCTCATTTCCGCAAGCGCTGCAGAAACACGCGCACCCTAAGCGGAAATCGGTGGTGGTATGGAACAATACCAAAAAGACTAGAATTTCGCGGCGTGCTTGCCGTGACCAGGTCGGCGGCCGCTCGGAAGGGAATTCGCCATGGCCTCGCACGGACGTCGCGCTCCCGTGGCGCTCCTGGTCGGACTGGCGGCGGCGCTGAGCCTGCCGCTGCCCCGCGGCGCCCATGCCCAGACCGCGCAGGCGCGCGCGAAATCGAACGGATCCTCGACCTCCGACACCGGCAACACCCGCGCCCCAACGCCGACGGCGGGCGGCATCGAGCAGGTGGTCGTGACCTCGGCCAAGCGCTCCGAGCTGGTCAACAAGGTGCCGGAAAGCGTATCGGTGCTGTCGGGCAAGACGCTGCAGCAGCAGCACATCCAGAGCTACGAGGACGTCACCCGGCAGACGCCCGGCCTGTCTTTCGCCGCCGGCAACACCGTCTCCGGCGGCATCGTCGGCCCCAACACCCAAAACCTCGTCATCCGCGGCATCAGCTCCACCGCCGGCTCCGCGACGGTGGCGGTCTATCTCGACGACACCTCCATCACCCAGAGCAACCTCTATGTCGGCGCCGAGCTGCCGCGCTTCGTCGACATGGATCGGGTCGAAGTGCTGCGCGGTCCGCAGGGCACGCTGTTCGGCGCGAGCTCGATGGGCGGCACGATACGCCTGATCACCAACCAGCCGGAGTTCGACGTCTACGGCGCGGACCTGACCACCGACGGCTCCGGGACGGTGCATGGCGGCGCCAATTGGGAGGAGCAGGGCGCGGTCAACATCCCGCTGGTCAAGGACAAGCTGGCCCTCCGCATCGCCGGCGACTTCGGCTCGAACAGCGGCTACATCGACCGGCTGGATCCCGACGGCAACGTCGCCAAGTCGGCGGTCAACGACGAGCACTGGGACTTCGTCCGCGGCACCCTGAAGTACCGGCCGTTCGACGACCTCGACGTGACGGCGCAGGTCCTCTACCAGACCGACCGCACCGGCGACACGCCGGTGTTCTTTCCGGAGCTCGGAACCTACAAGGAGGACAAGTCGGTCACCGAGCCCAGCCACGACTACTTCTTCGTTCCCAGCCTCACGGTGCGCAAGTACTTCCCCGATTTCAGCATCACCTCGGCCACCAGCTACCTGCAGCGCACCTTCCAGTTCCAGAGCGACGGCACCATCTTCAACAGCCAGGTGATCGCCACCGCCCTGCTCGACCCGGCCTTTCCCGCGCAGGCGCCGCAGGCGGACAGCGAAATCGGCACGCTGCCCTCGCAGGTGCACCGCGACGACCGCACCTACCAGGCCTCCGAGGAGCTCCGCGCCGCCTCCACCGACGCCCGCCTGTTCGGCCGCAGCCTGGACTGGATCGGCGGCGTCTATTTCGAATGGCAGCGCCAGGTGCGCGACGACGTCGAGCCGGCCCCCGGCATCGCCGACGCGTTCCAGCGCATCTACGGCTTCCCGATCACCCAGTCGTCGTTCGGCGGCGCAGCCCTCGGCGGCCTGCCCTTCGCCGACTACCAGGGCGACGTGGTCTACTTCGATAACCAGTCCATCATCCAAAAGCAGTACGCAGGCTTCGCGCAGGCCGACTACGCGATCCTGCCGCGCCTCAAGGCGACCGCCGGGATCCGCTACTCGTACGCGACCCAGGACTACATGCGCAACAGCGGCGGCGTGCTGGCGTTCGGCAACGCCTTTCCCTTCTTGTCGTCGGACTCCACCTACGCCGCCACGCCCAAGTTCTCGCTCGCCTACCAGCTCGACCCGAAGTCGCTGCTCTATGCCACCATCGCCAAGGGCTTCCGGCTCGGCGGCCCCACCGGCCCGGTGTCCGGAACCACCTGCAAGGGCGATCTCGCCGCGGTGGGCATCAGCACGCCACCCAACAGCTACGGCCCCGACCGGCTGTGGAGCTACGAGACCGGCCTGAAGACGCTGATGCTGCGCGACCGCCTGAGCGTGAATGTCGGCCTGTACTATCTCGACTGGCAGAACATCCAGCAGACCATCAACCTGCCGACCTGCGGCGCCTCGATCACGCAGAACTTCGGCGCCGCCAAGAGCTACGGCACCGAGATCGAGGTGCGCGGCAAGGTGCTGCCCAGCCTGACGCTGAGCGGAGTGGGCGGCATCACCCGCGCCATCATCACCCAGAGTCCCAACGACCTCGCCGCCGCGCCGGGACAGGAGGTGCTGAACGTGCCGAAATGGACCGCCACCTTCGCGGCCGACTATGCCACCAAGCTGAGCCGGCGGTTCGGCTTCTTCGCCCGGTCAGACTTCGACGTCGTCGGCTCCTCGCATGGCGCCTTCAACGACAGCGATCCCGCCTTCCACCAGCCGCGATACGGCGTGTTGAATGGCAGCATGGGCCTCAACGCCGGACGCTGGGTGTTCACCGTCTACGGCAAGAACCTGACCAACAACAAACAGATCATCCAGCGGCCCTCGATCAACTTCGTCGAGGAAGGCTACCTGCTGCGGCCGCTCACCGCTGGGCTCAGCGTGTCCACCCGCTTCTGACGCCGCGACCCGGGCGCGAGACGCCCCTCACACCGCAAGCGACGGATGGGCGTGGATGAACTCCGCCACTTGTCCGGGGGTGGTGAGCCAGAGCTCGTCGCTTCTCGCCACGACGTGGGCCAGCGCCCGACGCACGGCACGCAGTCGGAACGGCTGCCCGGCGATGAAGCTGTGCAGGATGACGCTCATCACCAGCGGCTGGGCGCGCGAGTCCTCCAGCATCTGGTCGAACTGGTCGATGATCATGCGCTCGAACTCGGCGGCGCCGGCGAGGCGGCCGATCATGGTCGAGCTGTCGTTGATCTCCTGCGAATACGGCACCGCGAGCAGCCGACCGGCATCCGTCCGCAGCCAGCACGGCTGGTCGTCCATGCACCAGTCCAGCACGTAGCGGTAGCCGGCGCCCGCCAGCGTCTCGGGCGTGGTGGGAGTTTCGGCGATCCACGGGCTGGCCCAGCCCGCCGGCGGCCGTCCTTCCCGGGCCCGGATCGCGTCGGTCACGCCGGCGACATAGGCGCGCTCCTCGTCGACGCCCATGCCGGCCATGGTGTCGGAGTTCGAGCGGCCGTGCGCCACGATCTCGCAGTTGCGGGCGCGGAACGCCTCGCACAGCGCGGGCGCTTCCTCATAGAGCGCGGTGTTCAGCAGGATGGCGAGAGGCAGCTCCAGCTCCTGCTGGATCATCGCCATCAGCCGCCACGCGCCGACGCGGTTGCCGTAGTCGCGCCAGGACGCGTTCAGCACGTCGTGCGCGGCCTCGCCGCCAGGCACGAGGTTCTCGGTCATCCCGCTCCCGAACTCGTACGCCTCGACGCCGAGCGCCACGTAGACCGCCAGGCGCTTGCCACCGGGCCAGGTGAAGTCCGGACGCGCGGTGATCGGGCTGTAGCCGTAGCGGCCGTGATTGCTCAGCATCGCAAAATCTCCCTCATCGGTCGGCATGCGGCACGCCGCGCATCATGCCGATCTCGGTCGCGGCGCAGCGCAGGTGCATCTCCCGGT
>CAXUNX010000227.1:0-4324 GCA_964252545.1 uncultured Acetobacteraceae bacterium | reverse complement strand
CCGAGATCGAGGCGGTGGCCACCCGGGTGATGGACCGGCTGCGCGCGCCCGCCCCCGTGGCCGGGCTCGACCTGCCGCTGCGCCCCTCGGCCGGCGTCGCCCCCTATCCTGCCGATGCCGCCGCCCCGCTGAGCCTGATCCGCTGCGCCGAGGCGGCGCTCAGCCAGGCGAAACGCGAAGGCGACGGGCGGCACATCCATTCGACACCGTCGCTGCTGCGCCATTACGAGGTGTCCGCGGGCCTCGAGCAGGACCTCCAGCGCGCGGCGATGACCGGCGCGTTCTCGCTGAACTGGCTGCCGGTGATCGATACCGCCACCGAGCAGGTCGTCAGCTTCGAGGCGCTGGTGCGCTGGAACCGACCGGAGCACGGCGATGTTTCCCCCGAGCTGTTCATCCCCTGCGCCGAGGCCACCGGACTGATCGAGCAGATCGATAGCTGGGTGATGGCGACCGCCTGCCGGGAGGCGCAGTCCTGGGAGCAGGCGCTCGGCGTTTCGGTCAACATCTCGCCGGTCTGGATCTCGCACGACCGGCTGCCGGCGCTGGTGCGCCGTGTGCTGGATCAAACCGGGCTCGACCCGGCGCGGCTGCAGATCGAGCTTTCGGAGCGGGTGCCGTTCGATACCGACGGCATGGCGCGGCGCGAGCTCGCCAAGGTGCGGGCGATGGGCGTCCGCCTGGCGCTGGACGATTTCGGCAACGGTTATTCCTGCCTGGCGCTGCTCGGCACCTACCCGTTCGACCAGGTCAAGCTCGACCGCAAGTTCGTGGCCGCCCTCGGCCGCGACCGCCGGGCGGAGGCGATCACCCGCTCGGTGCTGCAGATGGTGCAGTCGCTGGGCATGACCAGCTGCGCAGAAGGCGTGGAAACCGAGCAGCAGCTCGCGTTTCTGGACGCGCATGGCTGCGAGGAGATCCAGGGCTACCTGATCGGACGGCCAACCCCGCGCCTGCCAAGGCCGGTAGGTGCGGATCGAGACGCCATCCTGACCCAGGCCGACCTAGGGCCCGCCTGACGAGGCGCGGTCCCAAACTGGTGCGGGTCTGGGGCCGCCGGCCCCAGCGGGGCGCGCGGCAGAGCCCCGCCATGGCTCAGAACTCTAGCCGCTCCTGCGGCTGCTCTGCCGGGTGGAGCCGTGATGGTTCAGGCTGAAGGCAATGCCGCCGGCAACCAGCCCGGCCATCGCCGGCAACAGCCAGCCCGGACGCATCAGGAACGGCATCAGCAGGTGCTTCCAGAGGCCCGGCGCGCCGTGGCGCAGAAAGAAGCCGTGCAGGTTGGCGATGCTCCTGGGATCCATCGCCAGCAGCATGGTGCCGAGATCCATGTCCGGCGGCAGCATCGCGGCGATTGCGAACGCGCCCACCAGCCCTACCGCGCACAGCACGATGAATGCCTTGATGGCGATCGCCTTGTTGCCTGCGAGACGAAACGGGACGCGTGGCTTGCGTGGCGGGAACTTGACCGTGGCCGATCCTCCGGTGCCACCAGGACCAGCCTGGAGCGCCTCGTCAGTGCCAGCATATCGCCGGCGGATCAAGCGTTCAGAACTTGGCCGACAGCGCCACTGAGCCGAAGTTGAACAGGCCGGCACGGCTGCCGTTGAATTCGGGGGTCTGCCAGGTCTGGGTATAGGCGAGCCGCACCCCGTGATAGAGCAGGGCGAGACCGGCCTCGAACTCGCCCACGTCCCAGATCTTGGAGACGTGCGGCTCGCCGCTCCGGAAGGTGCTGCCTTCCAGGGTGGCGTCGTAGCCGACCGCCTGCCCGTCGGCGCCGGCGAAGCCGTACCAGGCGAAGCGCCGGGTCGCCTTGAAGGCGTCGGTGCCGTCGAGGCCTGGCTCGATCCGCGGCGTGCCGAAATCGCTGTCCAGGCCCTGGCCGATCCGCACGGTGCCGCCGAGCTGGGCATAGGTGCGGAAATCCCCGCCGGCCGCCTCCACCGAAGGCAGCAGGTCGACCGATACCCCGAACGCGTTCACCACTGGAAAGCGCCAGATGCGCGCGACCTGCAGCTGTAGTACTGGCTGGTTCGGCAGCTGGTGCGACCAGCCCCGGTTCGGGGTGTCGCCGATGATGCTGTGGAAGCCGTTCTGCACCTGGTAGCCGCCCGCATACGAGCCGAGCACGCCGGCCTGCACGCCGAGCAGGCTGCGGGTGGTGTCGGTGTCCGAGATCAGGTTGGCGGTGGCGAGAAGCACGCCGGCATACGGCCGGTCGCGCGGGTTGGGCGGGTTGATCTGGGTTTGCTGAGGCGTGAACAGCAATTGCTGCAAACCGAGGCTGATCCGCTGCACGCTGCCGCTGTTGTCGCCCCAGACTGCCCGGCCCAGCCACGGCACCGCCGGCGGCTGGTTGGTGGTGCCGGAGGTCCAGCCGATCCGCAGCCCGCTGGTATAGTATTCGTCGGAGGTGCCCTTCAAGGTCGAGACGGCATCGTTCTCTGCCTGCAACGTCCAGGTGCTGTAGGGATCCTCGAGCGGGGCTGCCCGCACCTGCGCCGGATCGACCGCCAGCAACCCGGCAGCACCCAGAACCAGGCGGAACGAAACCTGCCGCGAACCATCCTGTTGGAGAAGACTGGTCAAGCTGCGCGTCATGATGCTCACTATGTCGTCGTGCAGGCCGCGTCGCGGCTTTCGGATCATCCTTTAGGAGGTTCAAGCCCCTGACGAAACCCCTGGCGCCGGCGCCGGCGGCGATGAGCAATCCCGAGCCCGGCGCCGCCGCCGAAACGCCGCCCGAGCGTCAGCCGCGCATCCGCGTCATCGCCATGCCGGCCAACACCAACGTCAGCGGGGACATCTTCGGCGGCTGGCTGATGTCGCAGATGGATCTGGCGGGTGGCGCCGAGGCCGCCATACGGGCGCGCGGACGCTGCTCAACCGTTGCGGTGAACAGTTTGGTGTTCCTGCGCCCGGTGTTGGTGGGCGACGAGGTCAGCCTGTATGCGCATCTGGTTCGTGTCGGCCGCAGCTCGATCACCGTGCATGTGGCGGCGTGGCGGCGCGGGCTGAAGGATGTTGCGAGCGAGAAGGTTACAGCCGGGGACTTCGTGTTTGTGGCGATCGACGAACATCGCCGCCCCCGGCCGGTGCCGCCCGCGCTGGAACCGGCGCCTGCGCCGGAGCCGGCGCCCACACCGCCTACGGATTGATGCCGATTCGCACTACACGTTCAGGTGAGGGTTCGCTGTGGTCCGTGCAGGGCCACACATGCTATGCGATGGTTCGACGCCGTCCTATGGGCGGTTGTCGACCGATTGCTACCGCCTCCACCCGGTGCGCCTGATCAGGACGACACCATCTAGACCTCGGGATTACGACCGTTGAGAAGTAACAGGACCGACCGCAGCCCCCGTTCCCCGCGCCGCGGCGGATTTGATGATGATTTCGTGCCGGCACCCAGCTTCGGCGACCGTAGCGGGCCTCCCCCCAGACGACCACTCGGCGGCGGCGGCGGCGGCTCCCAGGTGATCGCCTCCGGGCCGGAGATCAGCGCCAGCGTGAAGTGGTTCAACAGCGAGAAGGGCTTCGGCTTCGTGGAGCTGTCGGACGGCTCGGGCGACGTGTTTCTGCACGCCAACGCGCTCAACCAGTCGGGGCATGATTCCGTAAGCCCAGGTGCGACGCTCGGCGTGCGCATCGGCCAGGGCCCCAAGGGGCGCCAGGTGGCGGAAGTGCTGTCCGTCGACGAGAGCACCGCCCAGCCGGAGCGGCCGCGCTCCGCTCCTGGCGGTTTCGGCGGCCCGCGCTCGGGTGGCGCATCCGGCGGCTTCCGAAGCGGCCGCAGCCAGCCCGACCTGTCGCAGGCCGAGGAAGTGCGCGGCACCGTCAAGTGGTACAACGCCACCAAGGGGTTCGGCTTCATCACCCCGGACAGCGGCGGCAAGGACATCTTCGTGCATGCCTCGGCACTCGAGCGTTCCGGGCTTTCCAGCCTGAACGAGGGCCAGTCGACCCGGGTGCAGGTGGTGCAGGGCCAGAAGGGGCCGGAAGCGGCGGCGATCAGCCTGGCCTAGCGGCTCCGCCAGCATCCTGAGCTTGTGACGAAAACCCCCGCTGCCTGCTGGCAGCGGGGGTTTTTGCGTGAGCTGCGGATCGCCTGCCCGCTTATCGCCTGCCCCACCTACGGCATGGCCGGGGCGCCGATCATGCCGCCGTCATCCCAGAGCCGGTTCGGGCCACGCTGCAGCCCGAGCCGGCTGCGCGCGCCAACCGTGCGGTCCAGGATCTCGCCGTAATTGCCGCCCGCGGCGATGGCCCGTATCGCCCAGCCATCCTGCAGCCCGAGCAGGCTGCGCAGCCCGGGCGTCGGACC
>CAXUNX010000226.1:0-4337 GCA_964252545.1 uncultured Acetobacteraceae bacterium | reverse complement strand
CCTTCTGGAGCTTTGCGCATTTCGTGTTCTACTTCCTGCAGCAGGTCGCGGTGGTGCGCGCCGCGAGCACCGCCCTGCTGCAATCGGCGATCCGGGTGCGGGCGCCGGCGACGCAAGCGGACGCATCGCGCCGCCGGCGGCTCGGCTGGAAGCAGGCGACGCCTTGGGGGTTCGGCTGGGCGGCCAGCATCCTGCTGCTGTTCGGGCTGCTGGCGGCGGCGGGTCACTGGCGCCAGACGGTCATGCATGGCTGGCCGCCCTCGATCCGGCTCTACACGGCGCTGGGAGCGGCGACACCGCGCAGCTGAGCCCTACATCTCGCGGGCGGCCAGGGCGGAAAGCGTCGCGCCCGCGGCCGCAAAAGCCATCAGCAGCAATCCCGCGAGGATCAGCCCGACCGGCGTCACCCAGTGTCCGGCGATGAGCAGCGCGTGCGGGATGGTGCCGGCGACGGTGTCGAGGATGTCGCGGGTCTGCTGATCGGCGTTGGCCTCGTGTGTGGTGATGGCGTCAACCAGGCGCGGCAGCGCCCACCAGCCAAGCCCCAGCGCCAGCAGCAGCGGCGCCACCAGCTCGGCGACCTGCTGCAGGAAGTAGAACACGAAATGCGCAAAGCTCCAGAAGGCGAGGCGCGTCGCCCGCAGCAAGGCGCCCTCGCCAGGCCTGGGCTGCTGCCACCTTGTCTGCCCCGCCATGCTTGCCTCTCCAGCTCGTGCGCAGGTGAGCTAGCCCGACCGGCAGGCGGGAGCAAGGTTGGGGGGCAAGGTTGGTGGGGAGGTTCGCAGACAGGTTCAGGAGCAGGTTGGTGGCCGGCCGGGTGGCTTGTTCTGGGCCGGCTCCGGCTCCGGCTCAGGCTCAGGCTCAGGCGGCCTCGGTTGCGGCCTCGCCCCGGCGCTTCTCCAGGCCGCACAGCACCAGCGCCGCGCTCAAGCAGATCAGCGCCGACAGCAGGAACGGCGCTCCCGGGAAATGCAGCCAGTGGTCTGGGCGGGTGGCGAGCGCGAACAGGCTGCCCATGATCAGCGGACCCGCCACCAGCATCAATCCCTGCAGCGACGACAGCGCGCCCTGGATCTCGCCCTGGCGCTGCGGACCGGCGACGGTGGAAAGCAGGGCCTGCACCGGAGGCACCGCCAGCGCTCCCAGCGCCAGCACCGGGATGCCGGCGAGCAGGATCCAGGGTGCGGCGGCGAGGCTGTAGATCAGGTATCCGGCGATGCAGAAGCCGTAGCCGGCGAGTGCGGTGCCGCGCTCGCCGAGCCGCGCGATGGCACGCCGCACGAGCAGTCCCTGCACCAGCACCTGGAACACGCCACCGAAGGCGAGCGCCAACCCGTTCTCGAGCGTGCTCCAGCCGAAGCGCATCTGGTTGGAAAGGATGAAGCTGGTCTGCTGGGCGCCAAGCGCCAGCCAGGTGCAGCACCAGGCGAAGGCGAGCCGCAAGGAGGCCGGCGCCGTGCCGATCGCCATCAACGAGCCGAACGGGTTGGCGCGCCGCCACTCGAATGCCCGTCTGCGCTCGGGCGGCAGGCTTTCGGGCAGCATGAACACGCCGTAGAGCACGTTGCAGCCGATCAGCAGGGCGCCCACCAGGAACGGCAGCCGGATCCAGACATGGCCGAGGACGCCGCCCATCACCGGCCCCAGCACGAAGCCGAACCCGAACATCGCGCCGATCAGCCCGAAATAGCGCGCGCGCTGCTCGGGCGGGGTCACGTCGGCGATATAGGCGGAGGCGGTCGGCAGGTTGGCGCTGAACAGGCCTGCGAACACCCGCATCGCGAACAGCCATCCCAGATCGTGCACCCACACCCACAGCAGCGAGTTCACCCCCAGCGCCGACAGCGAGACCAGCAGCACCGGCCGCCGGCCGAAGCGGTCGGACAGGCCGCCGATCACCGGCGCGAACAGGAACTGCATCAGCGAAAACACCGCAAACAGCATCCCGACATAGAACGAGGCCGTGGAGGGCGAGGCGTTCGCGACCTCGGCCACCAGGTTGGGCAGCACCGGCAGCACGATGCCGAACGACAGCGCATCGAGCGCGATCACGCCGAGAATAAAGGGCGCGGATGCGCGGTGCGAACTCATGGCGATGGCGGAGCCACAGGGTGCGCCCTGCGTCAAGCGGCAAAGCGCCCGGGCCGGCGCCGGGTGGGGTGTGTTCGCCGGCAGGTCGACGAGGTCGGGGGGTCTCCGGCGATGCCGGCGGTCCGGTCGGCTGGCGCGCGAGTTCGGTCGCTAACTGGTCTTCGGGAACATGCCAGCAGAACGGCCGCATGGTGACGACCGCAACGATGCACGTGGCATCGCCGAGGCAAGGTCGTCTTCTCGCTGCACTTCCCGTTTCAGGGAAGCCCCCGATTGCGGTGTTCCCGGGTTGGTTGGCCGTTCGGGTTAGGTGGTGGTGAGGCCACCGTCCACGACCAACTCCGCACCGGTCGTGAAGCCAGATGCGTCGGAGGCGAAGTAGAGCGCAGCGGCGGCGACCTCGTCGGCATTGCCCATGCGGCCGAGCGGCACGCGACCGATCATCGCGCCGAATCCGGCCACTTGCTCCTCCGTCAGGCCCAGCTTCTGACCGAAAGGCGTCGCCACGGGTCCGGGTGTGATCGTGTTGACCCGTATCCTGCGAGGGGCGAGCTCGACGGCGAGGTTGAGGCCGAGGGCGCGGAGCGCGGCCTTGCCAGCGCCATACACGCTGGTCGTCGCCATGCCGCGGAGCGCCGCCGTGGACGAGGTCAGGATAATCGATCCGCCCTCCGACATGAGGCCGACCGCGTGCTTCAACAGAAAGAAAGGGCCGCGCACCGTCAGCCCGAGCAGGCGATCGAATGTCGCTTCATCCACCTCCTCGATCGGCGCGAGCCGGTTCGTGCCGGCATTAGCGAACACCACGTCCAGACGCCCCTCGCTGGCCCGAACATGCTCGACCAAGGCTTTGGCGGCGGCAGGATCGCCCGCATCCGACACGATGAAGCCGATGCCGGGCATATGCGCCTCTGCCGCCGCGACGGACGCAGCACTCGATCCGGTCGCGATGACGATCGCGCCCTGGTCCCGGAAGAGAGTGGCCGTGGCCGCGCCGATGCCGCTGGTTCCGCCGGTGATGAGGACGATCTTGCCGTCGAGCTTCTTCATGTGCCGTCCTTGATCCAGGCTGTGGTTCGATCGATGAAGCATGCGCGGTCGCGATTCTTCCTAGCCGCCAATAGCTACGCTACGGTATCGTGCTGTTCAAGGGGTGTTGAGTGCCGAACCAGCTGCCGAAGCCCGACAAGCGCCCGGAACGGTCCAAGGCGGTGGTGCTGGCCGAAACGTATCGGCAGCTTTCGCAGAGCGGCCTGGCCAACGTCAGCATAGACGAGATTTCCCGCGTGTCGGGCGTCTCCAAGACGACGATCTACCGACACTGGCCATCGCGGTCGGCGCTGCTCATCGACGCCTGCTCGCGGCTCGGCGGAACGGCCGACGTGCCCAACACCGGCAGCCTGCGGGGCGACCTGCACGCGCTCCTGTCGGGTCTGGCGGAGCAGTTGCAGACAGCCAGTTGGAGCGCGGTGGTGCCGTCGATCGTGGACGCGGCCGAGCGCGACGGCGACGTGCTGGCGATGCAGACCGGGTGGCATCAGGGTCTCATGAAGCCCTTCGCCACCGTGGTCGAACAGGCGAAAGCGAGAGGCGAAGTTCCGTCCGACGCCGGCTCCCAAGACATGATCGCCACCACGGCCGGAGCGTTGTTCTATCGCCGCTGGTTCTCCCGCGAGCCAATCGATGCCCGGTTCGTGGACGCGATCGTGTCGGCTGCGGTGGCAGTGATCACGCGGCGAGGTCGAGTTCCCGCTTCACCATCCGTCTGAGGAAAAGCAGCAGCCCGCTCCAAGCTTGCCGGAATCTTCAGGGTCGGACGCGGCGGTGAGCTCCCTGATCGTCCGGCGACATCGTGCAGGTCGCACTACCTGCGTGCTGGTTCGTGGTCGGGCCACAGGCTCGAGATCGACGCTCAAGGAGGAGTCGTGCGCCTGCTCGGTCCGGTGGCCGTAGGGACGCCTGCCAAACAGGCCAACCAGGCCGGCCACGACGAACAGCGCCATGATGACGCGGCCGGGGCCCGGAGGGCCGGCTTGCACCGCGCTTGTGAACCGCAGCAGCTCGTCTGCAGGCTAGGGTTCGAGCCGTTTGTCCCGGCGCGCGGCCCTGAACAAGCCTCGCCGCACGGGCGGTGGCGTCGGTTGCAGCGGCACCAGGCAGTCGCGGAAGGTCTCGGCACAGGCACGCCAGCTGAAGCGCTCGGCGTGCGCGCGGCAGGCAGCGCGGTCGGCCTCCAGCGCCGAAAG
>CAXUNX010000225.1:0-4342 GCA_964252545.1 uncultured Acetobacteraceae bacterium | reverse complement strand
GCAGCCCTATCGCGGCGGGCTGCGCGCCGTGCTGCGGGCGCTGCCGCTCGATCCGGGCTTTGCCCTGATGCTTGCGGCCGACACCCGCAACAGCATGCGCTGGATGGCGCAGGCGGCCGGCCTCGACACTGGCGGCTTCGCGGGAAGCCTGCGTGTCAGCGGCCTGTTCGGCGTCTGGGTGCAGACGGTGCGGGCTTGGGAGGGCGACGACAGCGCCGACCTTTCCGGCACCATGGCGGCACTCGACCGCGCGCTGGACCGTGCCGAGTCGCTCGGGCGCTTTCTTGGCACCCGTTCAGGGCCGACGGCTTCGCCCGATCCATCGGAGCCGATGCCCGACATGGCGGCCACCGGGCTGCCCGAGACCTTGCCCGATGCGCCGTTCATCGGGGAAGCCGACCCCTCCCCAGAGATTTAAGGCCCACAGCTCTGATCCGGGAGCTTTCGAGCTTGGGATTCCGGGAAGGCGCTACGGGTCCGGACGCGGGGGTTGCGGTTACCGGCGGGGACCTCCTATCAAGAGGCCGACGATGGGGCGTAGCCAAGCGGTAAGGCAGCGGATTTTGATTCCGCCACGCGGAGGTTCGAATCCTCCCGCCCCAGCCAGCCGCACCCGCCGCCGAAAAGGATCTCCGCCGGCGGCAGGAGGCTCGGGTCAGACCGCCTTCTTGAGGTTCGGACTCGCCTTGAAACGGACGGTCTTGCCGGCCTTCACCTTCACCGGCTCGCCGGTGCGCGGGTTGAGCGCCTTGCGCGCCTTGGTCTTGCGCACCGTGAACGTGCCAAATGACGGGAGGGTGAAGCCGCCTTCCTTTTTCAGCTCGCGCACGATCGCGGTGATCAGGTCGCTGGCCGCCTGGTTGGCGGCGACGCCGGTGCATTCGATGGAATCCTGCAGGATGCCGGCGATGAAGGCCTTGCTCATGAAACCTGGTTGCTCCCGTTGCGGCAATGAGACGCGGACTCCGAGTCGCGGTTTTTCGATCCGCCCATTGCAGGAATGGGTTTTTATCTTAGCGCCGCCGCCGAACGCCAGCATGATCTTGCAGCATGGACAAAATGCAAGGTCTCATCAGCAACACCGCGTCATCTTGGCAACAGATGCTTACAGGGCTGCAATCTCGGGATCTGTAAAACTGGGATCCGCAATCGGGCGCCGGCAGCGGATCGGATGAAGGCGGTCTGCCTGTTTGCGCACTATGCCGCAGACGGCCGCATCGGCGCCGGCGTGCGGCACTACCTCGACCAGCTCAGGCAGTGCGGCCTCGTGGTGCATGTGGCGCTGTCCGGCGCGGAGCGGCTGCACGAGGCCGATCGCGACATGCTCGACGGACTCGGCATCGTCGCGCATCCGAGAGCCAACCAGGGACTCGATTTCGGCGCCTGGCAGCATCTCATCCGTCTCGGTTGCGCAAGCGACGCGGAAACAATCCTGCTGGCCAACGACAGCGTGTTCGGACCGGTGCGCGCGCTGCCACCGATCTTCGCAGCCATGCAGGCGCGCGGCCACGATGTCTGGGGCATGGTCGAGACGCACGAGATCGACTGGCACCTGCAATCGTGGTTCATCTGCTTCACGGCTGCAGCCCTGGCGCGCCCGGCCGTCGCGCGCATCTTCGATCTGCCTTTCGCCCAGATGAGCAAGCCGGAGATCATCCTGCACGGCGAGGTCGGGCTCGGCACCGCGATCCGCGCGGACGGGCTCGACTGGGGCGCCTGCCTGCCCGATGCGCGCCGCGGCCTGCGCCGGTTGATCGCGGCCAATCCGATGCATGTCGACTGGCTCACGGTGCTGCGCAGCCGGCAGGTTCCGTTCATCAAGGTCGAACTGCTGCGCGACAACCCGGCCCGCATCCCCTGGCTCGGCTGCTGGCGAAGCATGCTCCGGCGCCACGGCGACTTTCCCGAAGCCTGGATCGGTGAGCGGATCAGCCTGAGCCCCGGCGCACCCACCGGCACCAGTGCTGCGATGCGCCTGCTCTACCTGCTGCTGACCAGGGACCGCACCGCGGCGCTGGGCTCCCTGCTCCGCTGGCGGCCCCCCGCGTGATCGCGCACGGCCCGGTCGAGCACCGCGTGAAGCTCGCGCGCCTGGCCGTCATAGTCCGCGAGTGCCGCGCGGTGGGGATTGTCGTGGCGGTCCAGCATCGAGGGGTCGAGCAGGATCTCCTCGATCGCCGCGAGCAGTTCCTCGACCCGACCGTCGAGCGCGATCAGCCTTCCGTTGACCCCGTCGACGATCTCTTCCGCCTGGCCGCCTGGCCCGGTCGCGATCACCCAGACATCCCGAACCAACGCCTCGCGCACGGTGAGGCCGTAGCTTTCCTTCCATTGCGACGGAAACAGCAGCACGTCGATCCCGTCGAAAAACCGGTCGAGCTCGTCCTGACCATAGGCGGCAACCACCCTGAGCTCGCCTGAAACCTTCCAGTTCGAGACATCGATCGAGCTGAAGCCGAGATTGCGCGTGTTGTCGACCAGCACCAGCTCCCAGTTGTCGCGGCTCAGGCTCTCGAAGGCCATCCGCACCAAGGGGAAGCCCTTGATCGCCTCGTTGCCGCCGACAAAGCCGAAGCGTGGCCGGCTGCCGGCCGGCCGCCTGGCCCGCGGCCGCAGCGGCTTGCGGATGCCGTTCCGATTGACGCTGATCGACAAAGGGGAGATGCCGTTGGCGAGATAAAGCTGGCGGTGCGACTCGCTCGGCGAGAGCAGGTGCGCCGCACGGTCCAGCACCTGCCGCAGGATCACCGCACGCGCCTCGAGATGCCGCGCATTCGGAACGCAGGCCTGGCAGATCCGCAGGTCGATCCGGGTCTGAAAGCAATACAAACCGTTGCCGCGCACCATGAACTGCCGGTCGCACAGCCACCAGGCATCGTGCAGCGTGATGACGTAGGGGATACCGCGTTCCTGGCACAGCCGAAGCAGGCCAGCGCCGAACCCCTGGATCGAATGCGCATGCACCACGTCCGGTCGCACCGCGTCCAGCACGGCGGCGAACTGACGGACGCACGCCGGATTGTCAAAGCTCGCGACATGGTCGGTCGCTTCCGGCAGCGGTGCTGCGAACACCGGGATGCCGTCCCAGTCGTAGCGCAGCAGCGCTTCCGGGCGGTCCTCGATCTCGCCGCGCGAGGTGAACACGCTGATCTCGGTGTCCTCGCGCTGGTCCAGCCGGCGCGCCAGCTCCTCGGCGACGATGGTGGCGCCTCCGAAGCTGCGCGGCCACAGGAACACGTTGACGGCGAGCACGCGCAGCCTGCGCTGGCCGAGCGGGGGTTCGGGCCGCAGCGGCCCGATCCAGGGTGCGAGCTGCGCCTCGGCGATCCGGGCGGGAGCGTAGCGGGCAAGCACGTCCGCCAGCGCCTGCTGGCCGAGCCTCTGGCGCAAGGCGGGATCGTCGATCAGCCGGCCGAGCGCCTGTTCCCACTCGGCTTCGGTGTCGGCCAGCAGGCCGTTCACTCCGGGCACCACGATTTCGCGGAACGCGGCGCGCGGCGCGCACACCGAGGGCATGCCGAGGATCGAGGCTTCCTGGAACTTGATGTTGCTCTTGGCGTCGTTGAACAGCGTGGGCTCGAGTGGTGCGATAGCGACGTCGCCCTCCGAGAGCAGCCTCAGATAGCTGCGGTAGCCGGTGCCGGGCAGCGCCTCGATGCGCGCCTCGAAGCGGTAAAGCGAGGCGGGCAGCGTGAGATCGCCGATGATTCGCAGCCGCAGGCGCGGATACGCCTGCATCAGCCTGACCAAGGCGGGCGCCGCGGTGGCGAAATCGGCATCGTGGGTCTTGGTGCCCGACCCATACACGATCAGCGGCGCGTCCACCGCGGCGTCGCGGTTGCGTCTCAGCGCCTGCGCCGCCTCCAGGGTTTCCGCATCCAGCGCGTTCTCGATCACCGCCACATCGCCGACGCCGGCTTCGCGCATCGCCTCCGCCAGCACCGGGGTCGAGGCGATGGCGCGGCCGCAGGCGAGCATGGCCCGGCGATAGAGCGCGATGCCCGACAGCACCTGCTGGCGCAGGCTGGGCGGTAGGGTGGCAAGGTTGCTGTTCCCGCGATACAGCGGTTCGTCGAAGATCAGGTCGTCGACCTCCCAGACCGGCTGGAGGGCGATGCGCTTCGCCTCGTCGATCAGCGCCAGCATCGCCGGCCGCGCCGGCACGCGATACAGGATGAGGTGGGTGCAGCATTGCAATGCCGACAGCGCCTTCTCGGTGTCGTGCCAGTCGACCACCGTGCAGGCCCATCCCAGGATCTGAAACAATTCCTGCTTTTGCCACACACGGTACTTGGCGCATTGCGGCACGCTGAGCTCGGCGATGATCAGCACCGAGGGAAGG
>CAXUNX010000224.1:0-4371 GCA_964252545.1 uncultured Acetobacteraceae bacterium | reverse complement strand
CGGCGGCGGCGGCGGCGGCCTGCTCGGCGGCGAGGCGTGCGGCCTCCTCCTCGCGCTGCTTGCGGCGCTCCGCCATCCGCGCGTCGCGCGCCTCGGCGATGGCACGGCGCTCCGCCTGCCTGGCCAGGATGTCCGGATCGTCCGGCGGCGGGCGGGTCTTGAACTTGGCGAGCAGGGCGGCCTTGGCGTCTGCGGAGGCGCGTTGGCGTTCGTCGAATTTGTTGCCCTTGAAAATGACAGCGGCCCTTTGTGCGGTTGAGGCACCAAGCTGGTGCCATGGCGCGGCGGTTTCTAGCGGTTGCTGCGTCCGGCTGTCACCACCATATGCGCGAAAGCCATTTTATGCGACACTATGGCTGATTTCAAAGTCGTGGCCGGTCGCCAAGCTGTCGGTGGCGCCACAGTGCAGGGGATGACGATGCCGCAACGCTTTCCACGTCATGCCGATATGGCGGGAGGCCAGTCATGAACGTCTTCAAACCAGCGACCCGCACCGCGATGACCGAAGCGCAGGTGCGAAAGGCGGCAGGCAACACCGCGGCGCACGAGAAGGTTGCCGACAACGACCCCTTCCACGAGGGCGATGCGGTGGTTTACGCGGCGCACGGGGTTGGCCGGATCGACCGGATCGGCCTGGAGGAGATCGCCGGCCACAAGCTCGAAGTGATCCAGGTGTCGTTCTCGGACAACCAGATGACGTTGCGCATCCCGCTCGCCCGGGCCCGGGCCTCCGGGCTGCGCAAGATCGCGAGCCGGGAGATCGTCGAAAAGGCGATGGCGGTGATCCGCGGCAAGCCCCGGGTCAGCAAGGCGCTGTGGGCGCGGCGTGCGGTGGAGATCCAGGCTCGGATCAATTCGGGCGACCTGCTCCAGGTGGCGGAGGTGGTGCGCGACCTGCAGCGGCACGTGGACAACCTCGAAGGCAGCTTCAGCGAGCGCAAGCTGTTCGAGTTGGCGCTGGATCGGTTCGGCGCCGAGATCGCGGTGGTGGAAGGCAGCGACAAGAGTGCCGTGCTTGACCGCCTCACCGCGACCATGAAGGCGGCCTGACCGGGCGGCGGGAGCCGCGCCGCACCGGGTCCGGTGCTGTGGGGCGCTTGCCTCAGGCGCGCGATCGCGACGTTGCGCGTTTGGTGGTGCCGGCCGCTTTAGCGATGATTGCTCGCACATGAGCGGCCTGGGCACTTCGTATGACGTGAAGCGGTAATCCACCGGCGAGCAGTTCCTCGACCAGGTCGATATGCAGCGCCGCCAGCAACGCATGGGCGAGATACGTCGCATCCTCGGTGGTTGCACCATGCCCCGCATCGGCGATCAGGGTCCGGAGCGCTCCGTGCATCCACTGGTAGTGGTCCGAGCGCAGCAGCCCTGGAGTGAGCTCGCGCGCCCGGATCAGATAGCGGTTGGCGAGCTTGAATGTCAGGACGCCATCAAGCAAGGCGATGATCCGCTCGCAAGCTGCTGCGTTTGATTGCAGCGGCGACGCGCCTTGGTCCAGAACCCGGCGGAGCGCCACCAGCTTCCAGCTCATGAGGGCATCAAGCAGGCCATCACGGCTTTTGAACACACGAAACAGCGTCCCCTTGCCCACTCCGGCTGCCGCCGCAACCGCTTCCATCGTCACAGCCCGGGGAGCGCTTGATCCTGCGAATATCCGGTCGGCTGCAGCCAGCAGCAGCGTTGGGGGAGTTGACGGACGACCCGGCCTCGGGTCATCTGTTCCGGACCAACGGTCCGATACGGAAGATCGTCGTGCGGCCATGATCACAGCTTAGCGGAGAAGAGCAGGCCTCCACATCCCCTCGGTTTGTGCGGCATGAGCAAGCCGGCGCGGCGTTTCAAGCCGAGGCTGGTCCGTTTTGGCAACTCTGGTGATGTCCGCACGCGCTTCGAGAAATCGGCGGTGTCGGTTTTTGTGGTTCGTGAGGTCAGGCAAGCGAAGCTTGCCCGAAACGACGTGGATCCGTCGCAACGGCGATGAGACTTCGTTCCAGCGGCCCGGTGCGGTGCCTTGTGTGCTTATCAGCTTCCTTTGCGGTCACCTTGAAACGGAGAGATCATGCAACGCAGGTCCATTCTATGCTTCTGCCGGGATGCCGCGCTGGCGCTTCCGGGACTGGCGACGGGTTTAAGGGCTGAGAGCGTCTTTGCCGAAGACAGCAACGTCTCCGCAGCAGATCGCGCCTTCATCATGAAGGTGTCACAGGGCGGCATGTTCGAGGTCGAGGCGAGCAAGGTGGCGAACCACAAGGCGCGCGAACAGGATGTCGTCGACCTCAGCGTGACCGAGGTGCACGACCATCAGCTGGTCGGCGCCAAGCTCATGTCGATTGCCCAGTCGCTCGGGATCTCGTTCCCGACAACGCTCAACGCTGGCTTCCAGCAACGCCTCGATCGCTTGAACTCCTTGTCCGGAGCCGAATTCGACGATGCCTATATCAAGGAGATGGACGCGATCCATGCCATCGACGTCAAGGCGTTCGCGAGCGAGGCCGAGCGCGGGCGGAACAGCGCGCTCCGTGCGTTCGCCCATGAGACCGTCTTGATCGTCCGGCGTCATATCGGAGCCTTGCACGCGGTTCCGTTGCCGACCGAGTAAAGGATCGGTCGAACGCGCCGGCTCAGGATCTTGCCAGGTTTCGCGCCGACGGGTTGGCACTGACCGCTACCACCCACGATGTTCAGGCGCAGCGCTCGCCGTGCTTGCGCAGGGCGGCCTGCGGCGTCGTGGTGCGTGAAGCGGCAGCGATGGCTGCACCGGCACGCTGCCGCCAGAGCCGCCGGATCACCGTTTCGTTGCTGGACCAGCAATCCGGACAGGTTCGCTTCCGGGCTAGGAGGCGCCTTCCTCCGACGCGGGCAACACGCCGGATCCCGCCTCCGGTGCCTGCACGCCTTCCGACGGGCTCTCGCCCTTCTCGGCGGCGGCCTCCTTTTCGCGGCGCTTGGCCTCCTTCTTAGCCTGCTTGGCGCGGTCCCGCTCGGCCTTCTGGAATCCGTAATTGACCTTGAAAGCCATTAATCCTCCTTCAGGCGACCTTCAGGTTCACCGCGGAAACACGCCCCTTCTGGCCGCTCTCCAGATCGAAGCTGACGGACTGGCCGTCATTCAGGCTTTGCAGGCCGGCGCGCTCCACGGCCGAGATGTGCACGAACACATCGCTTGATCCGTCGGAGGGCTGGATGAAGCCGTAACCCTTGGTCGCATTGAACCACTTAACCGTGCCGTTCGGCATGGCCGATCTCCCGATTCCGGAGGCCACCATAACGTTGGCCCATCTGCCCATCGCTGTTTGATGGAAGCACCGAGCGGCCACTATGGCGGCGAACCCGGCTGGTGCCTACCCCCCGGCCTAACATGCCCAACCGAGGGGGCGCCCGGTGCGGCCCGGCTCCACCCGTCTCCGCCGGGGCGACGGCCTTGCCGCGGAACCCCCGCGGTTTGACTTGCCGTCTTGCCGCACGGCATCATCGACCTGTCAGGCTGCAGGATTTCCGCCATGATACCCCCGCTGATGCCGACCTATACCCGAGCGGACGTCGCGTTCGAGCGCGGCGAAGGCGCCTGGCTGTTCAGCTCGGACGGGCGTCGCTTCCTCGATTTCGGCGCCGGCATCGCCACCTCCTCGCTCGGTCACGGCCATCCGCACCTGGTGGCCGCCATCGCCGATCAGGCGGCCCGGGTGATGCACGTCTCGAACCTCTACCGCGTGCCGCAGGCCGAGCGCCTGGCGGCGCGCCTGGTGGCCGCCTCGTTCGCCGACAGCGTGTTCTTCTGCAACTCGGGCGCGGAAGCCAACGAAGGCATGGTGAAGATGATCCGGCGCGCGATGCACGGGAGCGGACGGCCCGAGCGCACCCGCGTGCTGTGCTTCGAGGGCGCCTTCCACGGGCGGACCCTGGCCATGCTGTCGGCCACCGGCAACGCCAAGTACCTGCAGGGCTTCGGCGCGCCGGTGCCGGGCTTCGATCACGTGCCGCTCGGCAACCTCAACGCCGTGCGCGACGCGATCACCCCGGAGACCGCAGCCATCGTGATCGAGCCGATCCAGGGGGAAGGCGGCGTGCGGATGGCGGACGAGCGCTTCCTGCGCGAGCTGCGCGCCACCTGCGACGAGTTCGGGCTGCTGCTGGGCATGGACGAGGTGCAGAGCGGCATGGGACGCACCGGCCGGCTGTTCGCGCATGAATGGTCCGGCGTGCGTCCGGACGTGCTTTCAACCGCCAAGGGGATCGGCGGCGGCTTCCCGCTGGGCGCGATCCTGGCCACCGAGGCGGTGGCGCAGCACCTGGTGGCCGGCTCGCACGGCTCCACGTTCGGCGGCAACCCGCTGGCCTGCGCCGCCGGCAACGCGGTGCTCGACGTGGTGC
>CAXUNX010000223.1:277-4407 GCA_964252545.1 uncultured Acetobacteraceae bacterium | reverse complement strand
ACCTGTTCCCGTGCTTATGCGGCGCGCCGCGCCCCGGGTCGCCCGCGGCTGGCCTGGTTGCGGCCCGAACCGTTGCCGTGGCCGCTGTTCTGGCCGCTGTTTTGGCCGCTGTTTTGGCGACGGCCGCCGCCGCCGAGCACCGGCGGACGCTGCGTCGAGTTGCGTGCCGCCTCGGAATGGTGCGGGTGATCGGCGAACACCGGGATCGCCTGCCCGATCTCGCGCTCGATGTCGCGCAGCCAGGCGCGCTGCTCGGCGTCGCACAGCGACACCGCCCAGCCATCGCGGCCGGCGCGGGCGGTGCGGCCGATCCGGTGCACGTAGCTTTCGGGCACGTTGGGCAGGTCGTAGTTGAACACGTGGCTCACATCGTCGACGTCGATGCCGCGCGCCGCGATGTCGGTCGCGACCAGCACCTTCACCTCGCCGGACCGGAACCCCGCCATCGCCCGCTCGCGGGCACCCTGCGACTTGTTGCCGTGCATCGCCTCGGCCGCGATGCCGGCCTTGCACAGGAACTCGGCGACCTTGTTGGCCTCGTGCTTCATGAGGGTGAACACGATCGCCCGCTGCACCTTGGGCGATTGCAGCAGCATCAGCATCGCTGCCCGCTTGTTGTTCTCCTCCACGAACATCACCGCCTGGCGGATGCGGTCCACGGTGGTCGAGGGCGGCGTCACCTCGACCCGGGCGGGATCGCGCAGCAGCCCAGCCGCGAGCTCGGCGATGCTCTTCGGCATGGTCGCGGAAAACAACAGGGTCTGCCGCTCCCGCGGCAGCATCGAGACCACCCGGCGGATATCGCGCACGAAGCCCATGTCCAGCATGCGGTCGGCCTCGTCGAGCACCAGCACCTCCACCGAGGACAGGTTGATGTGGCCCTGCCCGACCAGGTCGAGCAGGCGTCCGGGTGCTGCAACCAGCACGTCCACGCCGCGCCGCATCGCATCCACCTGGCGCCCCTGGCTGACGCCCCCGAACACCACGGCGTGCGACAGCCAGACGTGCCGCGCATAGGCCACGAAGCTCGCATCGATCTGGGAGGCGAGCTCGCGCGTCGGCGCCAGCACCAGCACCCGGGCTCCCTTGGGAGCCGGCGGGTGGCGATGGGTGGAAAGCCGGTGCAGGATCGGCAGGGCGAAGGCCGCGGTTTTGCCGGTGCCGGTTTGCGCGAGCCCGAGCAGGTCGCGGCCCTGCATCAGGTGCGGAATGGCTCCGAGCTGGATCGGTGTCGGTTCGGTGTAGCCCTCCTCGTGCAGGGCGCGCAGCAAGGGTTCGGAAAGCTTGAGGTCGGCAAAACTTGTCATTCGAGGCGCCTCCTGGCGCCAGGTTCAAGGCTCGCAAGCGGCAGGAGCGATCCGCGCGGCGGACCAACCAGCGGCGAGTGGTCGTGGAAGGGATTGAGAGAGTGGGAACCGCGTGCACGAGCCGGATTATCCATCCGGCAGCCGGGACTGGGTTCAGGCAGGCTTCGTGCGAGCATTCCCGTGGCAACGGCATCCCGTCCGCGCCAGGAAAACCTCTCAAAGCGGCAAGGCGGCGCGCGCGGCGCGCCGCGGCGGTATCTAGCGATTGTGTGCCGCGGAATCAAGCACGACGATCAAGCGATCGTGTTTGGCAGGTCAGAGCGCGCTCGCGCCGTAGCCTCCGCTTGCCAGGCGAGCGTACAGCTCGAACAGCAGCGGCGACAGCACGTACTGGATCAGCAACAACACCACCAGCGGCGAGAGATCGATGTTGCCGAACAGCGGCAGCACCCGCCTGACCGGCGCCAGCACCGGCTCGGTGACGCGGTTGAGGAAGTTGCCGATGCTCCACACCGCCCGGTTGCGGGTGTCGAGCACCCCGAAGGCAAACAGCATGCTGAACACGCAGGACAGGATCAGCGCCCAGGAGAAAAGCTTGATGAGCAGGAAAACAAGCTGGAACAGACTGGCCAAAAGCACGCTCGTGCGCTCCGTGGAAACTGCCGGAAGCTAGCGAGGCGGTACGGGCTAGGCAATGCGGCGGCCCGCAGCGCCGATGGGCTGGAGCGTGCTTGACTTGCCCCCGGCCTTGGCTATTTTCCGCCCCCTGCACGGCGGGGCTGTAGCTCAGTTGGTAGAGCGCCTCGTTCGCAATGAGGAGGTCAGGGGTTCGATTCCCCTCAGCTCCACCACCGCCCTGCAAAAGCATCCCTCGCTCGCAGCGAAACGTCGCGACCTGGTCCGAAGGTGCTCGCAAACAACCACCGGATCGCGCAAAGCCGTGCACCCCCGGACTGCCGCCTGGAACCGCTCCACGCCGTGAGCGAGGCGAACATCGGATTCGAGAGGTTCCAGACCATGCCTGGAACAACAGGGAGGCGGGGCAGATGCGGGCTTGATCCGGATCAGCGTGAGCAGCCCTCAGGCGGCAAGGTTCCGCGTCGCAACGAACAGCTCCGGCGATCCCCGCTAGGAGGGTGTTTCCCGCTGCTCAAGCAGCGACAACAGGTCATCCTGCTTGGTGGCCGCAGGCTTGCTGCGCCGGGTGGTCTCGGCGCGGGCGCGGAGCAGCTCGTTCAGCAGCCGGTCCATCGTCTGCCAGAGCGGCTCGTCGCCGATCCGCTCGCCCAGGATCAGCCGGTGCGCGGCAAGCGTCACGTTCAGCGTGCCGCGGGTGGTTTCCGGCCGCGGCGAGCGCATCTGCACCAGCGCCTTTTCCACCTCGTCGAGCGGCAGCTCCAGGGAGGCTGCGATCTGCTCCGGCTCGGCTCCGGCCCGGCGCAGCCGCCGGGCGGCGACCACCTGCTTGTCGGTCAGGGCGATCGCCGGCCGCAGCAGCTGCGTGCGGCGCGACATCTCTCCCGAACCGCTCCCGGGCGGCTTACCCTTGAAGGCCATCGCCTGATCCAGACAGTCACCGCCGCAGTCTCGATGGCTCGTGGCGATTGTGAAATCAAGATCTGGCGACCTGACGCCCGCCATCCGCGGGCTCAGGGGAGCGGCGCGAGCAGCCGGCGGCCGTTCGCATCCACCAGCACCGGCCGGTAGAACCGGAGCACCAGCGGACGCAGCGGGTTGTTGATTTCTCCGGCCGGCGGATGCGGCCGCTCGGGGTCGAGCTCGATCCGCCGGAACCGGTGCCCGGCCAGCATCCGCCGCAGGCCGGGCGCGTCGTCCCCGGCGGCGAGGCGCTGGCCGGCAAGAAAGAAGTCGATCTCGAACGCCTTGCCGGCCCAGTAGCAGATCGCCTGCGTTTCGCACGCGACCCTGCCGGGGGTTGCCGCGACCCGCTGCTGCAGCACGTTCCAGGCGGCCAGCCTGCCGCCCCGGTGCAGCAGTTCTTCCCGGTCGGCCCGCACTCCCCCCGGCAGAACCACCAGCAGCGGCAAAACCAGCCACACGGAGGGGCGCAGCGCCCACGGTCTGTTCAAGGCGTAGCCGCAGCGCAGCAGCGACACCGGTGCTGCGATCGAAAGCGCGATCAGCGCCTCGAAATGCGCGTTGCGGTCGACCCCCTGGCCGCTGCGCTGCAGGATCCCGAGCGGCACGCTGATCGCAACCAGCAGCAAAAGCAGGTCGATGCGCGCGTCGGACCGACGCGCCCGGCGCAGCCGGAGCGCAACAAGCATCATCGGCGCCAGCAACGTCACCGGCGCCGCCGAGCGGAGCAGCATCCGCAGCGGCGAATAGTGCCGGTCGGAGGCCAGCAGGTCCGCGAAGAACGCATCGCCATAGATGTGGCGCAGCAGCGCGGCGGAGGCTGCCAGCACGACCACCGAGACCGCCGTCCAGCCCGCCAGGCCGCGCCGGTCATGCGCCATCAGCCAGATCGTCGCCGCCAGCGGAAACGCCACCAGGTTGTGCTTGACGAAACCACCCGCCAGCATGAGCAACGCCGCGGCGACCACCCGGCCCATGCCGGCCGGCCGGTGCGGTGCGGCCAGCAGCAGAAACAAAGCTGCGGTCATGGAGGCATGGGCGAGCCATTGGGGATCGTCCATCGCCAGATAGGACCGGAACAGGGTGGCGTTGAAGCCGAGAAACATCAGCAGGCCGATGGCGGGCGCAACCCCAGACTGGCCGCCAAGCACGCGTATGCTCGCGAAGATGAAGCCGGCCACGACCAGCAGCGAGGCCAACGCCACGATGCGCCCGCCATCGGCC
>CAXUNX010000223.1:0-267 GCA_964252545.1 uncultured Acetobacteraceae bacterium | reverse complement strand
ATGTTGACGCCGACCAGCTTGCCGACGCCGCCCACAACAAAGAACGAGAGCGGCGGATAGTTGTTGCCGGTTGGCGATCCCGGCTGCGGATAGAGCGGACCGCCGCCCAGCGCCCGCGCCGCCTGGAACGCGTTCCAGCCTTCGTTGGGATCGTTTGAAACGTGCGCCGGGAGCATCCAGATCCGGCCGGCAAACAACCCCAGCACAACCACGGCCGCCAAGCCCAACGCCGCCGCCCGCCACACCGTCGAGATCCCGGCGCGACGC
>CAXUNX010000222.1:0-4501 GCA_964252545.1 uncultured Acetobacteraceae bacterium | reverse complement strand
ATGCTGGCCAGCGCCGATGGCCACCCGCCCCCGCCACACCTACCCACGCCACACCTACCCACGCCCGGAGGGGCAGCGCAGCCATGAGCGCCGGCGGCGCCGCCACCGGCCGCTCCCGCCTCGATCCCGGCGCGCTGGGCGGATCCATCCGGCGGTGGAGCGTGTTCATCGCGTTCGCGGCACTGGTGCTGTTTGACCTCGCGGTCACTCCGGGCTTCCGCAATCCCGCGGTCATACGCAGCCTGCTGTTCGAGGCGGCGCCGGTGATCCTGATCGGCCTGGGCCAGAGCCTGGCGATCGGCACGCGCGGCATCGACCTTTCGGTGGGCTCGGTGATGGCGCTGAGTTCGGCGGTGATCGGGCTGTTCCTCGCTTCCGGGCAGGAAGTCTCGCTGGCGCTCGGGATCGGCGCCGGCCTGTGCTGCGGCCTGTTCAACGGCGTGCTGATCGCCGTGCTGCGGATCGATCCGCTGATCTCCAGCCTGTCGCTGCTGGTTGCCGCCCGCGGCCTCGCCCAGGCGCTGCTCGGCGGCGCCCGGGTCGACATGCCGGTGGACGGGCCGATCGGCTGGCTGGGCGGCGCCACCGTCTCGGTGCTGCCGGTCACCGCGCTGATCGCGCTCGCCATTGCCGTGCTGTTCTCGTTCATCGTGCGCCGCACCACACCGGGGCACTACGCCATCTTCGCCGGCGCCAGCCGCACCGCGGCCTTCCTGGCGGGCCAGCCGGTCCGCGCCACCCTGGTCTTCGTCTACGCGCTGAGCGGCCTGTTCGCCGGCATCGCCGGGCTGTTCGCGACCGCGCGCCTGGGCGCCGCCGACCCGAACTATATCGGCGCGCAGTTCGAGCTCGACGCGATCGCCGCTTCGGTGATCGGCGGCACGCCGTTGTCCGGCGGCCGCGTTTCCACGCTCGGCACGGTGTTTGGCGTGCTGCTGCTGGGCGTGCTCGATGCGAGCTTCATCATGAACAACGTCAGCGCGACCTATGCGCAGATGCTGAAAGCCGCCTTCATCATCGGGGCACTCTACCTGCAGCGCGCGGGGGGCTGAAGCGGTGTCGGAGACCACCGGGCAGCCGGCGATCCGCGACCGCAGGCCACGCAGCGCCCGGCTGGTCGAGACGGTCCAGGCGCGCGGCGCGATCGTGGTGCTGGCGGCGACCGCCCTGGTGGCGGGCCTCGCCTTTCCCGACTTCCGGCACATCGACAACCTGCAGGACATCGTCACCGCCGCCGCCTTCCTGGGGCTGGTGGCGATCGGCCAGACCTTCGTGATCATCATGGGCGGCTTCGATCTCGCCGTGGGATCGATGGTCAGCGTCGGCACCGTGCTGGCCGCCTACGCGATCCCCTATGGCTGGGGCGCCGCCCTGCTGCTGCCGGTCGCGGCCGGCATTCTGGTCGGGCTGATCGACGGCCTGCTGATCGCACGGGTCCGCATGGCGCCGTTCATCGTCACCCTGTCCGCGCTGCTGGCGCTGAAGGGGGCGGCGGTGGCGATGGCCGGCGAGAGCATGGTGATCAGCCATCCGGGCCTGTTCGGCCGCCTCGCCAACGGCCAGGTCGCGGGCGTCAACAGCCTGATCCTGATCCTGCTGGCGGCGTTCGCGCTGGCCGCCCTGCTGCTCAACCGCACGCCGTTCGGTGCCGCGGTGTTCGCGATCGGCGGCAACGAGGAGGCCGCCCGCATGCTCGGCATCCGGGTCGACCGGGTGAAGATCATGACCTACTGCCTGAGCGGCGGCCTCGCCGGCCTGGCCGGGGCGTTGCTCGCGGCGCGCCTGAGCAGCGGGCTTTCGGCCGCCGGCAACGGCTACGAGCTGCAATCGATCGCCGCCGCGGTGATAGGCGGCGTGCTGCTCACCGGCGGCGTCGGCACCATGACCGGAGCGCTGGCCGGCGTGCTCCTGCTCGGCATCATCAACAACGTCATCAACCAGATCGGCACGCTGAGCGCCGCCTATCAGGGCCTGGCCAGCGGGGTGTTCCTGTTGCTCGCGGTGGTGATCCAGTCCGGGCTGACGCGAGGCAGGCGCGCCTGAACCCCGGGCGCGCGACAGGCGCGGCTTCACCCGAGGCGCACGACCGCCCGCACAATCAGCTGTGACCGCCCCGGAGATGCCCGGCCCGGGTTCGGCTGCTAGACTGCATCCGCCTGCCCGGCCACAAGCAAACGGAGAACGCGCCATGACCATCACGATGGCGGCGGACGCCCCCGCCACCGACATCACCCGCGACGCCGCCACCCTGCAGCGCGACGGCGTCGTCGGACACAAGGGCGGTTTCGCCAGAAGCTGGGCCGAGCAGATGCGCGAGGACATGATGACCGCCTTCTGGGAGGCGATCCAGCGGCCGGGCGGCGCCATCGGCCGCGGTCCGCGCCGCTGGTATGTGGAGCTGCATCCCGAAGCGCTGCAGGGCTTCGTTGCGCTGTGCACGCACCCCTGGATCACCGCGATGGCCGAGGCGGTGCTGGGTCCGGAGTACCAGATCGTCGAGATCGGCTTCGACACGCCGTTCCAGGGTGCGAGGAACCAGCCCTGGCACCGTGACTTCCCGTCGCCCGCCGACACCTTCCGCGACCGCCGCATCACCTCGCTGGCCTTCAACCTGACCGGCGTGGACGTGACGCCGGACATGGGACCGTTCGAGGTGGCGCCGGGCACGCAGTGGGAGGAAGGCCGCGACTGGCCGCACGGCATGTTCCCGCCGCGCGGTGAATGGGACCGCTTCGCCGCCGCCGGCACCCGCAAGTTCCCGCAGATGGGCGACATCTCCTGCCGCTCGGCGCTGACCATCCACCGCGGCACCGCGCATCCCTCGCCGATCGCGCGTCCGGTGCTGGTGCTCGGCGTGGACCCGCCCGGAGCCGGCCACGCGGCGCTGCACGACATGACGGTCACCCGCGACTATTACGCGGCGCTGCCGGCCACGCTGCGCGACCATCTGGTGTGCCGCGTGGTCGACGAACTGGTTCCGATCACCCAGAAGCACGACATCGAGGGCCTGGTGATGGGCGTGGACTGACGCCCCGTCGGCCTGGCCGCTGCGAGCCAAGGGACACTGACGGCCGGCGGCGGTTCACCACCGGGTCGAGCGCCTCGGCCTGCACGCCGAGGGTGCAGAGCGCGCCGAGATGCGCGGCCAAGTGGCTGCGCCCGAGGCTCGCGGGCTTCATGGAGCGGCACCCATCCTCGCGTGACCTGGCGGTTGGCTGGACAACCAGGACAGGCCCTCAGGCGGTCGCCTCGACCGTGTAGCCCTCGCCGGCGACGGCGCCGCGGACCGCCGCCTGGTCCGGGCTGCCGCCCACGGTCACCTCGCCGCGATCAAGATCAACCGCCACATCCCCCGCGTCGGGGACCGCCCGTATCGCCTTGGTGATGGCCGCCGCGCAATGCGCGCATGTCATGCCGGAAACCTGTAGTCGGAGCATCGTGCCCTCCTGGATGCCCCGGTCAGGTGCGGCGTCCGACCGGGGAGTTCAAGCGCGCCCCGCGGCCTCCTGCTGCACGTGTGACGCAGGCCGGCCGCCGCGGTCGGCTGGAGCATGTTCCGTTCGCATGGGCTCACGGCTCAGAGCCCAGCGTGTTGTTTGGGCGAGCATTCAGCGGTAGCCGGCGTCGATCAGCGGCACCAGCGGCGCGATGGTCTTGGGCGTCACCACGCCGGCGCCGGTGTTCAGCATCATCCCCGGCATCTTGTAGCGAACACTCATCACGCATTGCAGCACGGGAAAGAAGCCCTGCATGTAGAGCAGCTGGTCGAGCGTGACCGTGACATAGCCGGAGCGCAGCCCGTCGATGGTGGCGGGCGCCAGGTCGATGCCGCCCACGATGATGTCGCCGGGCTTCTTGCCCGCCTTCTTCAGCACGTCCTCGAGCACGCCGGTGACGCCGCCATGCTGGGTGCCGATGGCGCGCAGGTGCGGATGGCTCTGGACATAGGCGGCCAGCACCGGCACCGCCAGCGTCGGATCGGAGTTGGCCTCCTGGGTGATCTCGAGCCGGTCCACCTTCAGGCCGGCCTTTTCCAGCGTGTCGGCGAGGCCCTTCTCGGACTGCCCGCGCTCGGCCTGCGAGAACACGCCATAGACCATCGCCTGGTCGCCCGCCTTGAGGCCGCCGGCGCTGATCATGTTGCGTGCGGTGAGCACGCCGCCCTGGTAGAGATCGACGCCGGCATAGCCGAACCCCTTGGGCCCGTACTGCGCTTCCAGCGCCGTCAGCGGCGAGTTGCCGTCGGTGACCACCACCCCCTCCCGGGTGGCCTGCTTCACCAGGTCGGCGAAGGCATCGTTGCCCGGGTGACCCATGATGACGATGCAGGCGGGCCGCGCCGCCAGCGCCTCCTTGAACTGCGAGATCATGGTCTCGGGCGCCCAGGCGGCGAACTGCGCGTCGAGCTTGCCGACGCCGAGCGCCTTGGCCGCGGCGGCGGCGCCCTTCTGACGGGCCAGGGTCGCGCCGTCGCCGGGATTGCCGCCCATCTGCATGTAGA
>CAXUNX010000221.1:0-4590 GCA_964252545.1 uncultured Acetobacteraceae bacterium | reverse complement strand
TCCCCTGCGGCCACGGCAGCAGCGCCTGCTCGAGCTCACGCTGCCGCGCCTGCGCCTCGGCCCCGGGCAGGCCGCAGCGCCGGCGGCGGCGTTCGGGGCGACGCCGTCGCAGCTCTGGCTGGAGGTGGGCTTCGGCGGCGGCGAGCACAGCCTGGCGCAGCACCACGCCCATCCGGATGTCGGGCTGATCGCCTCGGAGGTGTTCGAGAACGGGCTGTGCTCGCTGCTGACCCGGCTGGTGCCGGACGGCGCGGAAGCGAGCGCGCCGGTTCCCGCCATGCTGCGGTTGTGGGACAACGACGCCCGCAACCTGTTGCGTGCCCTGCCGCAGGCCTGCCTCGACCGGCTGTTCCTGCTGTTCCCCGATCCCTGGCCAAAGGCGCGGCACGCCAAGCGCCGCTTCGTGCATCCGCAAACGGTGGCGCTGGTGGCGGCGAAGCTGCGCCCCGGCGCGGAATGGCGGATCGCCAGCGACGATCCGACCTACCAGGGCTGGGTGGAGCGGGTGATGGCCGGACAGGATTTGTTCCGTGCCCAGCCTCCGCAGCGAAGCCGCCCGCAGGGATGGCCGCCGACCCGCTACGAGGCCAAGGCGCTGGCCGCCGGACGCTCGCCGCTCTACTGGAGCTTCATCCGCGCCGGATGAGCACCGGGCTCAGAAACGCACGCCGGTGAGCTGCTCGGAAAGCGTCCACAGCCTGGATGCCGTCGCCGGATCCAGCGCCTGCGGGAAGATGCGCGAGGCACCGGGGGCGCCGCGCGTCTCGCCCAGGCCGGTCGGACCGTAATAGCCGCCGCCGCTGGCGCTGGGCGACATCGCGGCAAATAGCGACGGCAGCGCACCGTCGCGCGCCGACTGCGCCAGCAGGTTGAAGCTGCGCATCATCAGCTTGGTTTTCAGCCTCGGTGCGCCGCCTCCGGGGCCGCTGGCGATGATATCGGTCCTGGCCCAGCCCGGATGCGCCGCGACGCCGCGCAGGTTCCAGCGGTTCTGGAGCGCGCGCCGCTGCAGCTCGATGGCGAACACCAGCATGGCGAGCTTGCTTCGCCCATAGGCGCCGATCGGCTTGTAGCGCTGCTGGGATTGCAGATCGTCGAGGCCGAGGGTGGCACTCCGGTGGGCGAGGCTCGCCACGTTGACGACGCGCCCGCCGCCGGCCGCCTCGCACAGCGCCTGCTTCAGATGCGCGGTGAGAGCGAAATGGCCGAGGTAATTGACCCCGATCTGTTGTTCGAACCCGTCGGTGGTCACCGTGCGCTCGGGGATGCCCATGACCCCCGCATTGTTGACCAGGATGTCGATGGCGCCGTGCGACTCCGCCATCCTGGCGGCGAAGGCCGCGACCGAAGCGAGGCTGCCGAGATCGAGCGGCTCGAAGCGCGCCTGGGCCGCGGGCAGCTGGCGTCGCAGGCGAGCCAGCGCCTGCTCGCCCTTGGCGGGATTGCGCCCGGCCAGGACCGTGGTGGCGCCGCGACGCGCCAGGCCGAGCGCGGTCTCGTATCCGATGCCTCCGGTGGCGCCGGTGACGATGGCGATGCGGTGGTCGAGGCTGGGCGCGTCGCCCAGCGTCCAGCCTTCGTTCGATGCCGAGCGGGCCATGGCTGCCTCCTTGATGCGCCGGAGCAAACTACCGGCGGGTGCCCGCGGTTGCGAGGAGCGAGCGGCTTTGCCGCTGGGGTCCGTATCCATGAGCGGGGCCCTGCCCCGCGCGCCGCGCCGGGGCCGGGCGGCGCCAGACCCGCACCGACGGGCTGCCGGAGCCCAGGGCAACACCCGACCAGACGGGGTCGTCTGGTCGGACAGGGTTGCTCTCGCTTCAATGTTCTAGAGCGGGGCGCGGCTTCCTTTCCAGACCACGCGGCCGACCAGCTTCAGCGCGTCGCGCCCGCTCTTGTTGATGGTCTGGGGCGGGAAGCGGTCATTGTCGGTCCGGATGATGATGCCGCCGTCCGGCACCCGCTCCAGCCTGCGCACCAGCAGCTCGCCCCCGATCTCGATCACGTGCATGTCGAGCGAGCTGATCGTCGCAGCGCTTGTGTCGACCAGCAGCAGGTCGCCCTGGGTGATGGTCGGCTCCATCGCCTTGCCCTGCGCCTCGAACGCCAGCAGGTCTTCCGGGGCGCGGTCCAGCTGGCTTCGCAGCCAGGCGGAGGAAAACACCACATGTTCCAGGATCGCCCCTGTTGCGTCTCCTGGCGCGTCCCCGGGCCTGCCCCCTGGCGCGTTCCTGGACGCGCCCTCGGGCCGCAGGCAGCGGACCGGCACGTAGCGAGCCGTCGGGCCGGCACGCTGGTCGAGCCCGGAGGGGGACTCGTCGCCCACCAGCCAGGCCAGGCTGACGTTGCAGGCCTCGCACAGCTGCATCGCCGTGGTGAGCTTCATCTCTCCGCCCGCCAGATAGGCGCCGAGCGTGCTCAGGGCGATCCCGGCCCGCGCGGCCACCTGCTTGGTGCCGCCGGATCTGTGCACCACCATGCGCAACCGCTCGGTGCAGCCGTTGAGCGGCGACGGCCCGGCCGCCGGCTTCAACGCCGGCGCCCGCTTGCGAAAGGCGGACGCAAGATCGGCGGCAGGATCAGGCTCCAGGCCAGCCGTCTCGCTGGATCTGGAGGCAAGGCTCTGTTCCATGGCGACGCCTCCCCGCTGGCGGTGTGCCGATCCCCACGCCACGGGCCGTTGGAGGCCAAGCACGGCGCAGGTCTGCAGACGGCCTACGGAGGATCGGCGCAAACGGATGCAGCGGAACGGTCGATCATCGTCGCCCATTCAGCCCGGCGATGCCGGACGCGCGGCGATGCGAGCCCGGCAGCCGCGGTTCAGGCCGGATCGTCCGTGCGCTACGGCGCCGGTTCAGCGCTGACCCGGGCGGCGCCGAGGCGCAGGGTCTGGTCCGCGTCGCGCCGGATCTTCGCCGCGGTGTCGCCGTCGCCGGCGCTCTGCCAGGCGTCCGCGACATTCTTGAGGAACACCGCGCGCGCGGCACGGCCCACCGGGCTGTAGAGCGGCGACGGCTTCTCCAGGAATTCGGGGATGCCGATCTCTTTCAGGCGACGCATGATGAACCTTCCGCCGAAGCAATCGATACCGCCTCATAGTATCGACTGGCTGATCCGCTTCCAATCAAAATCATCGCCAACAACCACGGCGCGGTTGTTGTTGCAAGTCACCGTATGAGACAGCAATAAATCAAAACAATAGCTTCGAGGCTTTTCAGCCACCCGGCGCACCGGCCCCTGGTTCTGGCCTGTAGCGGCCGATTTCTCTGTCGAGATTTGAATGACGCTCAACAAAGCTTTGTTTCTGCTGGGCTTCAGCCATGCGTGCTGGCGGCCGCTTCCGCCTGCCGGGTGAGCCGAATTTCATTCCGTTTCAAGAACATGAACCCGGTCGCCACCACCACCGCCGCGATGCAGCCGACCACCAGCCCGAGCGGCCCCGAGATCTTCAGCGCTTCGCGCCCGAGCAGAAACGCGGCGGTGCCGTAGCCTCCCGCCCAGCCGATGCCGCCGAGTGCGTTGTAGAGCAGGAAGCTGCCCCAAGGCATGCGGTTGGCGCCCGCCAGCAAGGCCACGAAGGTGCGCAGCACGGCCACGAACCGGCCAAAGAACACCACCTGGCCGCCGTGCCGCCGGAACAGGTAACGCCCGAGCTTCAGGCGCTGGTCGCTCAGCCCGACATGCCGGCCGAACCGCGCCAGCAGCCTGAAGCCGATCGAGCGGCCGATCAGGTAGCCGAAATTGTCTCCCATGATGGCGCCGAGGATGGCCGTGCCGATCACCCAGACGATGTCCAGCCGGTGCGTCGTGGCGCAGTAGATGGCGGTTCCGATGATCAGGCTCTCGCCGGGCAGCGGCGCGCCCATGCTTTCGAGCATCACGATCACACCGACGAAGCCATAGCCGTAATGCTGCAGGAGGTGATCGAGATGGTGGATCAGGAACATCGCTCTCGACCAGGCATGCGACGGCCCGTCCGTCGCACCAGCAGGAACCGCGCGGGGCGTGGCGATGTCAAGCAGGGCGTAACAAAGGCGCCCTGGAGCGGTGCTACGGAGCGGCGTCCTGGCCCGGATCCAGGCCCAGCGTTTCCAGCACGGTGGCGGCCGGCTGGCCTTCCGGCACGATCAGGATGCGTCCGGGCGCGGTGCCGCGAAGTGCGACCACCGCCCGCTTCGGGCAGATGCCGAAGCACCCGGTCTCGAGGATGCGCACCGCGCCCCTGCGGCCGGTTTCGCGCAGCGCGTCGCGCAGGGCGCCCCGCAGATCGCTTCGGCCATCCTCGCCGAAACCGCCCTTGAGCTTGCCGCCGCATTTGCGGCACAGGATCACCAGCTCCTGCCAGGACGCCTCGCGGCTGCCGATCTCACCGATGCGCTTGGCCCGCTTGCCCACCCTCGCAGCCTGGGGAGTAGTGCGGGTCGCGTCAAGCAGGAGGCAAGCCTTGCCCATGATGTCCACGGAATCCGCCGACCCGCGCTCGGAGCAGCTCGATGCGTGGCCGGTGCCCACCATCCTGGAGGCGCTGCTGGAAAGCCAGATGCGCGCGGCGGCGGCGGTAAAAGCCTGGCGGGCCGCGCCTAGCAGGTTGTG
>CAXUNX010000220.1:0-4592 GCA_964252545.1 uncultured Acetobacteraceae bacterium | reverse complement strand
CGGCATAGGCGTTGCGGCACAGCGTCAGCCAGATGCCGATGTCGGGCTGTTCGGGAATATCGGTGCCGCCGGTATATCCCTTCAGCAGATCAGGCGCCGCCCACTCCACCTCGCCGGGCTGCTGACCGCGTTCGAGCTGGGTGATCCAGAACAGCCGGTTGCGCCCGTAGCGGTTGAGCGCTGCATGCAGCGACAGCATCTCGGCCAGGCTGCAGGAAGGGTTGGCCTTGTAGACGAAGATCTGGTCGCCGTCCTCCATCTCCTCCACCAGCTTGCGGCCGAGATAGCTGAGCTTGGCTTCGTTCTCCGCCAGCATCTCGTTGGCGCCGATCTCCTGCGGGCTGCGCCAGGTGTGGTAGAACAGGCCGGCCTGGTCCGCCCACACCATGTACTCGTCCTGGCCGCGGAACGTGTTGACCGTGCAGCGCAGCGAGCCCGGAGCGCCAAGCCCGGCGAAGCCGGTCTCGATCAGGCGGATCTGGCGCAACAGGCCGCGGCAGCCTGCGAACCGGAACAGGCCCATCGGCTCGAGCCCGAAATGGCGCTGAACAAAGCCCAGCTCGCAGTTCGCACCGAGGCTGCTGAAGCCGCCCAACAGCTGGCGGTCGGACGGCAGCTCTGTGCCGAAACGGCTGCGGCCGGCAAACAAGGTGGCACGGTCCAGACGGAACGCCGCATCGGCACCGGCCAGCGGCGGCTCAAACAGGAAGCCGACCGTGAGCTGGCCGCGTCCGATCCGCTCGGGCGGAATGAAGCAGGTGAGGCTGGTGCCCTGGCTTTGCGAGGCTGCCAGCCGGTGGCTGCTGACCGCCCAGCCTGCTGCAAGCACGGTCATGCGCACCCCGTCGCGCACCGAGGCGATGTCGAGCCGAAGCCGGAACGCCTCCGCCGGTTCCTCCACCACGAAGTCGAGATGGCTCGAGGTGCCCACGATCCACGCGCAGCCCTCGGCATCGGTGAACCAGCCCGCCGCGCGCGCCCTGAACAAGGCCGCATCCTCTGCCGGCGCGAGCGTATCCGCGACCCTGAAGGGCTGCCCGGCCGCCGCATAGGCGAGCCGACCCTGCAGGCCATCGAGGCGCGGCTCCTGATCGCTGCGGGGGAACAAGGCCATCAGCGCCTCGCGGGTGCGGATGTTGATCAGCCGCAGCGGGTTGAAGCAGCCGTTCCCGGATGCGACCTGCCGCATCAGCCTGTCGCCGCGCTCTGTCACCAGGGCGAGCAGACCAGGCGGCACCGAGTCGAGCGAGGTGCCATACAGGGTGCCGTCCTGGTGCAGGAACCAGGACGGCTGCGGTTCAGCCGCCATCTCGAACTCGACGATGCAGAGCGGGCTGAACAGGGCGAGCAGCAGCCGGGCTCGAGCCGGGGGCGTGGCAACCGGTTCGCCGGACGGGTGGCGCAGTGGCGTGGCGGTGCCGTCCGGACGGCGCAGCGTCGCCGCCGCCGCCGAGCTGTCGATCGGCCCGAACTCGATCTCCGGCAGGAAGCCCCCGAGCGGGATCCGGGCGCGGGTGGCGCGGTTGAGCTGCTTGAAGCCGGCGAGGGCCTCCCGCGTGGCGGGATGGTCGGGCTCGGCGCGCCAGCGGGCGGTCGCCTCCGCGATGTTGATCAGGCAGGCATCCGGCAGCCGCTCGGCCTCGTGGGTGATCAGCTCGCAACCGGGCGTGATGAACAGCGTGCCCTGCTCGCCGGCATCGCTCGCCATCTCAACCAGCCAGACGGTCTCGAACCCGTCGAACAGCATCGTCGCCCACCAGCCGCGAGCCAGCGACAGCCCGCGCACCGGCATCTCGGTCTGGTCGGGCAGGCGAAGCACCAGCGCATCGCCGCGCGCCGATCCCGGGTCCTGCAGCACAAACGCCATCCCCCCTCCTTCAGCGCGGCAGGATGATGCCCCCGAGGGCGGTCAGCGCCTGGATGCCCGGCAGGGTCTTGCCTTCCAGCCATTCCAGGAACGCGCCGCCGGCCGTCGACACATAGGAAAGCTCGTCCAGCACGCCGGCGTGCCGGAGCGCCGACACGGTGTCGCCGCCGCCGGCCACCGAGCGGAGCGCGCCGGCCCGGGTCCGCTCGGCCACCGCGCGGGCCAGCGCGGTGGTGCCGGCATCGAACGGCTCGGTCTCGAAGGCGCCCATCGGGCCGTTCCAGACCAGCGTGCGCAGCGCCGAAATCTCGCGCGCCAGCAGCGCCACCGTGGCCGGGCCGCAATCCAGGATCAGCGCGTCCGCGGGCACCTCTCCCACCGGCACGGTCCGGGTCGCCGCATGCGCCTTGAACTCGGTCGCGGTGACCGCGTCGACCGGCAGCAGGATGCGGCAGCCGCCTGCTTGCGCCTGCGCCATGATGGCGCGGGCGGTGTCGTGCATGGGCGGCTCCTGCAGCGAGCGCCCGACCTCGACGCCCTGCGCGGCCAGAAAGGTGTTGGCCATCGCGCCGCCGATGATCAGCACGTCGACCCGGCCCAGGATGTTGCCGATCAGGTCGAGCTTGGTGGAGATCTTGGCCCCGCCCACGATGGCGCCGACCGGCCGCTCGGGCGCTTCCAACGCCAGGGTGAGCGCATCGAGCTCGGCCTGCATCAGCCGTCCGGCATGGGCGGGCAGGTGGCGCGCGACTCCCTCGGTGCTGGCGTGGGCGCGGTGGGCGGCGGAAAACGCGTCGTTGACGTAGATGTCGGCGAGCGCCGCGAGGCCGCGCGCCATCTCCGGGTCGTTGGCCTCCTCGCCGGGGTGGAAGCGGGTGTTCTCCAGCACCAGCACCTCGCCGTCCCGCAGCCGGGCGACCGCGGCCTCCGCCTCCGGTCCCAGGCAATCGGCGGCGAAGTGCACCGGGTGGCCCAGCACCTGCGACAAGGCGTCGCGCACCGGGGCGAGCGACATGGACGGCACGCGCTGGCCCTTGGGACGGTCGAAATGGCTGACCACGATGACCCGGGCGCCCTTGTCGGCGAGCTCGCGTATGGTGGGGGTCAGGCGCTCGAGCCGGGTGAGGTCAGTGATCCGGCCGTCGCGCAACGGCACGTTGAGGTCGGCGCGCAGCAGCACCCGCCTGCCCGCGCATTCAAGCGCGTCGATCGTCTTGAACGACGCGCCCTTTGATGCGACCGGATCCGACATCAAAGCCTGCCGAACACCACGGCGGTGTCGGCCATGCGATTGGAGAAGCCCCATTCGTTGTCGTACCAGCCGCACACCCGCACCAGCTTGCCGCCGTCCACCAGCGCGGTCTGCGTCGAGTCGAACGAGCAGGAGGCGATCGCGTGGTTGAAGTCGGTGCTGACCAGCGGATCGCTGCTATAGACCACGATCCCCTTGAGCGATCCCCCGGCCGCGTCCTTGAACACCGCGTTCACCTCGGCCACGCTGCCGGGCGGCGTGCGTGGCACGAAGTCCAGCGACACCAGCGACACGTTCGGGGTCGGCACGCGGATCGCGGTGCCGTCCAGCTTGCCCTTGAGCTGCGGCAGCACCAACCCCACCGCGCGGGCGGCGCCGGTGCTGGTGGGGATGATGTTGAGGGCGGCCGCCCGGGCCCGGTGCAGGTCCTTGTGCAGCGTGTCCACCGGGCGCTGGTCGCCGGTGTAGCTGTGGATGGTCACCATGTAGCCGCGCTCGATGCCGAACGCGTCGTCGAGTACCTTGGCCATCGGAGCCAGGCAGTTGGTGGTGCAGGACGCGTTGGAGATCACCGTCATCTCGCTGGTGATTGTTTGGTGGTTGACGCCATACACGATCGTGGCGTCGACGCCGTCGGCGGGAGCGGACACCAGCACCTTGCGGGCGCCGGCGGTGATGAGCTGCGAGGCCGCCTCCTTCTTGGTGAACAGGCCGGTGCATTCCAGCGCCACGTCGACGCCCTGGTAGGGCACCTTGGAGGGGTCGCGCTCGGCGGACACCTTGATCGGGCCGTAGCTGCGGCCGTTGGCGCGGATCAAGATGCCGTCGCCTTCCACCGCGACCTCGGCCGGGAAGCGGCCATGCACGCTGTCATAGCGCAGCAGGTGGGCATTGTCCGACACGCTGCCGAGATCGTTGATCGCCACCGCCTCGATGTCGGTGCGGCCGCTCTCGATGATGCCGCGCAGCACCAGGCGTCCGATTCGGCCAAAGCCGTTGATGGCGACCTTGACCGGCCTCTGGTCTGACATTGCGGGATCCTTTCTGCGTTCGCCGAAGATGTTGCGCTAGATTATTGTCGTTTCTGATCATCTGACCAGAGCCGCATTCCGAGCCGCCGACGCACCCGGATGGCGATCCCCTCGGGGGTGATGCCGAACCGGCGGTAGAGCTCGTCGGCCGGCGCCGATACCCCGAAATCGTCGATGCCGATGAAGATCCCGTCGCGGCCGAGCCAGCGCTCCCAGCCGAAACCAGAGGCCGCCTCGATGCCCACCCGCAGCGCCCGGCCCAGAATGGTTTCGCGGTAGGCGAGTGTCTGGACCGAGAACAACTCCCAGCAGGGCAGCGAAACCACCGCCGCATGGATCCCGATCTGCCGCAGCCGGAGCCGCGCGGCCAGGGCGATCGCGGTTTCCGGACCGGTGGCGATCAGTGTCGCGTCCCGGGGGCGGTTGTCGGGCGCTTCCGCCA
>CAXUNX010000219.1:3671-4593 GCA_964252545.1 uncultured Acetobacteraceae bacterium | reverse complement strand
GGCGGCTCCCGCGCGCCGCGACATCCCCGCCCCCGAGCCGGCCTTGCTCGAGCCGCTGCCGGACGAGGCGGGGGCGGCGCTGCCCAAGGTCGCGGCGGACGGACGGCAGCCCCGCCTGGTGTATGCCGCAACACCGCCCCAGCTTGCCGCCGGCACCCCGCGGGTGGCCATCCTGCTCGACGGCGTCGGGTTGTCAGAGGCCGACAGCCTCGATGCCATCGCCCGCCTGCCGGCCGCGGTGAGCCTTGCGGTGTCCCCCTACGCCACGTCACCCGGCACGGTGCTTGCCGCCGCCCGCGCTGCGGGTCACGAGCTGCTCCTGTCGTTGCCGATGGAACCCGGAGCAGCGCCGGCCGACGACGAAGGCGGCAGGGCGATGAGCGAGCAGGTCTCGCCCGACAACAACCGAGCACGGCTGCGCTGGGCGCTTTCGCGCTTCGCGGGCTATGCCGGGGTCACCAACGCCTTTGTTGGCATGGGCGGCGAGCGCTTCACCCCGTCGCAGCAGTTCGAGGAGGTGGCAGCCGAGCTCGGCAGGCGCGGCCTGTTCTATCTGGACGCGACCCCCGACACCGCGCCGCCGAGGCGACCGATTTCAAGGTGCTCGATGCGCGCGATTTCGGCGGGCGCGCGGTCGCGACGGCCCGGCTGCCGCATCGGATCCCGCCGGGGTTTCACGGCAACTGGTTCCCGTCACGCCGACCGCCCGCGCCGCCGCCGTAGGCACGGCGACACGCTCAAGCGGGCACGGGGACGGGGACGGTTCTCCCGTCGAACTCGCGCTGCGCCCGCTCGATCTCCGCCCGGTGGGCGCGCGCCCAAACACCGAGCGCACCGACCGGCGTCCACAGCGACACGCCGAGCGGCGTCAGCCGGTAGTTCACCTGCGGCGGCTTGGCCGGCATCACGGTCGCCATGTCGA
>CAXUNX010000219.1:0-3661 GCA_964252545.1 uncultured Acetobacteraceae bacterium | reverse complement strand
AGCTCGCCCAGGCGCGGCAGAAGCCGCCCCGCCCCCCCGACACCGCGCCGCCGGGGCGGGTCGCCTCGGCGGTTGCCGACCTGCGTCTCGATGATCCGCCAACCGCAGCCTCGATCGACCGTGCGCTGCAGCAGCTCGAACAGATCGCCCGTCGCAAGGGCAGCGCGATCGGGGTCGCAGGGCCGCTGCACCCGCTGACCATCGAGCACCTGTCGGCGTGGGCGCACGCGCTGGCCGCGCACGGGCTGGCGCTGGTGCCGGTGAGCAGCCTCGTCCATACAGTGCCTCCGGCCACGCCGCCGGCGGGAGGCAAGCATGAACCAGGATGATCTCGCTGCACTCCCCTACCGTCCGAACGTCGGTGCTGCGTTGTTCAACCGGGACGGGCTGGTGCTGGTGGCGCGACGCGCCGACCTGCCGAATGCCGAAGGTGCTGCGGGCGTGTGGCAGCTGCCGCAGGGCGGCATCGACGCGGACGAGGATCCGCGCGCGGCGGTGCTGCGCGAGCTGCGCGAGGAGATCGGCACCGATCGGGCGCGGATCATCGGCGAGCACCCGGACTGGTTGTCCTACGACCTGCCGCCGGCGCTGCTGGGGCGTGCCCTGGGCGGCCGGTTCCGCGGCCAGCGCCAGCGCTGGTTCGCGCTTCGCTTCACCGGCACCGACGCCGACATCCGCCTCGACCAGGATCCGCATCCCGAATTCGACGCCTGGAGATGGCTGCCGCTGGCCGAGCTGCCGAAGCAGGAGGTCGGCTTCAAGCAGGCGATCTACGGGATCCTTGCGGTGTCCTTCGCGCCGTTCGCCGTTGCCGCCGGCTGACATGACAAATCGGATGGGCGGCGCGCCCGTGCTGGTGGGCGCGATCGCCTCGTTCCAGGTCGGCGCGTCGGTCGCGAAGTCGTTGTTCCCGGCACTGGGTGCTTCCGGCACGGTGGGGCTGCGGATCGCGCTCTCGACCGTGCTGCTCTGGATCATCTGGCGCCCCTGGCGCAGCCTGGCGGGCCTTGCACCGGTTTCGCTGCTGCGCGCGATCCTGCCCTATGGATTGTCGCTCGGCCTGATGAACCTCCTGTTCTATCTGGCGCTGGCCCGGCTGCCGCTCGGCATCGCGGTCGCCATCGAGTTCAGCGGGCCGCTGGCGCTGGCGTTTCTCGGCTCCCGGCGTCTGCTGGACCTGGTCTGGGCGTGCCTGGTGGTGGCCGGGCTTGCGTTGCTGCTGATGACGCCCTGGTCGCTGCACGGGCTCGACCGGGTGGGGGTCGGCTTCGCGCTCGGCGCCGCCTTGTGCTGGGCGCTCTACATCATGGCCAGTCAGCGGATCGCGCGGCGGCTCCGGAGCGGGCCGGCTGCGGCACTCGGCATGGTCGCGGCCAGCGTCGCTATCGTTCCGTTCTGCCTGCCGGCGATGATGCCCGCCTTGCACCGGCCTTCGCTCCTGCTGGCGGCGGTGGCGGTGGCGGTGCTTTCGGGTGCGCTGCCCTATACGCTGGAGCTGATCGCGCTGCGGCGCATGAGCGCACGCGGATACGGCATCCTGAGCAGCCTGGATCCGGTGCTGGCGGCGTTGTCGGGGCTGCTGCTGCTGGGCGAGCGGCTATGGCCGCTGCACTGGCTCGGGATCGGCTGCATCGTTATTGCATCGGCCGGCAGCGCCCTGGCCGGGGATCCGGTTGTGGTCGCCGAGGCCTGAGATCGGTGCGCGGGCGCGCTCCGCTCCCGCCGGTTATTCCGCCACCAGCCCAAGCGCCTGGCGCTCAAACAAACGCCGGTAGAGACCGTCCGGACGGGTGAGCAGGCCGGCATGGCTGCCATCCTCTGCCAGTTGTCCGTGCGAGAACACCAAGATGCGGTCCAGCGCCACCACCGTGGACAGGCGGTGGGCGATCACCATCACGGTGCGCCCGAGCATCAGCCGCTGCATCGCCTCCTGCACCAGCGCCTCGGACTCCGAATCCAGGCTGGAGGTCGCCTCGTCCAGCACCAGGATGCGGCTGTCGGCGAGAAACGCGCGCGCGATGGCGATGCGCTGGCGCTCGCCGCCGGACAGCTTGACGCCGCGTTCGCCCACCAGCGTTGCGTAACCCTGCGGCAGGCGCGCGATGAAGCCGTCCGCATTGGCCTGGGCCGCCGCGCGCCGGATGGCCGCCGGATCGGCATCCGGCCTGGCATAGGCGATGTTCTCGGCCAGCGAGCGATGGAACAGCAGCGGCTCCTGCGGCACGATGGCGATCTGGGAGCGCAGGCTTTCCTGGCGGACCGCGGCGATATCCTGCTCGTCGATCAGGATGCGGCCCTGCTGGACGTCATACAGCCGCTGCAGCAGCTTGATCAGCGTGGTCTTGCCGGACCCGGAGGGGCCGACCAGCGCCACCCGGCTGCCCGCCTCGATGCGGATGGACAGGTCCTGGAACAGCGGCGCCGGATGAGCACCGTAGCGGAACGTCACCTGCTCGAAACGCACGCCGCCTCGGGTGATCGCGATCGGCGGCGCGCCGGGCCGGTCGGCCACGCCGGGCGGCTCGCTGAACAGCGTCACCATCTCCTCCATCTCGTTGACCGAGCGTTGCAGCTGGCTGACCTGCTGGCCGATGTCGCGCAGGTAGCCCTGCACCAGGAACACCAGCGTCAGCACATAGGCGATGTCGCCGGCGCTTGCCCGGCCCGCCCGCCACAGCAGCAGGGCGGCGCCGATCAGCCCGATCCGAAGCACCAGCAGGCACAAGGCCTGCAGGTTGCCGCTGGTGGTGCCGCGCACCCAGGTGCGCACGGTGCGGCCGTTCCAGCGCCGGAGCACGCGGGCCAGACGGCGATCCTCGCGCCGCTCGGCGCCGAACGCCTTGACCACCGCGTTGCAGGTGATGGCATCCGCCAGCGCGGCTCCGACCCGGGTGTCCCACTGGTTCGACCGCCTCGCCGACGGCGCCACGTAGCGAAGCGTGAGCAGGCAGGAGATCAGCGCGAAGGCGGCGGCGCAGCCGCCGAGCAGCGCGCCCATCAGCGGCCAGCGCAGCGCCAGCACCAGCGTCGTGCCGACCAGCACCACGGCCTCCGGCAGCAGCATCAGCAGCAGCGTGTCGTCCAGGCCGTCGATCGCCCACATGCCGCGGGTGATGCGCCGCACCGTGCTGCCGGCGAAGGTGCTGGCGTGCCAGTCGGCCGAGAAGCGCTGCACCCGCCAGAACGACTCGCTGGCAACGCCGCTCATGATCCGCAGCGTCAGGTGGGTGATGCCGACATAGCCCGCGCGTCGGCCCAGGATCGAGACGATGCCGAGCCCAGTGAGGCCGCAGAGCAGAAAGACGGCCTGCGAGAGCGCCTGGTGGCGGGTGGCCACATCCACCAGCCGGCCGGCCAGCACCGGCGTCACCACATCGGTGCCGGTGGCCACGCACATGCCGAGGGCGACCGGCAGCAGCGGACGGGGATGCCGACGCCATTGCCGGAACAGGAAGCCGAGTACGGCTGCAAAGCTGGAGCCTCGCGGCTCGCGCGGGCTGGAGATGTCGGAGGCCAAGAGCTGATCGTCCTGAACGGCCATGCCGGCCGGCACGGCCGCGGGCGCGCTATGGGGTGCGCGGACTTCCTACAGGAAGCGGAGGCGGCACGCCAAACTTTCGATCAGCCGGGCTGCGGTCACGTTGCGATGTGGTGCGACGGC
>CAXUNX010000218.1:4275-4617 GCA_964252545.1 uncultured Acetobacteraceae bacterium | reverse complement strand
GTCTACAACAGCCGCGCCGCGTTCGAGGCGCACCTGCAGACCCCGCACTACGCCGAGTTCCGCGACGGCGTGCCGCCGCTCACCGTGGGCGAGCCGGCCGTCCGCTTCTGCACCCGGCGCGGCTGAGGGAGCGCGAGCCATGCCGCTGCACCCCGTCGAGCCGGCGCCCGAGGCGCGGAATGCCGACATCTACGCCACCCGCGCCGCGGACCAGCCGGTGCCGAAGCTGCGCATGCCCGCCGCCGGGCTGCGCGCCGACGCAGCACTCAACCTGGTGCGCGACGAGCTCGCCTTCGACGGCAACGCCCGGCAGAACCTCGCCACCTTCTGCCAGACCTGGCT
>CAXUNX010000218.1:0-4229 GCA_964252545.1 uncultured Acetobacteraceae bacterium | reverse complement strand
AGAACATGGTCGACCGCGACGAATACCCGGCCACCGCCGAGATCGAGCGCCGCTGCGTGCACATCATCGCCGATCTCTGGCACGCCCCGGACGCCTCGCACGCGGTCGGCTGCTCCACCGTGGGCTCCAGCGAGGCGGCGATGCTGGGCGGCCTGGCCATGAAGCGGCGCTGGGAGGCCGCCCGCCGCGCCGCCGGCCACGACACCGCCCGTCCCAACCTGATCACCGGCCCGGTGCAGGTCTGCTGGCACAAGTTCGCGCGCTATTTCGACGTCGAGCTGCGCGAGATCCCGATGGCGCACGAGCCCGGCGGCCTCCGCCTCGGCATGACCCCGGAGCAGGTCGCCTCCCGAGTCGACGAGCGCACCATCGGCGTGGTGCCCACCCTCGGCGTCACCTTCACCGGCCGCTACGAGCCCGTGGCCGAAGTAGCCGCCGGCCTCGACGCGATCCAGCGCGAACGCGGCCTCGAGGTCCCGATCCATGTCGACGCCGCTTCCGGCGGGTTCCTCGCCCCGTTCGCCGCACCGGACCTGCTGTGGGATTTCCGCCTGCCGCGCGTGCGGTCGATCAACGCCTCCGGGCACAAGTTCGGCCTGGCGCCGCTCGGCGTCGGCTGGGCGATGTGGCGCGACAAAGAAAGCCTGCCCGACGAGCTGGTGTTCTGGGTGAACTATCTCGGCGGCAACATGCCGGACTTCGCGCTGAACTTCTCTCGCCCGGGCGGCCAGGTGATCGCGCAATACTACCTGCTGCTGCGCCTCGGCCACGAAGGCTACCGCGCGATTCAGCAGAGCTGCTACGCCGTGGCCGCCCACCTCGCCGGCGCCATCGAAGCCCTCGGCCCGTTCACCATCCTGTTCGACGGCAACAGCGCCGGTGGCATCCCCGCGGTGTGCTGGACGCTCAAGCCCGGGGCCGAGCCCGGCTTCACCCTGTTCGACCTGTCCGACCGCCTGCGCACCCGCGGCTGGCAGGTCGCCGCCTACACGCTGGTGCCCGACCTGCAGGAAATGGTGGTGATGCGCGCCCTGGTCCGCCACGGCTTCTCCCGCGACATGGCCGACACCCTGCTCGACGACCTCCAGGCGGCCATGGCCTACTTCAAGAAACACCCTGACGCCGCCGTCGGCGACGCCACCGAGTCCAGCAGCGACCCCCACGGCGGCGTGCACCCAAGCCAGAGCTGAACGACAGCAAGGAAAGATCAGAACAGGGCTCTGCCCTGAACCCGCTGGGGCTGCAGGCCCCAGACCCCCTTTCCTCAGGGATGTTTCAAGATCTTGCCGCTGGTGTGCCTCAGGCAGCGTTTCGTAGGTGGAAAGGCTGAGCGATGACTGGTCAGATTGCAATTGGCGTTCCCATAACCGACTTGCGTCCGACTCAAATGACGGTCGGTTTGAGGGAGGTCGAGCTCAAGAAGGCAGAGTGGAGGGCAGCCAACGCCAAAAGCCGCGTCAAGCTTCTGCGCCGGCACGTTCTTCCTGCGGTGATCGGACCGCACGACCGGCCTTTTATCGTCGATCACCATCACTTCGCCCGGGCCTTGCTGGACGAGGACGCTGGAGACGTCGCCATCTTTATCATCGACGACCTTTCCCATTTGCCGAAGGACGAGTTCTGGACCTACTTGGACAACAGCGCCTGGTGCCACGCCTACGATGGGCATGGCCGGCGGTGCTCTCTCGACGCTGTGCCAACCAGCCTGTCGGATCTCAAGGATGACCCGTTCCGGAGCCTCGCCGGAGCCCTGATCAGGGAAGGTGGTTGCGCCAAGAGCAGCAAGCCTTTTGCGGAGTTCCTTTGGGCGGATTTCCTGAGGCGTCGCATCGCCAGTGAAGTCGTCGACAACAACTTCGACAAGGCGACATCCCAGGCGTTGAAGCTCGCGCGCAGCGACGAGGCCAGAAGCCTGCCAGGATGGGCCGGGTGCAACAGGGCGGGCGCCTGACAGATCGTCGTGCAGTCGACATCGCGAAGGTGCTCGGCGCCCAATCGGCGATTAAACGTGCAAGTATTGCCGGACGCGGACGAGCCGCTTGCGTCGGACGCCGCGCCTACTCAATGTCCTGCCATTCCGCACCGTGCTGCGCCGGAAGCATGCGGTTCAGGACGCCGTCGCGACGCATCGCGGCGTGCCAGGCCGTCGCCACGAGGTGCAGCACGATCAGGGCATAGACGAACCACTGGCCGGTCACGACGTGGACCCACAGCGCGGCCTTCTCCAGCGCCGGATCCTTCGGGAGCGCCGGAACGTCGAACAGCCAGAAGTAGGGGACCTTATGTCCCCCGGCGGTGGACAGGACGTAGCCGCTGGCAGGCATGCCGACCAGGATGAGGTAGAGCAGCCAGTGCGAGGCGAATGCGGCCGCCCTGTCCCACGGCGCCAGGTGGCCGGGAAGCGGTGGGGCCGGATGAGCGGCGCGCCACCCGATCCGGAACGCGACGATCGCCAGGATCGTCAGGCCGACCGACTTGTGCAGCGTGAACATCAACCTGTCCGAAGGCGATTCCATGGGAAGGCTGACCGCTTCCCATCCCAGCGGCAGCACGGCGAACATCAACGCCGCGGTGATCCAGTGCGTCGACTGCGCCACCGAGCCGTAGCGGGAGTGGGCTTCTTTCCGGGCCGGTTCGATCGTGTTCGTCATCGGCATCGTCGCTGATCCTTCCTTTCGGGTGCGTCGGGACCGAGACGGTGGCAGGATCGCCATTCCGGCGTGACTGGAATAATTTCCCTGCCGACCTTCAGGATTTCCGAAGTTCGAGCGCAGGATCAACGTCCGGGTGCGCGTGCCGGCGGGAGTGGATCCGCAGGCTTCGGCTGCAGCGGCGCGACCGCGCCGAGCAGCGCCGCCGCCAGTGCGACAAGCGCGATTGGAACGAAGGCCATGGCGGCGAGGCCGCTCAGCCGCCACAACTGTCCTGCAAGCAACGCCGTGGCCGTCGATAAGCTGTAGCTGATGGTGAACATGGCGGCGGCCAGGCGCGGGACATCCGCCGCCGCCACCAGCATCGACGGCAAGGCCAGCCCCAGGGTCAGCAGCACCGCGCCGGCGAGCCCCGCCAGTCCCGCCCAACCTACCTCCGCCCGACCCGGCATCGCGACGCAGCCCAGCACGCCGATCAGCATCAGCACGCCCGCGCCGCCATAGGCCGCCCGCCGCCGCACCCATCGCCCGGCCAGAACCAGCATCAGCAGCGAGGCCGGGATCTGCGCCAAGTTGAGCGCGGTCAGCGCCGGCCTGACCGAGGCGGGATCACCACACGACGTCAGCCATCCCGGCAGAAAACCGTTCAGCCCGAAATAGGTGGCGTTCGCGCCACCCAGCATCAGCCCCAGCCGCCAAACCCGCGCGTCGCGCCAGTCCGGCCTCCAGCGCCCCGGCGGGACGCCCGTCGCGGTGACCGGCCGGCGTCGCAGCACGAAGACCAGCAGGGCCGTCACCAGCACCGGCAGCGCCCAGATGGCAAGGGATACGCGCCAGCCGTCGCCGATCAGGGGCGACGACGAACGGTGTACCCACATCACCGGGATTACCTCGCCCACCAGCAGGCCGTTCGTGTAGAGGGCGGTGGCGAACCCGATCCGCGCCGGAACCCAGGCCCGTACCAGCGACGGAAGCGCCGGCTGCATCAGGGCGACCCCGACGCACATCAGCACCGTCGTCGCGCCCAGCCCGGCGAAGTCGCCCGTCAAACCACGCGCCGCAGCGCCGAGGGCGTTCAGCACCAGTCCCGTCACCAGCGTCGGAACCGCGCCGACGCGCGCGATCAGGCGGGCGCCGGGAACGGCCAAGACGGCGAAGAGCAGCGACGGCAGGCCGGCCAGCAGACCGATGTCGGTGGCATCGAGCCGAAGCTCGGCGGTGATGCGCGGCAGCACCGGCGGCAACGCCAGGATTGTCACACGCAGCGCAGCCCCCGAGAGCCAGAGCAGCATCGCGCTCACCGCCAGGTTCAACCGGACCCGGCCGGTCATCGAGCTGAAGACCGCCGCCGCAGCCCCCGGGACGCACCGGACCACGCGCGGCCCAGGTTGCAGGCGAGGCCGCGCGCGACGCCGTCCGCGAAAGAAGCCGGCCCATTCATCGCGATGGACCCCGTTCCCCGCCCGGCCGCTGGGCCCATCCGGCTCGGTGTGGACGACGCCGGCGCCCCCGACCACCGGCAAGCTCTCGCGGACCAAAACGCGTTGGGCTCGAAGAAGAACGGAGCCGGCGGCCTCG
>CAXUNX010000217.1:0-4636 GCA_964252545.1 uncultured Acetobacteraceae bacterium | reverse complement strand
GGATATGCACCCGCCCCGCGCGGCCCGGATCCGGGGCGGGTGCATATCCTGCGCGCGGGCCGGCTGGCGCAGCTCGACGTGGCCAGGGTTGTGGGCAGGGTTGCAGCGCTGCTTGGCTGAGATGATACCTCTGTGCGGCACCGCGCAGCCCGAGGAGTGTTTTCATGCCCGCCATCACCCTGCCCGACGGTTCCGTGCGCCGCTTCGACGCCCCGGTCACCGGTGCCGCGGTGGCGGCCGCGATCGGGCCGGGGCTGGCCCGGGCGGCGCTGGCAATGCAGCTCGACGGCGCCCTGGTCGACCTGTCGCACGAGATCGCGGGCGACGCCCGGGTGGTGTTCGTGACCCGCAAGGACCCGCAGGCGCTGGAACTGATCCGCCACGACGCGGCGCACGTGCTGGCCGAGGCGGTCCAGGAGCTTTATCCCGGCACCCAGGTCACCATCGGCCCGGCCATCGACAACGGCTTCTACTACGACTTCGCCCGCAACGAGCCGTTCACCCCGGAGGACTTCCCGGCGATCGAGGCGCGCATGCGCGCCATCGTGGCCCGGGGTGCTGCGTTCGAGCGCGAGGTCTGGCCGCGCGAGCAGGCGATCAGCTTCTTCGAAGGGCGCGGCGAGCGCTTCAAGGCCGAGCTGATCCGCGACCTGCCGGAAGGCGAGCCGATCTCGATCTACCGGCAGGGGGAGTGGCTGGATCTGTGCCGCGGCCCGCACATGCGCAGCGTGGCGGACGTCGGCGGCGCCTTCAGGCTGATGAAGGTGGCGGGCGCCTACTGGCGCGGCGATCACCGCAACCCGATGCTGACCCGGATCTACGGCACCGCCTGGCGCGACGCCGCCGAGCTCGAGGCGTACCTGCACCAGCTCGAAGAGGCGGAACGGCGCGACCACCGCCGCATCGGCCGCGAGATGGACCTGTTCCACATCCAGGAGGAGGCGACCGGCTCGATCTTCTGGCACCCCAAGGGCTGGCGCCTCTACACCGTGCTGCAGGACTACATGCGCCGCGCCCAGAACGAGGCCGGCTACGAGGAGGTGCGCACCCCGCAGCTGGTTGACCGCTCGCTGTGGGAAGCCTCCGGACACTGGGAGAACTACCGCGAGCACATGTTCATCGCCACCGTCGCCGACGAGAACAAGAGCCTCGCGCTGAAGCCGATGAATTGCCCGTGCCACGTGCAGATCTTCCGGCACGGGCTGCGCTCCTACCGCGAGCTGCCGCTGCGCATGGCGGAGTTCGGCGCCTGCCACCGCTTCGAGCCGTCCGGCGCGCTGCACGGCATCATGCGGGTGCGCGCCTTCACCCAGGACGACGCGCACATCTTCTGCACGGAGGAGCAGGTCGCAGCCGAGACCGCCCGCTTCGTGTCCATGCTCTCCGCCGTCTACCGCGACCTCGGCTTCAACAGCTTCCAGGTGAAGTTCGCCGACCGCCCGGACAACCGCGTGGGCACCGACGCCGAGTGGGACCGCTCCGAGGCGGCGCTGGTTGAGGCCTGCCGCCTGGCCGATGTCGGCTACCAGCTCAATCCGGGCGAGGGCGCGTTCTATGGGCCGAAGCTGGAATTCGTGCTTCGCGATGCGATCGGCCGCGACTGGCAGTGCGGCACGCTGCAGGTCGACACCATCCTGCCGGAGCGGCTCGACGCCAGCTATATCGGCGAGGACAGCGCGCGCCACCGGCCGGTGATGCTGCACCGGGCGATCTTGGGATCGTTCGAGCGCTTCCTGGGCATCCTGATCGAGCAGTATGCCGGCCGGTTCCCGCTCTGGCTGTCGCCGGTGCAGGTGGTGGTGGCCACCATCGTCAGCGACGCCGAGGCCTACGCGCTGGACGTGGCATCGACGCTGCGGCGGGCGGGGCTCGTGGCGCAGGCGGACACCCGCAACGAGAAGATCAACGCCAAGATCCGCGAGCACAGCCTGGCGCGGGTGCCGGTGATCCTGGTGGTGGGGCGCAAGGAGGCGGAGGCCGGCACGGTGGCGCTGCGCAGGCTCGGCGGCGTCGCGCAGCAGATCGTGCCGCTTGCCGAGGCGGTCCGCGCCCTTGTGCTGGAGGCCATGCCGCCCGACCTCCGGCGCAGCGCTGCATGACGCGGTTCGTGCATGGCTGCATCGCGGAACCACCGGCTCAGCGCGCTTGATCGCGGGCAGCATCTTGCGCCAATAACCGGGCTTGTTCTGAACGCCGCCCAAGCCGGCGCGTTACCCATATGCAAGCTGCCGTAACAAAAACAGGAGAAGCGCCATAGCCAGACCACCGATGCCCGCGTCGCCCACCCGCGAGGGGCCCCGCGTCAACGAGGAGATCCGCGTCCCGCAGGTCCGCCTGATCGACGAGGAGGGCGAGATGCAGGGCGTCATGACCACGCGCGAGGCCATGGGCCGCGCCTTTTCGGTGGGCCTCGACCTGCTGGAGATCAGCCCGAACGCCGAGCCGCCGGTGGTCAAGATCCTGGACTACGGCAAGTTCAAGTACGAGCAGCAGAAGAAGAAGAACGAGGCCCGCAAGAAGCAGAAGGTCATCGAGATCAAGGAGGTCAAGGTCCGGCCCAACATCGACGAGAACGACTACCAGGTGAAGCTGCGGGCGATGCGCTCCTTCATCGAGGAGGGCGACAAGGTGAAGGTCACGCTGCGGTTCCGCGGCCGCGAGATGGCGCACCAGGATCTCGGCGTGAAGGTGCTGGAGCGCATACGCGGCGACATGGACGAGCGCACCAAGGTCGAGCAGATGCCGCGCATGGAAAACCGCCAGATGATCATGGTGCTGTCGCCGCGGTGAGCCAGGCGCCCGACGCGCCGGACCCGGAGATCCGGGTCCGCGAGACCCGGGTGCTTTCCCGCGAGCACTCCGTGCTCAGCATGACGGTGTTCGAGCACCGTCGCCGCGACGGCAGCTGGCAGACGCTCAGCCGCGAGACCTATGACCGCGGCCATGGCGCGGTGCTGCTGCCCTATGATCCCCGTCGCCGCACCGTGCTGCTGGTAAGGCAGTTCCGCTACCCGGCCTATGTCAGCGGGCACCGGCAGCCGCTGATCGAGGCGATCGCCGGCGTGCTGGACGAGCACGACCCGCTCACCGCGATCCGCAGGGAGGCGGAAGAAGAGGCGGGCCTGCGCATTCGCTCGCCGCGGCTGGTGTTCGAGGCGTTCATGAGCCCGGGCGCGGTGACCGAGCGGCTCAGCTTGTTTGTTGCCGAATACAACCCCGCCGATCGCATCCACGCCGGCGGCGGACTGCCCGGCGAGGGCGAGGACATCGAGGTGCTGGAGGCTTTTTTCGATGAGGCGCTGCTGATGATCGCCGACGGCCGCATCGTCGATGCCAAGACCATCATGCTGATCCAGCATCTCCGCCTCGCCGGCCTGATATAGGGATCCGTTTCGGCGCAGGCGCAGCCCAGGGGCAGGTCCATTGAGCATCTTCGTCCTGGTTCCCGGCGCCTGGCACGGCGCCTGGTGCTGGCAGCGGGTGACCCCGCTGCTGATCGCGGCGGGGCACGAGGTGCGCACGCCGGAGCTGCTCGGCATGGGCGAGAACAGGACGCCCTTGTCGGCGGTGGGCCTCGCCGCCTGGGCGGATCAGGTCGCAGAGCTGGTGCTGCGGGAGCCGGAACCGGTGATCCTGGTCGGCCACAGCCGGGGCGGCGTGGTGATCAGCGAGGCCGCCGAGCGCGTGCCCGACCGGATTTGCACCCTGGTCTACCTGGCCGGGTCGATGCTGCCCGACGGCGCCTCGATCCTGGACTACGTGCCGCAGCCCGACCCGGACGGCCCCCGGGTGCTCGACATGCGCGAGGATGGCTCGGCCATGCTGCTCGACCCTTTCCTGACGATGAGCTTCTATAACGCCACCAGCGAGGAGTGGGCGAGCCTGGCGAGAAGCAAGCTGACCTATGAGCCCTTGGGCGTGCATGCCACGCCGCTGCGCCTCACCGCGGAGCGGTTCGGCAGGGTGAGGCGGGCCTATATACGCACCACCGAGGACAATGCGGTGACCGCCGACATGCAGAACCGGATGCTGGCGGATCTGCCCTGCGATCCCGTGTTCTGGCTGAACACCGACCACGCACCCTTCTTCTCCAACCCGGAAGCCCTGGTGCGCTGCCTGCTGACGGTTGCGGGGGGATCAGGCGTCCGGCCGGGGCTTGGTGGAAGCTCCTGCGGAGCAGCGCCCGCCGCAGACTGACGCGGCCGTGCTGCGCGGCCCTGCTCGCGTCGCGCCGACCCGCCGGCATCTCAACCCTCGACCTGGCCGAAATCGGCGATCTGCCCCAGCGTCGCGCGCAAGCCGGCCAGCAGCCGCAACCGGTTGCGTCGCAGCGCCGGGTCTTCCGCGTTCACCGTGACGGCGTCAAAGAACCGGTCCAGCGGTGCCCGCAAGGCGGCCATCGCCGCCATCGCTGCCGAGAACTGCTCGGTTGCGATGGCGGTGCGGATGGCGGGTGCGGCGGTGGCGAGCGCATCCGCCAGCGCCCGCTCCTCGGGGCGCGCATACAGCGCCGGATCGGGGGCGGCGTCGTGCGGCCCGTCCTTGTTTTCCTCGATGCGCAGGATGTTGGCGGCGCGCTTGCTGGCGGCGAGCAGGTCGGCGCCCTCGGCGGTGCCGAGCAGCTGCGCCACCGCCT
>CAXUNX010000216.1:0-4637 GCA_964252545.1 uncultured Acetobacteraceae bacterium | reverse complement strand
CGCCGACCGGGCAGGTGTTGGAATGGCATTGCCGCACCATGATGCAGCCCATCGCCACCAGGCTCGCGGTGCCGATGCCGAACTCCTCGGCCCCCAGCATGGCGGCGACCACCACGTCGCGGCCGGTCTTCAGCCCGCCGTCGGTGCGCAGCTTCACCCGGTGGCGCAGCCGGTTGAGCATCAGCACCTGGTGCGCCTCGGCCAGCCCCATCTCCCAGGGCAAACCGGCATATTTCACCGAGGTCTGCGGGCTGGCGCCGGTTCCGCCGGAATGGCCGGAGATCAGGATCGCGTCCGCCTTGGCCTTGGCGACGCCCGCGGCGATGGTGCCGATGCCGGTGCGCGCCACCAGCTTGACGGTGACGCTGGCCTCCGGGTTGATCTGCTTAAGATCGTAGATGAGCTGGGCCAGATCCTCGATCGAGTAGATATCGTGGTGCGGCGGCGGCGAGATCAGGGTGACGCCGGGGGTCGCGTGCCGCAGCTTGGCGATCAGCTCGGTGACCTTGAAGCCGGGAAGCTGGCCGCCCTCGCCTGGCTTGGCGCCCTGGGCCATCTTGATCTCGATCTCGCGGCAGTCGTTGAGATACTGCGCGGTCACCCCGAACCGGCCGGAGGCGATCTGCTTGATCGCCGAGGACGCGTTGTCGCCGTTGGCCCGCGCCTTGCTGCGCCCCGGATCCTCGCCGCCCTCGCCGGAGTCCGAGCGCGCGCCGATCCGGTTCATCGCGATCGACAAGGTCTCGTGCGCTTCCGGGCTGAGCGCCCCCAGCGAGATGCCGGGCGCCAGCAGGCGCTTCCTGATCTCGGTGATGCTTTCCACCTCCTCCACCGGGATCGGCGTGCGGCCCTCGCGGAAGTCGAGCAGGTCGCGCAGCGCCACCGGCCGCTGCCGGCGCACCGCGTCGGCGTAGCGCTTGTAGGTGGTGAAGCTGTCGGAGGCGACGGCGCTCTGCAGCGTGTGGATCAGGGTGCCGTCAAAGGCGTGCACCTCGCCGCGCAGCCGCACCTTGTAGAGGCCGCCGACCGGCAGCGTCACCGCATCCTCGCTCCAGGCCGCCTCGTGCAGCCCGAGCACGTTGCGCGCCAGGCCCGAAAGGCCGATGCCGGAAATGCGCGACGGCATTCCGGGGAAGAACTCGGCCACCAGCGCGCGCGACAGGCCGATCGCCTCGAAGTTGTAGCCGCCCCGGTAGGAGGCGATCACCGAGATGCCCATCTTGGACATCGTCTTGAGCAGCCCCTTGTCGACCGCCTTGCGGTATTTCTCGACCGCGGCGCGCAGCGAGACGTCGCCGAACAGGCCGCGTCGATGCCGGTCGGCGATGCTTTCCTGGGCCAGGTACGGGTTCACCGTGGTCGCACCCACCCCGATCATCACCGCGATCGCGTGCACGTCGAGGCTTTCTGCGGTGCGCACGTTGAGGCTGGTGAAGGTGCGCAGCGAATGCCGCACCAGGTGCGTGTGCACCGCCCCGGTGGCCAGGATCATCGGGATAAAGGCGTGCGAGGCGCCCTGGTGCTCGTCGGTCAGGAAGATGTGGGTGCAGCCGGCGCGCACGCCCTCTTCCGCCTCGCGCCGGATCCGCTCGATCGCCGTGCGCAGGCCGGCCTCGCCCTCGGCGGCCGCGAAGGTGCAGTCCACCTCGCAGGCATTTCCGCCCAGGAACTCGCGCAGCGCCGCGTGCTCGCCGGTGGTCAGAATCGGCGTGTCGAGCTGCAGCAGGTCGCACTGGCTGGCATCCTCGTCGAGGACGTTGCCGAGATTGCCGAGGCGGGTGGTGAGCGACATCACCCGGGTCTCGCGCAGGCTGTCGATCGGCGGGTTGGTGACCTGGCTGAAGGCCTGCCGGAAATAGTGCGCAAGCCCGCGATAGGTCTCGGAAAGCACCGCGAGCGGCGTGTCGTCGCCCATGCTGCCGGTCGCCTCGAGCCCCTCCGCCCCCATCGGGTGCAGGATCATCTCCAGCTCCTCGAGGGTGGTGCCCACCGCAAGCTGCCGGCGCCGCAGCTCCTCGCCGGCATAGATCACCGGCTCCACCGCGTCCGAGCGGACGATCTCGTCGATACGGTGCATGCGCTTGGACCAGCCGCTGAAATCCTGCCGTGCGCCCAGCAGGTCGAGCAGCGCGTCGTCCTCATAGAAGCGGCGCTCCTCCAGATCGAGGGCGATGGTCTGGCCGGGCCCGAGCCGGCCCCGGCTGACGATGTCGCCTTCCGGCACCTTCACCATGCCGGTCTCCGAGCCCACGATCAGCATGTCGGCGGCGGTGACGGTGTAGCGAAGCGGGCGCAGGCCGCTGCGGTCCAGCCCCGCGATCACCCAGCGCCCGTCGGTGCCGCAGATCGCGGCGGGCCCGTCCCAGGGCTCCATCACCGCGTTGCAATAAAGGAACATGTTCCGGTGCGCCGGGGTCATCGCCGGCCCGGGGGTGATCGCGGCCGGGATCATCAGCGCCTTGGCCATCGGCGCGTCGCGGCCGGTGAAGGTCAGCAGCTCGAACACGTTGTCGAGCGACGCGGTGTCGGAGCCGCCCGCCTGGATCACCGGCTTGATGTCGGCCATGACCTCGTCGAGATCGGGATGGGCGAGCCGCGTCTCGTGGCTCTTCATCCAGTTGGTGTTGCCCGAGATCGTGTTGATCTCGCCGTTATGGGCGAGCTTGCGGAACGGCTGCGCCAGCCGCCAGGTCGGGAAGGTGTTGGTCGAGTAGCGCTGGTGATAGATCGCAAAGCGGCTGACGAAGCGCGGATCGAGCAGGTCGGGATAGAACTCAGTGAGATGCTCGGCCAGGAACATGCCCTTGTAGATCACCGAGCGGCAGGACAGCGAACAGATATACAGCTCGCTGACCTGGTCGGCGATCGCCTGCTTCTCGATCCGCCGGCGGATAACATAGAGCTCGCGCTCGAACTGCTCCTCCGGCACGCAGCGCAGGTTGCGGATCATGATCTGCTCGATCTCGGGCCGGGTGGCGTTGGCCTTCTCGCCAATGCAGGCGGTGTCGATCGGCACCTGGCGCCAGCCATGGATGCCGTAGCCGAACGCCAGGATCTGGCTTTCCACGATGGCGCGGCAGCGCTCCTGGGCCGACAGGTCGGTCTTGGGCAGGAACACCATGCCGATGCCGATCAGCGTGCCGTCCGGGCGGCTGCCGGTGCGGGCGATGGCGTCGGCGAAGAAATCCTGCGGGATCTCGACATGGATGCCAGCACCGTCGCCGGTCTTGCCGTCGGCGTCCACGGCGCCCCGGTGCCACACCGCCTTCAGCGCCGCGATGCCCGCCTCAACCACGTCGCGCCGCCTCCTGCCGTCGAGGGCCGCGACCAGGCCTACGCCGCAGGCATCGTGCTCCTGCGCAGGATCGTAGCTGCCGGCAAGCGCCTCGCGGTTGCGCTGCCAGGCCGCAACGAACTCGGCGCCGCTCTCGCGAGCCGCCTGAGCGGGGTGCCCCCCTGCCATGCCCGGATCTTCCATCGCCGTCACTCCGCTGCGATCTGCTGGGGGGTGGCCTGGGCCTGCTCGGAAAGAAAGCGGTGGATGCTGGCGGCCGCGTCGCGGCCGTCGCGGATCGCCCACACCACCAGGCTCGCGCCGCGCACGATGTCGCCGGCGGCGAACACGCCGGGCAGGCTGGTCATGAACGAGCTACGGCCGACCTTGAGCGTGCCCCAGCGCGAAACCTCCAGCGCCTGTTCGCCCCACAGCGTGGGCAGCTCCTCGGGATCGAAGCCGAGCGCCTTGATCACCAGATCGGCAGGCAGGGTGAAGCCGCTATGCTCTACCGGATCCACCGACTGCCGGCCCGCCGCGTCGGGCCGCCCCCGCTTCATGCGCGCCGCGCGCACCCCGGTGATGCTTTGGTCACCCAGGAACGCCTCGGGTGCGGCCAGCCAGACGAACTCCACCCCCTCGTCCTCGGCGTTCTTCACCTCGCGCAACGAGCCCGGCATGTTGGCGCGGTCGCGCCGGTAGAGGCACTTCACCGAGGCGGCGCCCTGTCGCACGGCAGTGCGCACGCAATCCATCGCGGTGTCGCCGCCGCCGATCACCACCACGTTCTTGCCGGCGGCGTCGAGCAGGCCGCTGTTGAACGCCGGCACCTCGTCGCCAAGCGAGCGCCGGTTGGAGGCGGTGAGATAGTCGATTGCCTTGACCATGCCCGAAAGCCCGGCCCCCGGTCCGCCGATGTCGCGCGACTTGTAGACGCCGGTTGCGATCAGCACCGCGTCGTGGCGTTCGCGCAGGGTACCGAACGCGATGCTGTTCTCGCCGTCGGCGTCCGCCACCCCGCAGCCCAAGTGGAACCGGATCCCGCCCTCCTCGAGCAGCCCATGCCGGCGCAGCACGATCTGCTTTTCCAGCTTGAAGCCGGGGATGCCGTAGATCATCAGGCCGCCGATGCGGTCGTAGCGGTCATAGACATGCACCTGGTAGCCGCGCTTGCGGAGCTGCTCGGCCGCCGCCAGCCCACCCGGGCCCGCGCCGACGATGGCGCCGGACTGCTCGCGCTCCAGGTGCGGGGTGATCGGCTTCACCCAACCGGCCTCGAAGGCATGGTCGGTGATGAAGCGCTCGACCGCGCCGATGGTGACGCTCTCGAAGCCCTTCTCGATGACGCAGTTGCCTTCGCACA
>CAXUNX010000215.1:0-4677 GCA_964252545.1 uncultured Acetobacteraceae bacterium | reverse complement strand
ATGAGCAGCATCAATCCGGTGATCCTGCTGCCCGGGGCACTTGCCGAACGCGCGGCTGCGATCGCGCCCGGCTTCGTGGCCGCGCTGAGCCTGGGAGCGGGGCAGTTCTGCACCAATCCCGGCCTGGTGCTGGCACTCGACGGTCCTGGCCTGGACGAGTTCGCCGCCGCCGCGGCGGGCGTGGTCGGCGAGCAGCCGGGTGCCGGCATGCTGACGCCCGGGATCCACGCCGCCTACAACAAGGCAACAGCGCAGCTGGCGGGTCACGCCTCGGTGAAGACCTTGTCGCGCGGCAAGCCGGGCGGCGTGTATGCCTGCCAGGCAGCCTTGTTCTCCACCGAGGCTCCCTCCTTCCTGGAGCATCGCGAACTGCAGGAGGAGGTGTTCGGCGCCTCCGGACTGATTGTCCGCTGTTCCGATCTCGCATCGCTGACGCGGGTGATCGAGGCCCTGGAAGGGCAGCTTACCGTCTCGTTGCACCTGGCGGACTCCGACATCGAGACCGCCCGCGTGCTGATGCCGCTGCTCGAGCGCAAGGTCGGCCGCATCCTGGTGAACGGCTTCGGTACCGGCGTCGAGGTGGGTCACGCGATGGTGCATGGCGGACCCTATCCCTCCACCTCGGATGGCCGCAGCACCTCGGTCGGCTCGCTGGCGATCCGCCGCTTCCTGCGTCCGGTCAGCTACCAGGACCTGCCGCAGGCGCTGCTGCCCGAAGCGCTGCGCGACAACAATCCGCTCGGACTGCCGCGCTTGTTTGATGGCAGGCGCGAGTAGAGGATCGTGCGGCGGACAGGGCAGGGCGGGTGCGCCGCCCGGCCCGTTGCGGTTCGGCGCTAAATTCGAATTTACTTCCCTCCTGTGGTCACCGGCGGCATGCCCAGTGCATGCGTGTGCTGCTGATCGAGGACGACCACAAGATCGCCCAGGACGTCGCCGACGAACTCGTCGCCCGCGGCTGCTCGGTTGTTGTGGAGGAGACCGGACCCGGGGGCCTGGCTCGTGCCCGGGCGGACGGGTTCGATGTGCTGGTGGTTGATCGTCTGCTTCCCGGCCTCGACGGGCTTGCGCTGATCACCGAGCTTCGCCGCGACCACAACCGGGTGCCGGTTCTGGTGCTGAGCGCGTTGTCGGCGGTGGACGACCGGGTCAGCGGATTGAAAGCCGGCGGCGATGACTACCTGACCAAGCCGTTCGCGATGGAGGAGCTGGCGGCCCGGCTGGAGGCGCTTCTGCGTCGCCCGACCGAGACGCGCGAGAGCGTGCTGCGGGTGGGTCCGATCGTCATGGATCTGATCGAGCGCCGCGTCACCAGGAGCGGCCGCGAAATCGAACTGCTGCCGCGGGAATTCCGTTTGCTGGAATACCTGTTGCGGCGGCCCGACCGGGTGCTGACACGCGACATGCTGCTCGAGGATGTCTGGCATTACCGGTTCATCCCGCAGACCAACCTGGTTGACGTGCATATCGGCAAGCTGCGTCGCAAGGTCGACGGCTCGAACGAGATGCCGTTGATCCACAGCATACGCGGCGCCGGGTTCATGCTTCGACCGGGCGGCTGAACAGATGCGGACGCGGCTGCCGGACTGGCCGTTGCTTCGCACCACCACCTTCCGCTTGACCATCGGCTCGGCAGCGTTTCTTGCGGCTGCGCTGCTGCTGCAGTCGGCGCTGATCTTCTGGCAGACCACGACCTACGAGATCACCCGCACCGACCAGCTGCTGTCGCGCGAGATCGCGCTGATGGCGGTCCGCACCAAGCCGGCGCTCGATCAGCGCCTGCGCATGCGCGCGTCCGACGATCTGCATCTGCTGATCATCGCAGCCGGCCTGTTTGACGCCAACCGCCGGGTGGTGGGCGGCAACCTGCCCGGCTGGCCCAAAGGGCTGGCGCTGGACGGGCGCGTGCACCAGATCCTGGTGCACCCCACCGACCAGGGGCCACGCCTGGTGCGGGCACAGGCCGCCCGGCTGCCAGGCGGCGACATCCTGGTCATGGCGCGCGGCATACGCGACCTCGAGGAGCTGCGCGCGATCCTGCGCCGCTCGCTGGCGCTGGCGGCGCTGCCCTCCATCATGCTTGCGGTGCTGGGCGGGGTATGGCTGAGCCACCGCGCCCTGCTTCGCTTCGGCGTCATGCACCGCGCGATCGAGCGGATCATGGACGGCGACCTGCAGGAGCGTCTGCCGCTTGCCGGCAGGCATGGGAGCGGCGACGACGTCGACCGGCTCGCCGGCAGCGTCAACCGCATGCTGGAACGGCTGCAGCATCTGCTCGACGAGATCAAGGGCGTCGGCGACGACATCGCCCACGACCTGCGCACCCCGCTTGCGCGCGTGCGCACGCGGCTGGAACGGGCCCGAAGCACGCCCGACGACCCGCGCGCGCTGGGAAACTCGATCGAGCGCGCGATCATCGACCTTGATAAATGTTTCGGTATCATCACGGCGCTGCTTCGCATCAGCGAGATCGAGAACGGGCGCAGGCGCTCCGCCTTCGCGCCCTTGTCGCTTGGCGAGATCGTGGCGGACATCGTCGACCTCTACGAACCGATCGCCGAGACGCGTGAGGTGGCGCTGGTTACCGGCCGCTGCGATCCTGCGGATCTGCACGGCGACCGCGACCTGCTGATCGAGCTGATCGCCAACCTGATCGACAACGCGATCAAGTTCACGCCCGCGGGTGGCCGGGTGGAGATCGGGGTTCTCGTTGTGGAAGCAGCGGCGACCCTTCGCATCACCGACACCGGCTGCGGCATCCCGCCGGTCGAGCGGGATGCCGTGCTGGGCCGGTTCTTCCGGTCCGACAAGAGCCGCCATCTCGAGGGCAGCGGCCTCGGGCTGAGCCTGGTCGCGGCGATCGCCAGCCTGCACGGGGCTGCGCTCGCCATCCGCGACGCCCGGCCGGGAGGCAATCCGCCGGGGTGCCTGTTCGAGGTCGTGTTTGCGACCGAGACGCGGGCGCTGCCCAACCCAATGCCTTCATCGGCGACCGTCGGATCGTCGGCCGGGCCGGCCGCGTTTTCTAAAATCTAATTTCATTGGCGCGGCGGCGATGCGTCGCTAGAGCGTCACTCCATCGAACAAAATCGTTCGATGGGATCAAGATGCTCGCCGAGACAACAGGCTGGAACATGGGCCGTGAGCCGGAGCGAACGGAACATGGTCCAGTCCCGGGCCGCTGGCACAGGACACCTCCGCCGATGACCCGCCCGTCATGAACGCAATCGTGCTGGTGGCACTGCGTCGGCCACTGACCTTCGTGGTGATGAGCATCCTGATCGTGTTGTTTGGCGGTTTGGCGGTGCTCAGGACCCCCACCGACATCTTTCCCGCCATACGCATCCCGGTGGTCGCTGTGGTCTGGACCTATAACGGTCTGACGCCGCAGGACATGTCCGGCCGGGTGATCTACTACTACGAGCGCGCCCTGACGGTCACTGTCGAGAACATCGAGCATATCGAGAGCCAGTCGCTTTATGGGCGCGGCATCGTCAAGATCTTCTTCCAGCCGGGCACCAACATTGCCGCCGCCCAGGCGCAGATCGCCTCGATCTCGCAGACCGTGCTCAAGCAGATGCCTGCCGGCATCACCCCGCCCCAGATCCTGTCCTACAACGCCTCGTCCGTGCCGGTGCTCGACCTGCAGGTTGCGGCTCCGGCGATGACGGCGTCGCAGGTCTACGACATGGCCTCCAACCTGATCCGGCCGGCCCTGGTCGCGGTTCCGGGCGCCTCGATCCCGACCCCGTATGGCGGCTCGTCGTTGAACGTCGAGATCGACCTGGATCAATCCAAGCTGCTGGCGCATGGCCTGTCCGCGGTTGATGTCAGCCATGCGCTGGCCACCCAGAACGTGGTGCTTCCAGCGGGCGACCAGAAGATCGGCGCCATCGACTACATGGTCGAGACCAACGCGACCCCGATCCAGGTGAAGAGCTTCAACGACCTGCCGATCAAGACGGTCGGCGGTGCCACGGTCTACCTGCGTGACGTCGCCTTCGTGCATCGCGGCGGACCGCCTCAGATCAACGCGGTTCTGGTGCACGGCAAGCAGGCGGTGCTGATCGAGATCCTGAAAAGCGGCGACGCCTCCACGCTGGCCGTGGTCGCCGGCATCAAGCGGATGATCCCGTCCATCCTGCGCACGCTGCCGCCGGGCGTTACCATCACGCCCCTGAACGACGCATCCGGCTTCGTGCGCGACTCGGTCGACCAGGTGGTGGAGGAGATGGGAACGGCGGCGGTGCTCACCGGCCTCACCGTGCTGCTGTTCCTCGGCAGCTGGCGTTCCACCCTGATCGTGGCGACCTCGATCCCGCTCGCCATCCTGAGCTCGGTGCTGGTGCTGTCCTGGCTGGGCCAGACCATCAACGTCATGACCCTGGGCGGGCTCGCGCTGGCCGTCGGCATCCTGGTCGACGACGCCACCGTGATGATCGAGAACATCGATTCACATCTGGAAGCGGGCGCCGAACTCGAGCCCGGCATCATCGACGCAGCCAACCAGATCGTGGTTCCCACCTTCGTGGCGACCCTGTGCATCTGCATCGTCTGGCTGCCCTTGTTCCAGCTTTCCGGGATCGGCGGCTACCTGTTCCTGCCGCTGGCCGAGGCCATCATCTTCGCGATGATCGCCTCCTTCATCCTGTCGCGAACCCTGGTGCCGACGATGGC
>CAXUNX010000214.1:0-4742 GCA_964252545.1 uncultured Acetobacteraceae bacterium | reverse complement strand
GGTGCATGACGATCTTCCCTGCTTCGACGATGCCCCGCTGCGCCGCGGACTGCCCTCGGTGCACCAGCTGTTCGGCGAGAACCTTGCGGTGCTTGCCGGCGACGCGCTGATCGTGCTGGCATTCGAGGTTCTCGCCCAGGCCGCCAGCGAGGGGTCCGCCGCCGCGCTCGCCCCCCTGGTGCTGCTGCTTTCGCGCTCCACCGGATTGCCGCGCGGCATCATCGCAGGCCAGGCCTGGGAATGCGAGCCCGAGATCCCGGTGGCCGCCTATCATCGCGCCAAGACCGCCTCGCTGTTCTCGGCGGCCACCATGGCAGGAGCGCTGGCGGCGGGGGCTCCTGCGGCGTCGTGGCACATGCTGGGCGAACGGCTGGGAGAAGCCTACCAGGTCGCCGACGATATCCGCGACGTGGTGGCGACGCCGGCGCAGCTCGGAAAGCCCGGCGGCCGCGACCAGGCGCTGGGGCGGCCGAGCATCGCGCTGCAGCAAGGCGTTGCGGGTGCGATGGTGCGCCTGAAGGCGCTGGTGGGAGATGCGATCGCGGCGATCCCTCCCTGTCCGCTGGCGGCCGAGCTGCGTGGCCTGATCCGGCTCGAGGTGCAGCGCCTGTTGCCGCAAGAAATGCTGCTGGCTGCCTGACTTTCCCCAACCGACCGCAAGGCTTGAAGCGGTTGCCAGCGCACGCCCTGCTCGACCGGCTGCTGTCGAGCGCACGCTTTCGCAAGGCCGCCAGCGCATTCCCGCTGACCCGCCCGATTGCGCAACGACGTGCCGGTGCCCTGTTCGATCTGTGCGCCGGCTTCGTTTACTCGCAGGTGCTGTCGGCGGCCGTTTCCTTGCGCCTGCCCGAGACCCTGCTGGAAGCGCCGGGCGACGCGCAGGCGATCGGACAACGCATCGGCCTGTCTGCGGAAAACGCGGCGCGCCTGCTCGACGCTGCGGTCGCGCTGCGGATCGCGCGCCGCCGTCGCGGCGGCGGCTATCGCCTGGGAACGCTGGGTGCCGCACTGATCAACAATCCGGGCGTCAGCGCGATGATCGCCCATCACGCCATGCTCTATGACGACCTGCGCGATCCGGTGGCGCTGCTTCGCGGCGAGGCGGGCGAGCGCAGACTGGCCGGGTTCTGGCCCTATGCCGCGAGCGCCGACGTCGCGACGGCCGACGCCGCACCCTACAGCGCGCTGATGGCGGCGTCGCAGGCGATGATCCAGGACGAGATCCTGGCCGCCTATGATGTGCGTCGGCATCGCCGGCTGCTCGATGTCGGCGGCGGCGACGGCAGTTTCCTGGCGGCGGCGGCGCGCCGGTCGCCTGGCTTGGAACTCATGCTGATCGACCTGCCCGCGGTCTGCGACCTTGCGCGGCGCCGACTTGAGCAGGCCGGATTATCGAGTCGCGCACGGGTCATCGAAGCAGATTTCCATCGCCATCGCCTGCCCGAAGGCGCTGACCTGATCACCCTGGTGCGTGTGTTGCACGACCATGACGATCCGGCGGCACTGGCGCTGCTGCGTGCGGTGCGCCGCGTGCTGCCACCCGGAGGTCGGCTGCTGATCGCCGAGCCGATGTCCGGCACGCGCCACGCGGAGCCGAGCGGCGACGCTTATTTCGGATTCTACCTGATGGCGATGGGCAGCGGGCGTCCGCGCAGCCCGGCACGGATCGCGGCCATGCTGCGCGACGCGGGCTTCGGGCGCAGCCGCCGGCTGCAGACGCGCACGCCGCTGCTGGCGAAGCTGATGGTGGCCTGGTGATCACGCTCGCCGTTCCGTGAAGCAGCTACTGTCAAGACAGGTTGTCACTTAGAAACGTTGTGGTAAGTTGACATCTTGATCCGTTCCGTCGCGCCTCGTGGCCAGCAGGGAGGAGCACATGCAGACCAGCGCCGTCGTCATGAGCGGTCCCGGCCAGGTCGGGGTCAGCAGGATCACCCTTTCGCCGCCGGGTGACGACGACGTGGTCGTGGACATCCGCTGGAGCGGCATCAGCGCCGGCACCGAGCGCCTGCTCTGGTCCGGAACGATGCCGGACTTCCCCGGCATGGGCTATCCGCTGGTGCCTGGCTACGAGTCGGTCGGCCGCGTCGTCGAGGCCGGCACGGCCTCGGGGCGGCGCCTGGGGGAATCGGTGTTCGTTCCGGGCGCCAAGTGCTTCGGTGAGGTTCGCGGATTGTTCGGCGGTGCTGCGGCGCGGCTGGTGCTGCCGGGCGCCCGCGCGGTGCCGATCGAGCGGGATCTGGGGGAGCATGGCACCCTGCTTGCGCTGGCGGCGACCGCCTACCACGCGCTCGCGGCCCCGGGTGCCAGGCCGCCCGAACTGATCATCGGCCACGGTGTGCTCGGTCGCCTGCTGGCGCGCCTGACCCTGGCGCTCGGCCACCCGCCTCCCATGGTCTGGGAAGAGCGCGCCGTGCGCGCCGGAGGTGCGGCCGGCTACGCCGTGCGGCGCCCACAGGACGACCCGATGCGGCAGTACCGCGCAATCTATGATGCGAGCGGCGATGCGGCGGTGCTGGACCAACTGATCGCCCGCCTTGCGCGCGGCGGCGAGATCGTGCTGGCCGGCTTCTACCCGGGTCAGGTCTCGTTTGCGTTCCCGGCCGCCTTCATGCGCGAGGCGCGCCTGCGCTGCGCCGCCGAGTGGCTGCCGGAGGATCTCGTCGCGGTGCAGCGCCTGATCAACGATGGCGCGCTCGGGCTAGACGGGCTGATCACGCACCGAAGCGGCGCGTCCGACGCACAGGATGCCTATCGCACCGCCTTCGAAGATCCCGAATGCCTCAAGATGATTCTCGATTGGAGCAGCCTCGCATGAACGCGCACACCCCAATCGTTCCCGACAAGCAGCACAAGACAGGCCGTGCCGACACCCAGATCATCGCGATCTACGGCAAGGGCGGCATCGGCAAGAGCTTCACGCTCGCCAACCTGTCCTACATGATGGCGCAGCAGGGCAAGAAGGTGCTGCTGATCGGCTGCGACCCGAAGAGCGACACCACCTCGCTGCTGTTCGGCGGACGCTCCTGCCCGACCATCATCGAGACCTCGTCGCGCAAGAAGGCTTCCGGCGAGGCGGTGCAGGTCGGCGACGTCTGCTTCAAGCGCGACGGCGTGTTCGCGATGGAACTCGGCGGCCCCGAAGTCGGACGCGGTTGCGGCGGCCGGGGCATCATCCACGGCTTCGAGCTGCTCGAGAAGCTCGGCTTCCACGACTGGGGCTTCGACTACGTGCTGCTCGACTTCCTCGGCGACGTGGTGTGCGGCGGCTTCGGCCTGCCGATCGCCCGCGACATGTGCCAGAAGGTGATCGTGGTCGGATCGAACGACCTGCAGTCGCTTTATGTCGCCAACAACGTGTGTTCGGCGGTGGAATATTTCAACAAGCTCGGCGGCCATGTCGGGGTCGCCGGCCTGGTGATCAACAAGGATGACGGCACCGGCGAGGCGCAGGCCTTCGCGTCCGCGGTCGGCATCCCGGTGCTGGCGGCAATCCCCGCCGATGACGATATCCGACGCAAGAGCGCCAACTACGAGATCGTCGGTCGCCCCGGCAGCGCCTGGGCGCCGTTGTTCGAGGCGCTGGGAGTGCAGGTCGCCGAAGCGCCGCCGTTGCGGCCGCGGCCGCTGACCCAGGACGGGCTGCTCGGCCTGTTCAAGGGCGACGCGGTCGGGCGCGACGTGGTGCTCGAGCCGGCCTCTCTCGCCGACATGTGCGGCGGCGCCGCAGTCGCCGAGAAACCTTCGCTCGAAGTGATCTACGAAGGCGCCTGAGCATGGATGTGCATGACGCGCCCTCGCCGGAAACGATGCTGGCCTCCGAAGGCTCCGGCTGCCATGGCGGCCGCGAAACCATGCAGCAGGCGGCGCGCGCGGCAGGCAAGCAGGCCGGCCTCGACCAGTTGCTGGCGGATTATCCACGCGGGCCGCACGACCAGCCGCAATCCATGTGCCCGGCCTTCGGTTCGCTGCGCGTCGGTTTGCGCATGCGACGCACGGCGACGATCCTCTCCGGCTCGGCTTGCTGCGTCTACGGCCTGACCTTCACGTCGCGCTTCTATGGTGCGCGCCGCAGCGTCGGCTATGTCCCGTTCAACTCCGAATCGCTGGTGCGCGGACAGTTGTTCGAGGACATCCGCGAGGCGGTGCGAACCACCGCGCGTCCGGACGAGTACGACGCCGTGGTGGTCATCAATCTTTGCGTGCCGACGGCGTCCGGCGTGCCGCTCGACCTGCTGCCGAAAGAGATCGACGGCGTGCGCGTCATCGGCATCGACGTGCCGGGCTTCGGCGTGCCGACCCATGCCGAAGCCAAGGACGTGCTCGCAAGCGCCATGCTGCGTTATGCCCGCACCGAGATAGAGAGCGGGCCGGTGCAGCGCCCGCGCGCGGCGGCGAGTGGCTCCGCGGCGCCCCCAGGCGTGAAGCTGCCAACCGTGGGGCTGCCAACCGTGGCGTTGATCGGCGAGCTGTTCCCGGCCGATCCGATCGGCATCGCAGGCCTGCTGGCGCCGATGGGGCTCGGAGTGGCGTCGCCGACGCCGGCGCGTGAATGGCGCGACCTCTACGGAGCGCTGGATTGCAGCGTCGCCGCGGCGGTGCACCCGTTCTATGTCGCGAGCGTGCGGGAGTTTCGCGCCGCAGGCCGGCCGGTGGTCGGCTCCGGTCCGGTCGGCGTGGAAGCGACCGCCGCCTGGCTTGACGCGATCGCAGGCGCCGCCGGGATCGCCGCCCATACGCGC
>CAXUNX010000213.1:2936-4759 GCA_964252545.1 uncultured Acetobacteraceae bacterium | reverse complement strand
GCTGCGGCGCGGCCGGCGCGATCGGCGCCGCCTTCGATGCGCCGTTGGCGGGCGCGTTCTACGCGTTCGAGCTGGTGATCGGCACCTACTCGCTCGCCAACCTGGCCCCGGTGACGCTCGCCTCGCTCTGCGCGATCGTCGTCACCCACGGCCTGGACGGCGTCGCACCTTCGCTCAACATCGCCATGCCCGCCGCCATCGACTGGCGCGACTACGTGCCGATCCTGCTGCTGGGCGTGGTCAGCGCGCTGGTCGGCATCGCCATCATGCGCATGGTGACGGTGACCGAGTCGCTGTTCCGCCGCTCCCGCGTGCCAGGCTGGTGCCGTGCGGCGATCGGCGGCCTGGTGGTGGGCTGCCTGGCCCTGGTCACGCCTGCGGTGCTGTCCTCGGGGCACACGGCGCTCCGGCTCGGGCTCGACGGCGCCTACGGCCTGCAGCAGGCGGCGTTGCTGCTGCTGCTCAAGGCGCTGGCTTCCGCGATCTCGATCGGCTCCGGGTTCCGCGGCGGCCTGTTCTTCGCCTCGCTGTTTCTGGGGGTGCTGACCGGAACCGTGTGCGGCGACCTGCTGAGCATGCTCACCACCCAGTCGCTGCCGCCGGTGATCTGCGCCCTGATCTGCATGAGCGCGCTGGCGGTGGCGGTGGTCGGCGGTCCGCTGACGATGGTGTTCCTGGCGCTCGAATCCACCGGCAGCCTGCCGCTGACGGTGGCGGTGCTGGTGGCGTCGGTGGTCTCGGCACTCACCGTGCGGCGCACCTTCGGCTACTCGTTCGCGACCTGGCGCTTCCATCTGCGCGGCGAGTCGATCCGCAGCGCGCTCGATGTCGGCTGGATGCGAAACCTGACGGTGGGGCGCATGATGCGCCGCGAGCTGCGCACGCTGCGCGAGGACACCTCGGTCGCCTCGGTGCGGCGCGACTATCCGCTCGGCTCCGCCAACCGCGTGGTGGTGGTCGACGAGGCGGGACGCTATGCCGGCATCGTGCAGGTGCCGGAACTGCATGCGGCCGGCCGGGAGGTCAGCCGGCTGGGCGAGCTGCTGCAGGCGGAGGAGGCGGTGGTGCTGCTGCCGCAGATGAACGTGAAGCAGGCGATCGCGCTGTTCGAGCAGGCGGAGAGCGACGCGCTGGTGGTGGTCGACGATCCCGAGCAGCGGCGGGTGATCGGGCTGCTCACCGAGCAGCACGCGCTGCGCCGCTACAGCGAGGAGCTTGACCGCAGCGGGCGCGAATTGGGGGGGGAATGCCGCGGCTTCGCCGCCGCGCGGTGGTGCGCGCGCTGCCGGCGCTGCCGCTCGGGGGTGCGGCGCGGACGGTGATGCCGACCCCCGCTGGGGTGGTCCGCACCCGGGACGGGCTGGTGCGCGGGATCACCCGAGGCGACGTGCGGTGCTATCTCGGCATCCCGTACGGCCAGGTGCTCGGCCGCTTCCGGCCGCCGCTGCCTGCCGCCGCCTGGACCGGGATATACGACGCCTCCGCGTTCGGGCCGGTCGCCGTCCAGCACCTCGGCGCAGCCTCGCGCGGGATCGCCTGCAGCGAGCAGTGCCTTTCGGTCAACGTGTTCACGCCGCACGGCGCAGGCCCGCCGGCCCCGGGCGTGCCAAGCCCGGGTTTGCCAAGCCTGGGTTTGCCAAGCCCGGGTTTGCCGGTGCTGGTATGGGTGCATGGCGGCGCCAACGTCAGCGGCGCTTCGCTGCAGCCGATCTATGACGGCGCCCGCTTCGCCCGCTCCGGCGTGGTGTGCGTGACCTTCAACTACCGGCTGGGCGTGTTCGGCTTCCTGGAGCTGGGGGAGGCGCTGGGGCGCGGGTTCCACG
>CAXUNX010000213.1:0-2926 GCA_964252545.1 uncultured Acetobacteraceae bacterium | reverse complement strand
GCGGCAATAACGGGTTGCGCGACCAGCTGCTGCTGCTTCGCTGGGTGCAGAACAACATCGCGGCGTTTGGCGGCGATCCCGGCCGCGTCACGCTGGCGGGGGAGTCCGCGGGCGCCAAGGACGTCGCGGCCCTGCTGGCTTCGCCCGCCGCGCGCGGGCTGTTCCACCGCGCCATCCTGGAAAGCGGCGGCGGCCGCACCGCGCAGTCGCTGCAGGATGGCCAGGTGGTGGCCGAGCACTTCCTGGAGCTGCTCGGCCTGGGGCAGGCCGGCGCCGCAGCCATCCTGCGGATGGGTGCCGGACGGCTGCTCGAGGCGCAGCACGCCTTGCTGCTGAGCACCCCCTACGCCTATCCGCTGCGGCCGCTGATCGACGGGGCGCTGTTGCCGGCGATGCCCGAAGCGGCGGTGAGAGCAGGGTGCGCCGCGCCCATCCCGATCCTGCTCGGCACCAACCGCGACGAATCGCAGCTGTTTCTCGCCGCCCCTGCGGCCTCGCGGCCGCTCGCCGGACGATCCTTGTCCAACCTCGATGCCGGCCGCTTCGAGCAGATGCTGCGGCACTACGACGCGGCGATGGCGCCAGCCACCGGTCTGGCCGAGATCCGCTGGCGCGCCTTGACCGCGGAGGAATACTGGATGCCCTCGATCCGTCTCGCGGAAGCGCAGAGCGACGCCGGCGGCGCGGTGTGGATGTACCGGTTCGACAAGCAGGCGATCTCCGGGCCCTACCAAGGCCGTGCCGCGCACGTGGCCGAGCTGGCCTATGTCTGGAACAACCCGGACGATCCCCAGCTGGCGCCGTTGATCGCCGGGTTCGACCCGGCGCTGGCGGCACGTATGCACACCGCCTGGGTCTCGTTCATCGCGGCCGGGGTGCCGCGCGCCGCGGGGCTGCCGGACTGGCCGCGCTACGACGCGCGAACCCGCTTGACGATGATCCTGGACAGCCGAAGCCGGGTGGAGCGCGATCCGGCAGGCATCGAGCGACGGCTATGGTCGAGGTTGTTCGACACCGCCCGTCCGGACGGCGTCAGATCTCGAGGCTGGCACCCCTGACCAGGCTGCACCCGGCGATCCGCCAGGCGCCGTCCGGCTCGTGCTCCATGCTGTAAAGCGCCAGCGCCGGGTTGCCGTCGGGACCCACCAGCTCGACCTTCTGCACCAGCGTGCCCCTGCCTGGCGCGCCCTGCTGTGGAGTGGCCGCCGGCTCGGTGATCGCGCCGAACCGGAACGAGCGCGGCCGGAACACCGGCGGATAGGCTTCGCGGACCATGGCCAGGAAGTGCGGCGCGTTGCCGAAGTGCCGGCGTATGGCCGGTGCCGCGAGCTTGAACGCGGCAGCCGCGTCGTTGCGCCGGAACGCCTCGATCTGGGCGGTGATGACCTGCCGGATGGCCGCCTGGTCCGCCGGTGCTCGGTTCATCGGCGCCGGAAAGGCTGGCGCCGGAAAGGCTGGCGCCGGAAACGCTGGCGCCGGACTCAATGGCGCCGGACTCGCTGCCGTTTGGGCCGGCGATTGGCCGGGGATCGCCACAGCCGCCCCACACAGAACCAGTGCAACGAGCCCGATCGAGCGCATGGGGGCCTTCCGGGTTGGCGCCGGGGACGGATCCGAACACCGGATCCGGCACGGGCGCTCGCTGGGTGCGCTCAGACCGAGTAGTACATCTCGAACTCGACCGGGTGCGGCGTGTGCTCGAAGCGGAACACCTCCTTCCACTTGATCTCGCAATAGCTCTCGATCTGGTCCTTGCTGAACACGCCGCCTTCCAGCAGGAACTCGTGGTCGGCGGCGAGCGCGCCGAGCGCCTCGCGCAGCGAGCCGCACACCGTGGGGATGTCCCGCAGCTCCTCGGGCGGCAGGTCGTAGAGGTCCTTGTCCATCGCCTCGCCCGGATGGACCTTGTTGCGGATGCCGTCGATCCCGGCCATCAGCATCGCCGCGAAGGCGAGATAAGGGTTGGCGGCGGGATCGGGGAAGCGCACCTCGACCCGCTTGGCCTTGGGGCTGGTCGCATACGGGATGCGGCACGAGGCGGAGCGGTTGCGCGCGGAGTAGGCCAGCAGCACCGGCGCCTCGAAGCCCGGGATCAGCCGCTTGTAGGAGTTGGTCGACGGGTTGGTGAACGCGTTCAGCGCCTTGGCGTGCTTGATGATGCCGCCGATGTAGTAGAGCGCGGTGTCGGAAAGATCGGCATAGCCGTTGCCGGCGAACACCGGCTTGCCGTCCTTCCAGATCGACTGGTGCACGTGCATGCCGGAGCCGTTATCGCCAAACACCGGCTTGGGCATGAAGGTCGCGGTCTTGCCATAGGAATGCGCGACGTTGTGGATGCAGTATTTATAGATCTGCATGTTGTCGGCCATCCGCGTCATCGAGCCGAACTTGGTGCCGAGCTCGTGCTGGCTTTGCGCCACCTCGTGATGGTGCTTCTCGATCACCAGCCCCATCTCGCCCATCGTGGAGAGCATCTCGGCACGCAGGTCGTTCTCGCTATCGACCGGAGGCACCGGGAAGTAGCCGCCCTTGACCGCCGGGCGGTGGCCCATGTTGCCTTCGGGATAGTCCTTGAGCGAGGCGTCCGGCCCTTCGACGCTGTCGACCTTGTATTGCGCATAGTTGGCGCCGGTGCCGAACTTGACGCTGTCGAACACGAAGAACTCGGCCTCCGGGCCGAAGAACGCGGTGTCGCCGATGCCGGTGGATTTCAGGTATTGTTCCGCAAGCTTGCTGGTGCCGCGCGGATCACGGTTGTAGAGCTGCCCGGTGGAAGGCTCGACGATGTCGCAGAACAGGATCAGCTGCGGCTTGGCCGCGAACGGGTCCATCACCGCGGTTTCCGGGTCGGGCATCAGGATCATGTCGCTTTCGTTGATCGCCTTCCAGCCGGCGATCGAGGAGCCGTCGAACATGATGCCGTCGC
>CAXUNX010000212.1:0-4779 GCA_964252545.1 uncultured Acetobacteraceae bacterium | reverse complement strand
CCGTTGCGGCTCGCGGGCGCGCTTCTGGACCCGCCCTGGCAACCCCGGGCCCGCGCCGCCGTTGCCCGGGCGATGCTTCGGGAGATTTCCACCATGCGACCGGTACAGCTTCTCACCGCAGGCCTGCTGATCGGCCTGCTTGCCGGCTGCAATGCGGCAACCCCGCCGGAGGAACCCGGCCAGGGCAATTCGCTGCCGGCGATGCAGTCCGGTCCCACCACCGTCGGACCGGCAGGGCTTGGTCCGGCGGGATCGAGCTCGGCGGTGGGTTCGGGAAACCTCGCTAATCCGGCCGTGGGGCCCGGGCTGCATTGAGGGCGGCGGGTATCTCCGGGGGCGCGCCTTGTGCCCGCTCGACGCACCACACCGCAAAGGCCTGGATCAGCGCCGCGTCCTTGAGGCTGTCGAACCGGCCCGACGCGCCGCCATGCCCCGCTTCCATGTTGGTGCGAAGCAGCACCGGATCCTGGCCGGTGGTGTTGTCGCGCAGTTTCGCCACCCACTTCGCCGGCTCCCAGTAGGTGACCCTGGGATCGGACAGGCCACCCAGCGCCAGGATCGCAGGGTAGGGCACGGCGCGGATGTTGTCATAGGGCGAGTAGCTGGCGATCAGCGCATAGGCGTCGGGGTCCTCGATCGGGTTGCCCCATTCCGGCCATTCCGGCGGTGTCAGTGGCAGCGAGGTGTCGGACATGGTGTTGAGCATGTCCACGAACGGCACCTGGGCCACGATCCCGGCGAACAGGTCGGGCCGGAGGTTGGCGACCGCCCCCATCAGCAGCCCTCCGGCGGAGGCGCCCTGGGCCACGATCCGGCCGGCTGCCGTGTGGCCGGCGCTGATGAGGTGCTCGGCACAGGCCACGTAGTCAGTGAAGCTGTTCGGCTTGTTTGCACCGCGTCCGTCCAGGAACCAGTTCCAGCCCTTCTCGGAGCCGCCCCGGACATGGGCCACCGCATGGATCCAGCCGCGATCAACCAGGCTCAGCGTGCGGGTCGAGAAGCCGGGTTCGATGGCGTGGCCGTATGAGCCGTAGCCGTAGAGCAGCAGCGGCGCCGTGCCGTCCAACGCAACATCGCTTCGCATCAGCAGGGTGATGGGCACGCTGGTGCCGTCGGGGGCCGGTGCGTGCAGGCGTTCGGCCCGGTAGCGGGCCGGATCATGTCCGGACGGGATCTCCTGGGTCTTGAGGAGCCGCCGTGCCCGGCTGTTCATGTCGTATTCGAACCACTGTCGGGGCGTGGTCGGCGACTGGTAGCTGTAGCGCAGCAGCCCGCAATCATGCTCGAAGCAGCCATCGAGGCTGAGCAGGTAGGCGGCCTCCGCGACGTCGATCTGGTGGGTCTCGCCGCCGGATGCGGTCACCACGATCACGTTGTTGGCGTCCGACCGCTCGACGCGCACCAGGTGATCCCTGAAGGCGCTGACGTGTACGATGAAGCGGCCCGGCTGGTGTTCGACCCATTCCCGCCAGGTGTCGCGCGACGGGTCGTGGGCGGGTGCCTGCATCAGCTTGAAGTCGACCGCGCCGCCGAGATTGGTGCGGATCACGAACCGGTCCCCCCAGTGCGACAAGGCGTAGCGCACGCCCTTCTCGCGCGCCGCCACCAGCCTCGGCGGCGCGGTCGGATCGGAGGCCGGGATCAGCCATGCCTCGCTGGTCTCCTGGTCGCCGCAGGTGATGATGATCCAGACGCGCGAGGCGGAGCTGGAAACGCCGATGAAGAAGCCCGGATCGGGCTCCTGGTAGACCAGCGCATCCTCGCCGCCGCGCGCCGGGCGGCGATAGATCCGGGTTGGACGTCCGTTGTCGTCCCGGAACGTCCAGAACAGAAACGCGGAGTCGGGCGAGAAGCTGAAGTCGCCGGTGCTGCTTTCAACCGGCTCGCCGAGCAGGGCGCCGGTTTCGAGATCCTTCACCCGGATGCGGTAGACCTCGGAGCCCTGGTTGTCTTCGGCATAGGCGAACAGCCGGTGATCGTGGCTGTGCTGAGCCGCGGCGATCACAAAATACGCGTGCCCGGCCGCGAGCGCCTCCACGTCGAGCAGGACCTGCTCCTCTCCCGTGCCCCCGCGCGGGCGCCTGGCATGGATGGGTTGCTCGGCGCCCGGGGCATAGCGCGCGTAGTATTCCCAAGCGCCGTCGGGAAGCGGCGGCGACATGTCGTCCGGCTTGAGCCGGTTCTTCATCTCGTCGAGGATCTGCGCCTGCAGGGGCTCGGTGGAAAGCAGCATCGCCGTGCTGTAGGCGTTCTCGGCGCGCAGATGGGCGGCGATGTCGGAGCGCAGCAGCGAAGGATCGCGCAGCACGCCCTGCCAGTTCTCGTCCTTCATCCAGGCATAGTCGTCGCTGCGGACGTGGCCGAGCTGGACGATGCGGGCAGGCTGCTTGCGCGCGGCCGGCGGGGATGCGGCTGGCGGAGGGACGGTCGAGGGCGATGCGCCAGCGTGATGGATCATGCGTCCGAGCTCTCCTTTGATCGGCCACCCATGCATGGCGACGGCCTCGCTGCTGTCAAGCAGTGAGGCCGCCGTTGGATCGGGTGCGCGTGGAGGTGGCGCCGCCCGCCGGCGGCTGCGCCGGGCTCGGGGTCAGGGCGCCAGGGTGACCGTTGTGCCGCTCAGCGTGTAGGTGACGGTGACGTTGTCCGCTGCCAGGCCGTCCAGCGCCAGCATCAGCTTGTGCGTTCCGGAAGGCAGCATGATCGACTGGAAGTCGAACGCACCGTCCGGCATGCCGTCCCAGAGCGTGCCCTTGTAGGCGCCGTCCACGTATTCGCGGAGCGTCGTCTTGGCGCCGACCTGCTTGCTGCCGATCAGGTAGGCGTAGTTCCCCTTGATGGTGATGCCGGTGAGCGACAGCTTGGTGTTCGACACCGGAGCGGTGGGCGGCGTCGGGGTGACCGGCGGCGGGACGACCGGGGCTGCCGCCACGGCTAGGGTTACGGTGTTGCTGGCCGCGTTGGTGCCGTCGACGATCTTGATCGTGTCGGAACCGGCCGGGATGCTGGCCGGGTAGGGGACGGTGAAGCCGGTGGCGGTCCGGGTCGTGGCGACCGTTGTTGACGTGCCGTTGATCACCTCGCTGACGGTGGCGCCGATGCTGTAGCTCGCGGTCACGGTCAGGCTGCCTGCGGTTCCGGACACCACGCCGGCGGGCGTCGCCAGCAGAAGCGTGTCCACGACCGGCGTGGAGGAGGAGCCCGAGCCGGAACCCGAGATCGGTGTCGAGGTGCCGCTGCCTGCGCTTCCGTCGCTGGCGCTCCACCACATGTTCTGGATCTCGATCCAGTCGGTGGGCGTGTGGTCGTAGGCGGTCGCCTGCATCGCCATCTGGGCACCGAGCGAGACGTTGCAGCCGCCATGGGCGAAGTCCGGGCGAACCTGCGTCGGCGGTGCCGACATCTGCACCACGCCGTCGATCTTGATGACCAGCGAGCCCGGTCCCCAGACCACGTCGTAGTCGTGCATGGAGGTCATGTCGCCGGTCAGGAAGCTGTCCGGAGCGTGTGTGATCGAGCCGTTGTGACCCGAAACGGCACCGTTATAGAAATGAAACGTCGAGTAGGCGACGTCGTTCGAGCCGTAGCCGGTCTCCACAACGTCGATCTCGCCGATGTGGTTGTCGTCGGAGTTCTTGATGATGCCCGGCCAGCCCGGATCATTGTCTGCGGGCCACAGCACCAGGTTTGCGCCCGGACCCTGGTTCGGGCTGCCCATCGCCGCCCGGTAATGGAAGTTGCCGTAGCCCTCGCCGGCCGAGCAGCTGGAAGGAAGCTGCAGCATGCCGGTGGTGGGCCAGCCCTTCGACGCCGCGCTGGTGATCCACAGGCCGGAGCTTCCGGCGAAGTAAAACTGATTGCCCCAAATATTGTTCCAGATCTTCTGGTTGATGCCGTTGCTGGCGTTCCAGGCAGTATTGGCAGGAACCTTGGTGAAATCCTGGCCAACATCCTTGGTCGAGTCATAGACTTGCGGCGTGTAGGCGGCGGCGGGAACGGCGGCGCAGACCAGTGCCGCGCCGGCGATGGTGGCCAGCAGGCTTTGCCTCGGACGTCGCGCGCCGCGCGGTGTAATGCGAAAGTTGATGGCTATATCGGTCATGTTGCGCATCCTTGCGTTTTACAACGTTGCGTTTGCGCAACGTAAAGGTTGGGATGATCAGTCCGGGAGCCATTGGCTGGGTTCCCTTCTTGGATGACCAACATTACGCAGATCACGGATATGTTATCAACATTTATTTGAACTATACAATAAAAGTCAGGATTTATTTAAACGACACCACGTTCTCAATTTGGATTTCTCATCGCGGCAGCGCGCCAGGCATTAACGCCGGCATGGATCCGCCCTCCAAACGGCTCAGCCGGATGGATCCGCCTCCGGCCCGGAGATGCACAGCACCGTCCCGGCCGGCTCATAAAAGCGACAGCGCGGCTCCGCTCGGAGGATCCGCCGATTTATCCCGAAGCGGGCCGCGGGCTAGCCGGAATGCAGCGTGCGAAGCGGGTCGGCGCGACCAAACAAGGCAAGCAGGATCGCCGCCGCTTGGGCACGCGGGGTGCGGAGTGCGCCGCCCGCGTCGAGAAGCCGTTCGGCGTCCTGCCAGGCGAGTCGCAGCAGCGTGTCGAGGTGCGGACCCACCGCAAGCCGGAAGCCGGGCAGGCCGGATTGCCGCTTGCCCATCAGGTCGCCGCCGCCGCGCAGGCGGTGATCCTCGTCGGCGATCAGGAAGCCGTCCTCGGTCTCGCGCAGCATGGCGAGGCGCTGGCGCGCATTGGCGG
>CAXUNX010000211.1:4204-4796 GCA_964252545.1 uncultured Acetobacteraceae bacterium | reverse complement strand
GGATCGGCACGCTGGCCGCGTTGGAGGCCGTCCACCGGCCTCAACAATCCCCGACCGATCCCGTCAACCCGGAACCGGTGGCGCCGGCAGCAGCTGCTGCGGGAGGCCTGCGATGATCCTCGCCCGGTTGTCCGGCCTCCGGGCCGCGGTTCCGCGCTGGATGCTCTGCTACGTGCTGCTCGGGATGGTGCAGACCGGCATGATCCCGGTGATCCTGCCCTTGGCCGCAAAGCCCGGCCCGGGCGCCGGACTGACCTATGCCGCGTTCGCCGCGGCGGGAACCGCGGCCCCGTTCATCGGCGCCTGGAGCGACCGCCATCGCAGGTACCGGCTGACGCTGGCCACCGGGCTCGCGGTGGCCGCCCTCGCCCTGTTCGCCCACGCGCTGCCGGGCGGGCTGGCACAGCACATGGCGAGCGCTGCCCTGGTGGGCTGCGGGGTTTCCAGCGCCAGCACGGTGGGCACCATGTTCATTGTCGAGGTGGAACCGAGGCGCGCTGGGACAACAGGATCGGCGCGCTGCAGGCCTGCACCCCCGGCGGCCCGCTAGCAGGCTTGCTGATGGGCGGACTGCTAGGGCTCCGGCATTTAG
>CAXUNX010000211.1:0-4194 GCA_964252545.1 uncultured Acetobacteraceae bacterium | reverse complement strand
GGGCGCGCTGCTGCTGCTGCTGGCGGTGCCGCTGGCGGTGGCGTTTGCGCCGGATCCGGTGCTCAAGGTGGACCGGGCGAGCCTCGCGGTGCGGCCGGCGCGCGGCGAGGCGGCGCCGATGGGCACCCAGCGCTCGCTGCACCGGCTGACCTGGCGCTCGGTGCAGGGACTCGGCCATAGCGGGCTGTTCTGGTTCCTGGCGGCGTGGCTGATCTCGTACACCGCCACCAACGGGCTGACGGTGATGTTCGCGGTGGTGATGGTGCGCGGCTACGGCGCGCCGGCGGCGCTGCCGACCACCGCCTATGCGGTGGGCGTCGCCTGCAGCCTGCTGCTCTACCGCTCGGTGGGCGGCTGGGACGCGCGGTTCGGGCCGTGGCGGGTGATGATCGCCGGGCTTGCCGCGCGTGCCGTGCTGATCAGCCTGATGGCGGCACTGGCCTGGTGGCACGCCAGCCGCATGATCCTGCCGATCCTGGTTTGTTTCGCCGGCACCCAATTTGTCTGGCCGCTGCTCGCGGTTTCCAGCACCACGCTCGCGGTCACCTTGTCGCCGGCCCGCCAGGCTGAAAGCGTGGGCCTGCTCAATGCGGCGACCGCGCTGGGTGCCACGGTGGGCGGCGTGCTGGGCGGGCTGCTGCTGGGCCACGGTTTCGTGGTGCTGTGCGGCGCCACCCTCGGCTCGCTGCTGGCAGCATTGCTGCTCGCTTCCCACCCTGGGGTGCGGCTGGATCCCGTCTAGGCCCGGTCCAGGCCCGGGCAAGGTCAATGCCGTTGCTTTGGAGGCATGGAGATGCAGCCGGCTTCCAGGGGGGCCTGGACCCACAACCCCGATCGTCGCAGACTGCTGTGGCAAGTTTCAGGCGATGAGGACGGTGTTTCAACCAAGCATGTGCCTGGGATTGAGCCCGAAGCAGACGATGCTCGGGCGGCGATCAAGGCGCAACCGGCTGCAGGCGGTTCGCCCGGTTCCATACGTTCCCCGGTCGGACACCATGGTTGGCCGCACCCTGACAGGAGTTTGATTGATGAAGATCGGCATCATCGGCGCGGGCTATGTCGGCCGCTCTCTGGCCGGTGCGGGCGTGAAGGCCGGGCACGAGGTCATGATCAGCAACTCGCGCGGCCCGCACAGCTTGTTCAGCGAAACCGTGATCATCGGCTGCAAGGCCGGCAGCATCGACGAGGCGGCACGGTTCGGCGACATCGTCATCGTCGCGATCACCATGAAGCACTACAAAGCCGTTCCGGCCGAGCCGCTGCAGGGCAAGGTCGTGATCGACACCAACAACTATTATCCGGCCCGCGATGATGCGATCGCCGAGTTGGACAGCAAGCAGACGACCAGCAGCGAGATGCTGGCGCGGCATCTGCCGCAATCGAAGGTGGTGAAAGCGTTCAACGCGATCATGATGCCGCACTTCGACCGGGATGGTCAGCCTGCCGGCTCGGTGGACCGGCGCGCCTTGCCGCTCGCCGGCGACGACGCGGAGGCGAAGAAAATCGTGGCAGACCTGCACGACCAGTTCGGTTTCGACCCGGTTGATGTCGGCCCGCTTTCGGAGGGCTGGCGCTTCCAGCCGGAAACCCCGGTCTATTGCATCGGCTTCAACCGGGACTGGATCAAGCGCGCCCTGGCCGAAGCGACCCGGTAAGGCACGGGATGAGCGCAGGGGCGCTGCCGCATAGGCGCAAACTTAAGCTGGGCGCGGATACTTCTAGCATCCGCACCTTCTCTTCACGCTCCCCGACCTGTCCATCTTGACCGATCGTCACATTTGCACTCGGTGACGTGAACCGCGAGGGATCTTGCTTGTGACCCAGCCGGATCAACTGGAAGGCCAACGAGAACTGCTCGACCGGCTCTGCGTCTATCTCAAAGATCAGTTCTCGTGTGATACCGCTATTCTTTATGGCTCCAGATCACGGGGCGATTGGGACTCCGCGAGCGACATTGATGTTCTCGCCTTCACTAGCGGAACGGAAACAGGCCACGTCGCCCATCGATGGGAGGGTCTATTTCTCGACTTGTTTCTCTACATACCCGCCACAAAGCCAGATCGGGATTGGCTTAGGATCCATGACGGACGAGTTCTCTTTCAAAACGACAAAGAAGGAGACGAGCTCCTCGCCGACGTTAAAGATATGTTCTCGTCAGGCCCGAAATTGCTGGAGCAAAGTGATCTACAGAGTACGCGCCTTTGGCTGGAGAAAATGCTTTCCCGTTCTCAGAAGGGCGACGTTGAGGGAAATTATCGGCTGCATTGGCTCTTAAAGGAAGCTCTCGAAATCTACTTCATCTTAAGAGGAAGATGGTATCTCGGGCCCAAAACCAGCCTTGCTTCGATGCGGAGCGACAATTTAGAACATTTCGGTATCTTTGAGAAAGCACTAGCTCCTGGCGCGAGGATCGAAGACATCAAAGCTATGGTCAACATCGTAAACCAGACATCGTAGGTCTGGAAACTATCGTATCGCAATCGCTCAAGCTCCCGGATTGCAAAGGCTCGCCTTTGCCGGGGTCAAAGGGGCAGAGCCCCTTGCCGGCTCACAATCCATCGTGTCGAGGAACGCGCGCGCCTGGTCGCGCATCGCGGCGAGGCGGTCCGGGTCCATGCGGGCCAGACCGCGCAGCGGCATCGCCATGCGGCCGTTGCCGGCCACGCGGTCCTGGTGGCGGGCGATGAAGTCCCAGTAGAGGAAGTTGAACGGGCACGCGCGCGGCCCGGTGGAGGCTTTCACGTCAAAGGCGCAGCCGGCGCAATAATCGCTCATCCGGTTGATATAGGCGCCCGACGCGGCGTACGGCTTCGAGCCCATCAACCCGCCATCGGCGAACAGCGCCATGCCGCGCACGTTGGGCATCTCCACCCATTGGTAGGCGTCGGCGAACACGATCAGGTACCATTCGTCGACCTCGTCCGGATCGAGGCCCGCGATCAGCGCGAAGTTGCCGGTGATCATCAGCCGCTGGATGTGGTGCGCGTAGGCGTGGGCCCGGATGTCGCGCACCACCTGCGCCATGCAGTTCATCCGGGTGGCGCCATCCCAATAGAACCGGGGCAGCGGGCGCGTGGCACCCAGGGCGTTCAGGCGGCCGTACTGGGGCATGCGCAGCCAGTAGATGCCGCGAACATATTCGCGCCAGCCGATGATCTGGCGGACGAAGCCTTCCACCGCGTTCAACGGCGCGATCCCGTCGCGCCACGCCCTTTCCGCCGCGCGGCAGGCCATCAGCGGGTCGAGCAGGCCGGTGTTCAGCGAGGTCGAGATCAGCGCATGGAACAGCACCGGATCGCCGCTGCGCATGAAGTCCTGCCAGTCGCCGAACGAGGCGAGCCGCTCGGTGACGAAGTAGTCCAGCGCCAGCACCGCCTGCTCGTGCGTCACCGGCAGGTCGAACGCCGCAAGATCACCGAAATGATCGGGAAACTCCCGGCCCACCAGTGCCTCCACCGCGTCGGTGATGGCATCCGGCGCGAAGCCCGGCGGCGGCGGCGGCTGCACGCCGCCGGGCATGCGCTTGCGGTTCTCGGCGTCGAAGTTCCAGCGCCCGCCGGCCGGCTGGTCCTGGTCCATCAGCACCCCGTGGCCGCGCCGCATGGCGCGGTAGAAGAACTCCATGCGCAGTTCGCGCCGGCCTTCCGCCCAATGGCGGAACTGCCGGTGCGAGCACAGGAAGCGGGTGTCGTCGGCGAGCTCGGTGGGGATGCCGGTGGCCTCTTGCCAGCCCGACATGTCGCTGAGCAGCCGCCACTCGCCGGGCTCGGTGGCGATGATCCGCGCCGGCTCGAACTCCGCCGCCGCCCGCAGCACCTCGCCCCGGAGTGAGTGGGTGTTGTCGGGATCGTCGAGCGCTACGTAGCGGACCACGACGCCGCGCTGGCGCAGGCGCTGCGCGAAATGACGCATCGCCGACAACACCAGCACGATCTTCTTCTTGTGGTGGCGGACATAGGTGCACTCGTCGCGCACCTCGGCCATCAGCACGAGGTCCGAGGCGCAATCGAGTCCGGCCAGCGAGGGCAGGCTGTCGGAAAGCTGGTCGCCCAGCACCACGCGCAGCGTCTTCACCGGCTCGCCCTGCCGCCGGCCACGCTGTCCGCCTTGCCGCCACCCCGGCGCTTGAGCAGCAGCCGCACCGCGCCGGCGTTGCCGGGATGCGGATGCACCGCCGCCAGCACCAGCGGGCGC
>CAXUNX010000210.1:3766-4849 GCA_964252545.1 uncultured Acetobacteraceae bacterium | reverse complement strand
GCTGAGCCCTCGGTGGTCGCGGTGCGCGCCTGCCGGGACGCGGCGATACTGCTGCTGCTGCTATCGATACCCTGCGGTGCCGCCGCCTGGGCGCGCGACATCAAGATCGCGACCTGGAACATGGAATGGCTGACCTTGCGCCCGGACAATGACGGGTCGCTGCCGGAGGACGCCCATCCCAAGCGGCCCGAGGATATCCGCACGCTTGCCAGCTATGCGACGCGGCTCGACGCCGACCTGATCGGCATCGAGGAGGTGGACGGGCCGGAGATCGCGGCCCGCATCTTTCCGCCCGACACCTACCGCATCGAGATGACCCATGACAGCGTGGTGCAACGGGTGGGCCTGGTGGTGCGGCGCGACTTCGCCGTCACCCGCAACCCCGACCTCACCGCGCTCAACACCTACGGCGCCGGGGCCAGCCATCCGCTCAGAAGCGGCCTCGACGTCACCTTGTCGCGCAACGGCGAGCAGCTGCGGGTGCTTGTGGTGCACCTCAAGACGGGATGCTGGGACGACAAGCTGCAAGGCCGCGGCAGCAGCGCCTGCCGCACCCTCAAGCAGCAGCTCGCGGTGCTGGAGCAATGGCTCGCCGCCCGGCGGGCGGAAGGGGTGGGGTTCGTGCTGATGGGCGACTTCAACCGCAACATGCCCGCGGGCGACGGATTTTTGGACGGGCTTGAGCAGGCGGCGCCGATGGCGCTCGCCACCGCCGGCTACGCCAGCCCCTGCTGGGGAGGCGAGGCGTTCATCGACCATATCCTGGTGGGCGGCCCGGCACGGCGCTGGGTGCGTCCGCACAGCCTCAGGGTGATGGTGTACCGGGAAACCGATGCCGCCATGAAGGAACGGATCTCGGACCATTGCCCAGTCAGCATCCGGCTCGACCCCGGACGCTGATCTCGAACGCTGGCCCCGGGCGCTGAGCCGCGAGGTTCAGAAGCTGCTGCTGTCGTCGAACCCGCCGCCGCCGCTGTCGAAGCCACCGCCATCGAAGCCGCCGGCATCGCCGCCGCCACCACCGAAGTTCGGGTCGACGTCGGTTCCCTGCCCCGCGAACGGATCTCCGCCGCCGCCACCGCC
>CAXUNX010000210.1:0-3756 GCA_964252545.1 uncultured Acetobacteraceae bacterium | reverse complement strand
TTGACCACGGTTTCGCCGCCGCCGAACCCACCGCCGCCAAACCCGCCGCCGCCATGGCCGCCCTCGAACAGGCCCATCAATGCGTTGCCCGCCACCATGCCGCCGGCGACGCCGGCCGCGGTGGTGAGCGCCGAGCCGAGAAAGCCCGAACCCTGGCGCTGGAACATGCCGGGCTGCACGCCGGGTGCGTAGGAAGGCTGCGGCGGCGGTCCGGCGGCGTAGTTCGGCTGCTGGGCATAGCCTTGCGGCGGGTAGCCCTGCTGCGGCGGCGCCTGCCGGGCACCCCCGCCGAACAGCCCGCCGAACAGCCCGGCGCCGCGCGGCGATTGCTGCTGGCTTTGCTGTGCCTGCGCTTGGGCCTGCTGCAGCTCCCATTCCAGCCGGCGGATGCGGTTCTGCGCTTCGGCAAGGGCTGCTTCCTGAACCACCGCCATCTGGGTGATCCGGTAGCGCGCCTCGGGGAACTGGTTCATGGTGGTGCCGATGAAGCGGTCGGCTTCCGGATCGATCGGCGGCAATGCCGCCTGCGTCGCCGGCACGCTGCTGCCGAAGCCGCCGCCCGCCTGCGGCTGGCCGCCTACCCGGGCGATGAAGCGAGCAATAAGGTCGCGTTCCTCGTTGGTCATGGCTGCATGATCCGAATGATGAGCCCAAGATGTGGCGGCGGCCGCATCCCTCGTCAAGCAGGCCGCTTCAGGCGACCGGTCGGAGCAGCCGCCCCCACTCGATCACCGGGCAGCGATCCATCACCACGCGGAGCCCGGCCTGCCGCGCGAGACTGGCCGCCGCCTGGTTGACCACGCCGAGCTGCATCCAGATCGTGCGGGCACCCAGCCGCACCGCCTCCTCGACGGCGGGCCCGACCTGGTCGGAAGCGCGGAACAGCTCCACCATGTCGAGCGGTGCTGCGTCCCCAAGCCCGGCCACCACCGGCTGGTCGTGGAGGCGCCCGCCCGCAAGCCCAGGGTTGACCGGCGTCACCGCGTAGCCCTGCTGAAGCAGGAAGCGCATCACTCCCCACGAAGGCCGCTCGGGCTTGTTCGAGGCGCCAACCAGGGCGATCCGCCGGGTTCCGGTCAGCACCGCGCGTATCGCGTCGTCGTCGAGGCCGTCGATGCTCATGGCGTGTCTCCGTTTCTTGCGGCGTGCGCCGCAACCCCCCTATGGTGCCGCCCCCGATCCGACCCGCACACCATCCCGAAAGCAAGCCTGCCCATGGCGCCGGCCTCCTCCCCTTCCCGCCTGCGGCCGTCGCGCGCGCAACCGCCGCCGAGCTTCCAGGGGCTGATCCTCCGGCTGCACGAGTTCTGGTCGAACCAGGGCTGCGCGATCCTGCAACCTTACGACATCGAGATGGGTGCCGGCACCCTGTCGCCGCACACCAGCCTGCGAGCACTCGGCGCGCGTCCCTGGCGCGCGGCCTATGTGCAGCCCTGCCGCAGGCCCGCGGACGGACGCTACGGCGAGAACCCGAACCGGCTGCAGCACTACTACCAGTACCAGGTGCTGCTGAAGCCCACCCCGCCCGAAAGCCAGGCGCTGCTGCTCGACAGCTTCCGCGCCATCGGCATCGATCCGGAGCTGCACGACATCCGGTTCGTCGAGGATGACTGGGAGAACCCGACCATCGGCGCCTGGGGGCTCGGCTGGGAGGTGTGGTGCGACGGCATGGAGGTGACCCAGTTCACCTATTTCCAGCAGGTCGGCGGCATCGCGGTCGAGCTTCCCTCCACCGAGCTCACCTATGGGCTCGAGCGGCTGGCGATGTACGTCCAGGGCGTCGAGCGGGTGTACGATCTCGACTACGATGGCCGCGGGCTGCGCTACGGCGACATCTTCCTGCGCGCCGAGCGGGAATATTCCAGGCATAATTTCGAGCTCGCCGACACCGGGATGCTGCAGCGGCACTTCGCCGATGCCGAGCGGGAGTGCCTGTCGCTGGTGCAGGCCGGGATGGCCCAGCCGGCCTACGACCAGTGCCTCAAGGCCAGCCACCTGTTCAACCTGCTGGATGCGCGCGGCGTCATCAGCGTGAGCGAGCGCGCCAGCTTCATCGGCCGGGTGCGCGACCTGGCGCGGCGCTGCTGCGAAGCCTGGCTGTCGGGCGAGGCCTGAGCCGGATGGCGGAGTTCCTGATCGAGCTGTTCAGCGAGGAGATCCCGGCGCGGATGCAGGCGTCGGGTGCCGAGGCGCTGGGCCGCCTGCTCGGCGAGGCGCTGTCGCCGCTCGGCATGCGCGACGCCGCGACCTTCTCCGGTCCGCGCCGGATCGCCTTGTCGGCCACCCTCGATGCGGCGGTGCCGGGACGCACCAGCCAGGAGCGCGGCCCGCGCGAAGCAGCACCCGAGGCGGCGCTCGACGGGTTCCTGCGCAAGCATGGCGCCGCTCGCGAGGCGCTCCGGCTCGAGGGCGGGTTCTGGATCCTGGAGCGCCGGCACGAGGAGGTCCCGGCTGCGGTTCTGCTCAAGAACCTGCTGCCCGGCCTGCTGCGCCGGTTCCCGTGGCCCAAATCGATGCGCTGGGACGCCGGCAGCAGCTTCACCTGGGTGCGTCCGCTCCGTCGCATCCTGTGCATCCTGGACGGCCAGCCGGTGCGTTTCAGCCTGGCGGCAGGCGCCGATGACGGCCACGGGCTGATCTCCGCCAACCTGTCCGAGGGCCACCGGCTGATCTCGCCGGGCAGCTTCGTGGTGGGCGGCGGGGTGGCCGCCTGGAAGCAGCAGCTGCGGCTGCGGCACGTGCTGGTGGATGCGGCCGACCGCGCCACCCTGATCCGCGAAGGCATCAACAGCCTGGCCCGCGCCGAGCAGCTGACGGTAGTGGCCGACGAGGGCCTGGTCGACGAGGTGTCGGGGCTGGTGGAGTGGCCGGTGCCGCTGCTGGGACGCATCGACGCCGCACTGATGGACCTGCCGCCCGAGGTGATGCAGGTCAGCATGCGCGTCAACCAGCGCTATTTCGCGCTGCGCGAGGCCGACGGCAAGCCTGCGCCGCGGTTTGCGTTTGTTGCCAACTTCATCCCCGGCGATGGCGGGGCGCTCACGGTGGCTGGCAACGAGCGGGTGCTCCGGGCGCGCTTCTCGGACGCACGGCATTTCTGGGACGGCGACCGCGCCGCACCGCTCGAGGCGCGGTTGCCCGGGCTGGATGCGGTCACCTTCCATGCCCGCCTCGGCAGCCAGGGCGAGCGCGCCGGGCGGATCACCCGGCTGGCGCTGCGGATCGCACCGCTGGTGGGGGCGGACCCCGCCGAAGCCGGGCGTGCCGCGCAACTGGCCAAGGCGGACCTGCTCACCGGCATGGTGGGCGAGTTCCCGGAGCTGCAGGGGGTGATGGGCGAGTACTATGCCCGGCACGACAACGAGGCGGACGCGGTCGCGCGCGCGATCCGCGAGCACTACCTGCCGCGGGGTGCTGCCGACCAGACGCCGCGCGCCCCGGTCTCGGTGGCAGTGGCACTGGCCGACCGGCTCGACAGTCTGGCCGGGTTCTTTGCGGCCGGCGAGAAGCCGGGCGGCTCCGGCGACCCGTATGCGCTGCGCCGGGCGGCGCTGGGGGTGATCCGGATCATCCGCGACAACCGGCTCAGGCTCGACCTGTTCGGCTTGCTCGGGTTCGCGGCCGAGGCGTTGCCCGATCCCCTGCGCACAGCACCCGAGCTCGCACTGCTGCCGGGCTTCATCGCCGAGCGGCTGCGCGTGCTGCTGCGCGGCGAAGGGGCGCGGCACGACGTGCTGGCCGCGGTCAGCGCCGGCG
>CAXUNX010000209.1:0-4892 GCA_964252545.1 uncultured Acetobacteraceae bacterium | reverse complement strand
GGGCCGGGGCCGGCGAAAAGCTGCTGGTGGTCGAGCATCTGCTCAAGCTGTTCCCCATGGGCGGCGCGCAGCCGCCGGTGCGCGCGGTGGACGATGTGAGCTTTTCGTTGGAGCGGGGAGAAACGCTGGCGCTGGTCGGCGAGAGCGGCTCGGGCAAGACCACGATCGGGCAATGCCTGCTCCGGCTGCTGGCACCCACCGGCGGCTCCATCCGCTTCAACGGCCAGGAGATCGCAGCGCTTGAGCCGCGTCGGTTCAGGCCGCTGCGCCGGCGCATGCAGATGGTGTTCCAGGAGCCCTACGTGGCGCTCAATCCGCGCTGGCGCGTGCTCGACCTGGTGTCCGAACCGCTCGGCCTGCTCGGCCACCGCTCGCGGCAGCAGCGGCTGCACCGGGTCGAGCAGCTGCTGGAGATGGTGCAGCTCCCGCGCGGCCTGGCGCGGGCCTACCCGCATGAGCTCACCGCCGGCGAGCAGAAGCGGATCGGCATCGCCCGGGCGCTGGCCACCGAGCCGGAGTTCGTGGTGTTCGACGAGCCCACCACCGCGCTCGATATCCGCGTCCGCGCCCAGATCATCGACCTGATCCGCTCGCTGCAGGCGCGCATGGGGCTTTCCGCCTTGTTCATCACGCACGACCTGAACTCGGTGCGCTCGCTGGCGCACAACGTGGTGGTGCTCCATCGCGGCCGCATCGTCGAGCGGGGCGAGACCGAGGCGATCTTCGCCCATCCGCAGCAGCCATACACCCGTACGCTGCTGGCAGCCGAGCTGCCGATCGAATGGTCCGCCAGCCGCCGCTCGGGGCGCCCGGTGCCGTCGCATCCGGTTCCGGAGCACAGCGCATGAAGCAGACCATCCTGGTGACCGGTGCCGCAGGCCTGATCGGCCGGGCGGTGTGCGATCACCTGCAAGGCGAGGGAGATCGGGTCATCGCCACCGACCTGGTCGCCGGCTCCGGCGGGCAGCCGGGCCTGCTGCTGGCGGACCTCACCGACATCCACCGCCTGCATGCCATCACCGCCGACGGTCCGATCCACGGCATCATCCATTGCGGCGCGTTCTCCGGGCCGATGGTAGGCATCGACAACCCGTATCGCCTGGTCGCCGTCAACGTGATGGGCACCGTGAACCTGCTCGAGCTGGCCCGGATCCGGCAATGCCCGCGCATCGTCTGCTGCTCGTCCACCAGCGCCTATGGCCACACACCCGCGGGCCCGGTCACCGAGGATGTCGCCATGGCGCCGAGCAGCGTCTACGGCGCCACCAAGGCCGCCATAGAGCCCTTGATCCAGGGCTATGCGCGGCAGCACGGGGTGGACGGCGTGGCACTGCGCTTGTCCTGGATCTACGGCCCCGGACGCACCACCGACTGCGTGATCCGGACCATGATCACGGACGCGCTGCAGGGCCGCAGCACGCGCCTCGCCTGGGGCCTCGACTTCCCCAGGCAGTACCTGCATGTCGACGACGCTGCCCGGGCGCTCGTGCTGGCGCTGCGTGCGCCGGTGCTGCCGCGGCGCACCTACACCATCACCGGCGAACGGTTCCTCACGCTGGGCGGCCTCGCCGGCATCGTCCGCCAGCTTCTGCCCGGCGCCGACATCGCACTCGAGCCGGGGCCGGATCCGCTGGACGATCTTCAGGCCGAGTTCGATACAAGCGCCGCCCGGCGTGACCTCGGCTTCGAGCCGGCCATCGGTCTCGAGCAGGGCATCGCCGGCTATGCGGACTGGCTGCGCGCGCGCCTCGAGCCGGGAGCGCCCCCGGATCCAGCCAGACCATAGATCCAACCGGACCACAAACAGGGGAACATGCCATGCAGGGCGCTCTGGAAGGCCGCAAGGCGCTGGTGACAGGCGGCAGCCGGGGCATCGGCGCCTCGATCGTCGAACTCTTCGCCGGCAGCGGCGCCGCCGTCGCGTTCTGCCATGTCGGTGACAATGAGCGGGCGGACAGGCTGGTCCGGAAGCTGTCCGATGCGGGTTCCACGGCGTCGCATCTGGAATGCGACGTGTCGGACGAGGACGCCGTCGCGCGCATGCTGGGCTGGGCCGCAGACCGGCTCGGTCCGGTGGACATCCTCGTGAACTGCGCCGGCATCGGCGGCGAGGTGGCGTTCCCGGCGATGACCGCGGGCGCCTGGGACCGGATGATCGCGGTGCATCTGCGTGGCACCTTCCTGGTCACCCACGGGGTGTTCGCCGGGATGCTGGCGCGCGGCCGCGGGCGGATCATCAACATCGCTTCCCAGCTCGCCTACAAGGGATCGCCTGGCCTTGCGCATTACTGCGCCGCCAAGGCCGGCATCATCGGCTTCACCCGCGCGCTGGCGCTGGAAGGTGCGCCGCACGGCGTGCTGGTGAACGCGATCGCGCCCGGCCCGGTGGAGACCGACCTGCTGGCGGGGCTCAGCGCCGAATGGCACGAGATGAAGCGCCGGGAGATGCCGGTGCGCCGCTTCGGCACGGTGGAGGAGATCGCGCCCACGGCGTTGCTGCTTGCCTCGGCGGGCGGATCCTTCTACGTCGGCCAGACCCTGTCTCCGAACGGCGGGGACGTGATGATCTAGGATCGGGACCGGTGCTGCACAGATCGGCCGGGGCGGCGCGACCTGGAGAAAGGCTCACGGACCGCGAAGCGGTTCCGCAACTGGTGGTGCGCCAGATCCGGCAGATGATCAGGGACGGCGTGGTCAGGGCCGGCGACAAGCTGCCGTCGCAGCGCCTGTTGTCGAGCACGCTCAACATCAGCCGCGCGTCGCTGCGCGAGGCGCTGAGTGTGCTGGAAACCACCGGGCTGATCCGGATCGAACCCGGCCGCGGCGCGACCGTGTGCGCGGAGCCCCCGCCCGGGCCGCCGCTCGCGATCACCCGCCTGGACCAGTACACGCTGGAGGACGTGTTCCAGACCCGCCTGCTGCTTGAAACCTATGCGGCACGCCTTGCGGCCGGACAGGTCACCAGCGAGCAGTTGCAGCAACTGCGCCGGTGCAACGACGAGATGCGCACCGCGCTCCGCGGCCAGGATCTCGATCGAGCAGCACAGCTCGACCTGGTGCTGCACCGCATCATCATCGGCGCGAGCCGCAACGGCGTTCTGATGCACATCCACGAGACGCTGCAGAAAACCATGCTGGCCAGTCACCTGGTGCCGCTGGGCGAGCCGGGGCGTCGCTGGGAGCCGACGGTGGAGCACGAGAACGTGCTCAAGGCGCTGGAGCTGCATGATCCCGACAGCGCCGCCTACTACATGCGGCTGCACCTGATCCGCACCGCCGGGCGCTCCGGGCTCGACGAGGCCCGCTGCGGCTCCTGGTAGCGCCCGATCAGAACCTTGGGGGCACCCTATCCGAGCAGCCGGCCGATCACCCGGGCGGTGTAGTCGACCACCGGGATGATCCGGCCGTAGTTCAGCCGGGTCGGGCCGATCACCCCGATGGCGCCGACGATGCGGTTGGCCTCGTTGCGGGCCGGCGCCACCACCATCGACACGCCGGACACCCCGAACAGCCCGCTCTCCGAGCCGATGAAGATCCGCACCCCGTCGGACTGCTCGGCGAGATCGAGCAGCCGCAGCATGGTTTCCTGGGTTTCCAGGCGGTCGAACAGCATCTGGATGGTGGAGATGCGCTCGATCTGGGTCACGTCCGCCAGCAGGCGGGCCTGGCCGCGCACGATCAGCGAGCCGCCGCGGCCCTCGCCGGTCCAGGTGGCGAGCCCGGTCTCCACCACGCTGGCGGAAAGATGATCGAGCTCGGTCCGGTTGTCGGCCATCTCGTCGGTCACGTGCCGGCGCAGCTCGCCGAGCGACAGGCCGGACAGGCGCGCGTTGAGGTAGTTGCCGGCCTCCACCAGCGCCGAAGGCGGCAGCCCGGGCGGCGTCTCGATCACCCGGTTCTCCACCTGGCCGTCGGCGCCCACCAGGATCACCAGCGCCCGTCCCGACCCCAGGGCCACGAACTCGATATGCTTCAGCAGCCCGTCGGTCTTCGGCGCCAGCACCAGCCCCGCCGCCGCCGACAGGCCGGACAGCATCGCCGAGGCATCCGACAGCGTGTCCTGCAGCGAGCGGCCGCGCGCCTCGAGCGCCCGCACGATGGTCTCGCGCTCGTCGTCCGACAGGCTGCCGAACTGCAGCAGCCCGTCCACGAACAGCCGCAGCCCCTTCTCGGTCGGCAGCCGTCCCGCCGAGGTGTGCGGCGCGAACAGCAGCCCGGCGTCGGTGAGGTCGGCCATCACGTTGCGGATGGTGGCCGGCGAGAGCGGCATCGGCAGGCGGCGCGACAGCGTGCGGCTGCCGACGGGATCGCCCGTTTCGACGTATTGCTCGACGATCTCCCGCAGGATGGCCGCGGAACGCTGGTCGAGGCCGGGCGGCAAGTTCATCCTGGGCGAGGCGAGCGGATCCATGCGTCTCCTTACCGTCACGATGTGGCGCGGGCGGCGTCGCGGTCAACGCGATGCGCTCGCCGCGCCACAGCTGAGGAGTTTCTGCCACATGCGCGCTTCCGGACGGGCGCACGACGCGCTCAGGCCCGTCTCGCTCGAGACCGGCTTCGCGCGGCACGCGGAAGGCTCCTGCCTGATCCGCCTGGGGGGCACGCACGTGCTCTGTGCCGCCTCGATCGAGGGTCGGGTGCCGCCGTTCCTCCGCAACACCGGCCTCGGCTGGATCACCGCCGAATACGGCATGCTGCCGCGCGCGACCCATCGCCGCGCCGACCGGGAGGCCGCGCGCGGCAAGCAGAACGGCCGCACCCAGGAGATCCAGCGGCTGATCGGACGCTCGCTCCGTGCGGTCGCGGATCGCCAGCGTTTCGGCGAGATCACTGTGACCGTCGATTGCGATGTGCTGAACGCCGACGGCGGCACGCGCTGCGCCGCCATCACC
>CAXUNX010000208.1:0-4908 GCA_964252545.1 uncultured Acetobacteraceae bacterium | reverse complement strand
ACCGCGTGCGCCTCCGGCTGGAGGCGCACGCGGTGGTGCATGTCGGCACCCACGGCTCGCTGGAATGGCTCCCGGGCAAGGCGGCGGCGTTGTCCGAGGAATGCTGGCCGGTCGCGCTGCTGCGTGGCCTGCCGGTCGTCTACCCGTTCATCGTCAACAATCCCGGCGAGGCGGCGGTCGCCAAGCGGCGCCTCGGCGCGGTCATCATCGGCCATCTGACGCCGGTGATGCGATCGGCCGGGAGTGGGGCGGCAGGCGAGCTTGAACGGCTGATCGACGAGTATGCCGCCGCGGACGGGCTCGACCGCAGGCGCGGCGCCATGCTCCGCGGCGACATCCTGGCGCGGGCGGAGTCGCTCGGACTGCTGGCGGAAAGCGGCGCCAGCGCCGCGGCAAACGAGGACGAGGCGCTGGCGCGGCTGGATGCATGGCTGTGTGACGTCAAGGATCTGCAGATCCGCGACGGGCTGCACGTGTTCGGGACGCCACCCCACGATCCGGCGGCCCTGGCCGGCAGCATCAAGGCGGGCTCGCCGGACGCCGACCCTGCCACCCTCGAGCGGAACCTGGGCGAATGCGCCGAGCGCGAGGCGCAGGCGCTGCTGGCCGCCCTTGACGGCCGCCGGATCGATCCGGGTCCGGCGGGCGCTCCCAGCCGCGGGCGGCTCGACGTGCTTCCCACCGGCCGCAACCTGTTCGCGATCGACCCCCGGGCAGTGCCGACCAGGGCCGCGATGGTGCTCGCCGGCCGCATGGCCGAGCTCCTGCTGACGCAGCACCGGCAGCAGACGGGTGAATGGCTGCAAAGCCTGGTGATCGATCTCTGGAGCAGCACGAGCCTGCGTACCGGCGGCGAGGATCTGGCGCTGGCGCTGATCCTGATGGGTGCGGCGCCCCGCTGGGACGAGGCGTCCGGACGGGTGCGCGGGATCGAGATCGTGCCGGGTGCGCTGCTCGATCGTCCCAGGGTGGATGTGACGTTGCGGGTGTCAGGCCTGTTTCGCGACTGCTTCGAGGCGCAGATGACGCTGTTCGACGAGGCGGTGCGGCTGATTGCCGCGCGCGAGGAGGACAGGCAGCTCAACCCGCTCGCAGCCCTGGCGCGGGAAGCCGAGGCCGGGCAGCCGCCGTGCCGGATCTACGGTCCAGCACCCGGCGCGCACGGCGCCGGAGGCGAGGCGCTGCTGGGGGGCGCCCACCGCGACGAACTCGGCCGGGCATACCTCGCGGCCTCTTCCGCCGGCTATGGGCGAGGCCGCGACGGGGTTGAGGATGCGGCGGGTTTCGCCGAACGGGTCGTGGCCTCCCAGGCGCTGCTGCATCACCAGGATCATGCGGAGACCGACCTGCTCGATGGTCTGGACTATGCGGCTCATGAGGGCGGCTATGCCGCCGCTGCCGCCCTGCTCGGAGCGGCGCCGGCGCTGTACCATGCCGACAGCTCGCGTCCGCAGCAGCCCAGGCTTCGTCCCCTGCATGCGGAGGTGGCGCGGGTGGTGCGCGGACGCCTTGCCAATCCTGACTGGATCGCCGGGATGAAGCCGCACGGCTATCGCGGCGCGGCCGAGATCGCGCGCGGGCTCGCCTGCCTGCATGCCTTCGCGCGCACGGTGCCGCAGCGCTTCGATGCCCAGTATGAGCTGGTGTTCGCGGCGACGATGGCGGACGGAGCAACCAGCCGGTTCCTGCAGGAAGCCAATCCCGAAGCCTGGAGCGCCATGCGCGCGGACTTCCGCGATGCGCTGGCCCGTGCGCTCTGGAATCCAAGATCCAACAGTGCCGGAGCCGTACTGGAGCACGCCCTGGACCACGATCCCGGTATCGCCGTTCCAGCCTGAGGGCCTGTGCTCCGCGAAACCCGCGGAGCCAGGAACGGCTGACGGTAACGAAATATCAATCAAACCGGCGGATCATCGCGGCACGCAAAGGAGCGTTGTGCGATGACCTACCGTATCACCCTGACGCTTCCCTGCGGAACGCGTCAGACCGTCTCGAGCCTTTCGGAGGCGAACCTGCTGCTGACCCTGGGTTGGCGCTTTGTTGGCGTTTATGGCCGCAGCTTCCACGTCGACACGATCGGCCCCGAGGTTGCAGCCGCCTGACCCTGGCTGGCGCCGCCTAGCGAGGGCGGGGCGCGCGGGTGGTTGGCCGCGTCAGGCTTGGTTTGGCACGAGGCCGGGACGCCGGGCCGGGCATCCGGGGTTTCCGCGTGGCGCTCAGCCGAACTGGTGCTGTTCCAGCCGCTGCAGCTCCAGCCCGTTGAGATCGTCCGCGCTCATCGCACGGGCGTCGAGCGCGAACGCGCGCTCGGCGCCGTCAGGTTGCGGTGATGGAGCGGGCGTTGCCGGTGCTGCGGTGGTTGCGGGCGCGGCTTCGGCGTGGCCGAGATGAAACAGGTGCCTCGCGGCATTGAGCACCATGCGCTCGGGATCGATGCCGGCCAGCTTCTCGCCGGCGGTGACCGCGATGCCGATCGGGCCGCCCAGTGCGAAGCTGGTGCCGAGCGAGGCTGCGAAGCGCAGCGTGGGATTGCCCTGGTCGCCGGTGACCGCCCGATAGATCGTGCCGACCACGGGGATGTATTGAAGCGGATTGAGATCGGACAGCAGCTCGTGGAACAACCCGCCGCCATGTCTGGGCTGCGGCACCGATGAGGCTGCCGGCGGCTGCGAGGTGGCACTCGAAGGAAGCACTTCCGCCATGCCGGAAGTTTGGCACGGGCAGGTGACCGGGAGGTTAACGCACGCCTGCCGCGCCTTCAGGGTTGCGGCTGTGCCGCCATCTCGGGCTCGGGCGGCGGTGGTTCGGGCCGGGTGATGCGCACCTTGCGGATATGCCGCGCATCGGCGTCCAGCACGCGGAACTCGATGCCGCTCGGATGGGTGAGGATCTCGCCACGGGTGGGCACGTGTCCGGCCAGCATGAACACCAGGCCGCCCACGGTGTCGATGTCGCTCTGATGCTCTTCCTCGGTCAGCACCGGCCCGAACTTGGCTTCGAAATCCTCGATCTCCAGCCGCGCATCGATGTCGAACGTGCCGTCGTGACGCTGCACCAGCAGGGCGCTCGCCGGCTCGTCGTGCTCGTCGGCGATGTCGCCGACGATGGTCTCCACAAGATCCTCGATCGTGACCAGCCCGTCCACGCCGCCATACTCGTCGATCACCAGGGCCAGGTGGATGCGCCGCTGGCGCATCTGCAGCAGCAGATCGAGCACCGGCATCTGGGGGGCGATCATCAATGGCTGGCGAAGGATGGATTCTAGCCGGAAATGCTGCGGCTCGCCCGAGAAGGCCATCAGGTCCTTGATGTGCACCATGCCGAGCACGTCGTCGAGCTGCTCGCCATAGACCGGCAGCCGCGAATGGTTCTCGCGCCGGAGCAGGCCGAGCGCGTCTTCAAGCTGGATCGCCGCCGGCATGGCGACAATATCCGCGCGCGGCACCATCACGTCGTCGGCGGTGATGCCGCGCAAGCGGAGCACGTTGGCGATCAACGAGCGTTCCTGGCGGTCGAGCTCTGGCGCCTCGTCCGGATTGTCCGGCGCCTCGGCGGCTTCCTGCACCAGGGCCGCGATCGACGAGCGCAGCCTGCCCTGTTCGGCCCTGCGTCGTCCGAAGAACGAGATCAGCCCGCGTCGCGGCGATCGGCCGCCTGGCTCGGGAACGCTGGCCTCGTCGCGCTCAGAGATGCCGCTCATGCTCGATCTCGCGGACGGCTGGATTTCCAGGGGTTGGGCACGCCAAGCCGGTGCAGGATACGTGCTTCGCGCATTTCCATCCGCCTCGCCTCGCCTGCGCGGTGATGGTCGTGGCCGCGCAGATGCAGGACGCCATGCACAACAAGATGTGCAAGATGGTGTGCGGGCTTGCGACCGGCCTCGAGCGCTTCGCGCCGCACCGTCTCGAGCCCCAGCACGATATCGCCGCCGCCGATCCCGGGCGGGTTCTCGAAGGTCAGCACGTTGGTCGGTTTGTTGCGGCCACGGTGACGGGCGTTGAGCCTGCGGACGCGCAGATCGCGCTCCAGGATCACAGCACCAGCACCGCCGCCGGCTTCGGCTGCCTTTCGCGCAAGGCGCACGACGCTGGGCACCAGCCGACGCCACCGCGGATCCATCACCAGGATTTCCGCGTCAACCTGTTTGCCTCCCGTATGGGAGGACCTACTTCGAGGTTCCATCGTGCTCCCGGCGCGTCCTGTTCCGGGAAGAGTCCCGTTCAGCCGCCGCCCGCTGATCGTAGGCGTCCACGATGGCGGCGACCAGCGGGTGGCGCACCACGTCGCGGCTGCCGAAATGGGCGAAGCCGATCCCGGGCAGTCCGTCGAGCGTCTCGACCGCCTTGCGCAGCCCGCTGCCGATCCCGGCCGGAAGGTCGATCTGGCTCAGATCGCCGTTGATCGCCATGCGTGTGCCCGATCCCATGCGGGTCAGGAACATCTTCATCTGCGCGGGCGTGGTGTTCTGCGCCTCGTCCAGGATAACGAACGCGTGGGCCAGCGTACGGCCGCGCATGAAGGCGAGCGGTGCCACCTCGATCTCTCCCGTGGCCATCCGCCTGACCACCTGGTCGCCCGGCATCATGTCGTGCAGCGCGTCATAAAGCGGGCGCAGATAGGGATCGATCTTCTCCTTCAGGTCGCCGGGCAGGAAGCCGAGCCGTTCGCCCGCCTCGACCGCCGGACGCGACAGCACGATGCGGTCGACCTGGTTGGCCTGCAGCATCGCCACCGCCTGCGCCACCGCGAGATAGGTCTTGCCGGTGCCGGCCGGCCCGATCCCGAACACCATCTCGTGGCTGGCCAGCATCTCCATGTAGCCGGCCTGCCCGGGCGAGCGCGGCACGATCGCGCCGCGCCTGGTGCGGATCGCCGGCAGGTCGGCCAGCGGCAGCCGCGGGTTGTTGT
>CAXUNX010000207.1:0-4943 GCA_964252545.1 uncultured Acetobacteraceae bacterium | reverse complement strand
CTCGTCGCTCGACCCGGAGCTGACCGGCGAAGTGCTCAACGTGATGCGGCGGCTGCCTGCGGTCGAGCGGCATGTGCGCGACGGGCGGTGGCCCGACGCGCAGCCGCCGCTCGCGCGGCGCGCCTCGGGGCTGCGCTACGGCATCGTAGGCCTCGGGCGGATCGGCCTGGCGATCGCCGAGCGGCTGGCGGGGTTCGGCGGCAGCATCGCCTATACCGGCCCGCGTCCCAAGCAGACCGCGCACACCTATCACGCCGATATCGAGGCGCTGGCCGCAGCGTCGGACGTGCTGTTCATCGCCACCTCCGCTTCTGCCGAGACCAGGGGGCTGATCGACCGCGCGGTGCTGCAGGCGCTGGGGCCGGACGGCGTGCTGGTGAACGTCGCCCGCGGCTCGATCATCGACGAGCCGGCGCTGGTCGAGGCACTGGTCGAGCACCGGCTCGGCGGCGCCGGCCTCGACGTGTTCGCCGACGAGCCGAACGTGCCGGAGGCCCTGCTGGCGCTGCCGCATGTGGCGCTCGCTCCCCATGTCGGAAGCGCCACGGAGGAAACCCGCCAAGCGATGGGCAACCTGATGCTCGCCAACCTCGAGGCGTTCTTCGCCGGCCTGCCGCTGCCGAGCGCCGTGGTCTGACCGCATCGAGGGCGATCCCCGACGATCCCGGTCGGGGGTGCGGGGTTCAAACCTTCCAGCGGGAGAGCCGCTGTGCCGGTGCGCTCAATAGGGCGAATCGGGATGGTAGAACTCTGCGGCGTTCGCCTTGGTGATCAGCGGCGAGCGGATAATGAAGCGGCCGCGCACCGGCACGCCGCCCACAAAGCGCAGCGCGGTCATTTCGATTGCCGTTCCGATCATGCCGGGGTCGTAGCCGACATCGATCGGCACCAAAGCGCTTCCGTCCATCACCTGCTTGATCGTCTGCTTCATGCCGGCGCCGCCGACCACCCACATCTGGTTCTGCCGGTGTGCCTGCTTGATCGCCTCGATGGCGCCGATCGCGGTGTCGTCGTCCTGCGCCCAGACCGCGTCGATGTGGGGAAAGCGCGACAGGAAATCCTGCATCACCTTGAAGCCGTCATCGCGGTTCCAGTTCGCGTACTGGCTGCCCAGCACCTGGATGCTCGAGCCTGCGATCGCCGCGTTGAAGGCGTCGACGCGCTCCTTGTCGATCGGGATGGGCAGGCCGCGCAGGATCACGATCTTGCCGCCGCCTCCGAGGCGGGCGCGGAAATATTCGCCCGCGGTGCGCCCAAGCCCGGGATTGTCGCCGGCGACATAGAGATCCTCGATCCCCGACTGCGAAAGCTTGCGGTCAACCACGGTGACGAACTTCCCGGCCGACTTCACCCGCTTGATCGGCGAGGTCATCGGATCGGAATCGGTGGGCAGGATCACCAGCGCATCGATGTTGCGGGTGGCCAGCATGTCTTCCAGGTCCGAGGCCTGCTTGCCGGCGTCAGCGGCGGTGGCGAGAACGAATTTCAGGTTCGGATAGGTCTTGCCGAGGCGCGCGATCGCCGCCTGCGCGAAATAGTCGATGCCGCCGGTCCAGCCATGGTCGGCGGCAGGCACCGAAATCCCGATGGTGAAGCTCCGGTTCTGCGCATCGGCGGGGCCGTCGGGCGGGACGCCGGCGAAGGCTGCGATCGTTGCAAGCATGGCGAGATGTCTGCGCACCGGCTTTCTCCCTGGTTGGTCACGAAGCCGCCTTGCGGCTGCGCTGCAGCAGCACGGCGAGGATGATGATGACGCCCTGGAAGGCGCCGTTGAGGTAGGGGCTGACGATGTTGGTGAGGTTGAGGATGTTGTCGATCAGGCTGAGGATGACCACGCCGATCACCGTGCCCCAGACCCGTCCATAGCCGCCGCGCAGGGTGGTGCCGCCGATGATCACCGCGGCGATCGCCTCGAGCTCCCACAGCACGCCGGTGGTGCTGGACGCCGAGCCGAGCCGTGGCACGTAGAGCAGGGTGGCAACCCCCACCAGCACCCCCTGCAGCACATAGGTGAGCAGGCGCACGCGATCGACGTGGATCGCCGAATAGCGCGCCACCTGCTCGTTGGATCCGATCGCGGCACAGTGCCGGCCGAAGCGGGTGCGCCGCATCACCAGCTCGCCCGCAGCCGCCGTCAGCGCGAACACGATGATCGGCCATGGGATGCCGGCGACCCCGCCGTAATAGACCGGCCGGTAGATTTCGCGCACGTCGAAGTTGAGCGACAGCGTGCCGCCGTTGGCAAGAAACGTCACCAGGGAGCGGAAGATGCCCATGGTGCCGAGGGTGACGATGAAGGCCTCGATCCGGCCGCGCGTCACCAGCAGCCCGTTGGCGAGGCCGGCGGCGGCGCCCAGAACCAGAGCCGCCGCCATTCCCGCCAGCACCACGCTCCAGCCGACGCCCCAACCCGGCACCAGCGCGTTGATGATCAGGATCATCATCCCGGCGATGAACGCCGCCATCGAGCCGACCGACAGGTCGAGCCCGCCGGAGGTGATCACGAAGGTGGCACCCACCGCGATGATGCCGATGAAGGAGGAGCGGGCCAGCACGTTGCCGATGTTGGCAGGGCTGAGAAAACTGGTGTTCAGCGAGGCGCCCAGCAGCCCCAGCAGGATCAGCGCCAGCAGCGGCCCGAGCAGGTGCAGGTCGAGGCGCCGCAGACGCCCCGGCGCCCGCTCAATGCTCGTGGACATGGCTCTCGTCGGCTGCGTGACGCACCGGCCCTGCGGGTTCTCTCCCGGGACCGTCGAGCCCCATCGCCAGGCGCAGGATGGCGTGCTCCTCGATGTCGCGGCCTTCGAGCTCGCCTGCGATGCGGCCGCCGCGCATCACGACGACCCGGTGGCAAAGCCCGATCAGCTCGGCCATCTCGGAAGAGACCACGATGATGCTTTTGCCGAGTGCCGCGAGCCGGGCGACGAAGCCGTAGATCTGCTGGCGCGTGCCGATATCGATGCCGCGGGTCGGCTCGTCGATGATGACGATATCGGGCTCGATCAGCATGGTCTTTGCCAGCAGCAGCTTCTGCTGGTTGCCGCCCGACAGGTCGCCGACGGCCGCCTCGCGCCGCGGCGCCCGGATGTCCCATTCGCTGATCGCCCGGTCGAGTGCTCGTTGCTCCGCCGCCCGGTCGATCAACGGCCTCGCGAAGCGCTCGAGCCCCAGCAGCGTCAGGTTCGGCCGCATCGGCCTGGCGAGCAGCAGGCCGCGGTTCTTGCGGTCCTCGGTGAGATAGGCGAGGCCGAGCCGCTTCGCGTCGCCGGGATTGCGGATCCGGACCGGCCTGCCGCCGATCCGGATTTGGCCCTGCGACGCGCGCAGGCCCACCAGCCCTTCCATCAGCTCGGTGCGTCCGGCTCCGATCAGTCCGCCGAAGCCGAGGATCTCGCCGCGCCTGAGGCGGAACGCCACGCCGTGAACCGCGCCCGGCACGAACCATCCTTCCACCTCCAGCACGATGTCGGAAGACGGCGCAGCCTGCTTGGCCGGGAACAGCTCGGAAACCTCGCGCCCCACCATCAGCCGGGCCATCTCGCCTTCGCTGAGCGAGGCCGCGGTTGCGGTCTTCACGAGCCGGCCGTCGCGCAGCACGGTGACCCGGTTGGCGATCGCGCGCACCTCGTCGAGCTTGTGCGAGGTGTAGAGGATGGCAGCACCCCCGGCGCGCAGGCGCTCGATCCGGCGAAACAGCACGCGCGCCTCGCGTTCGGTCAGAACCGCGGTGGGCTCGTCGAGGATCAGGATGCGCGCATCGCGCGCCAGCGCCTTGGCGATCTCCACCATCTGCTTGTCCGCCACCGCGAGGTCGCGCACCCGGCTGTCCGGGCTGATGGAGGTTTCGAGCTCCGCGAGCAGCGCCCGCGTGCGCTCGCGCATGGCGGCGAGTGCCAGCAGCGGGCCGCGCCTGATCTCGCGGCCGAGAAAGATGTTGGCGTGAACCGGCAGATCCTCGGCCAGGTTGAACTCCTGGTGGATCAGCACGATGCCGTGGGCTTCCGCGGCCTCGCTTGATCCGAACGTGACGTCGCGTCCGTCGAGCGACAGCACCCCGCTGGTTGGCGGCAGGGTTCCGGACAGGATCTTCATCAGGGTCGACTTACCGGCGCCGTTCTCGCCGATCAGGGCGTGCACCTCGCCCGCGCGCAGTTCCAGCGAGATGTCGAACAGCACCTGCACCGGGCCGAACCGCTTCGAAAGCCGCTCCGCCCGCAGCAGGACGACCTCCCCGCCCATGCTGCCTTCTCCCTGCAAGCGGGTTCTTCAGAAGCCCGATGTTGCCCGAAGCTACCGGCGGCATCACAGCCGGGTCAAGCACAGCCCCCGGCTGCGGTACCGCGCCAGCGAGGCGGCATCGCTCAAGGCAGCCGTGTTCCCGCTTTCGTTGCGGCTGCCGGCATCGCCGGATCGCGGGCCAGGGTCGCCGTGATATTGGCCGCCGATAGCTGCGCGTCGAAGCCGCGGTGCAGCAGCGGCACCCAGCGGCCCGTCCAGCTCTCGGTGCGGCGCATCAGGCTGTCGCTTTGCGTCGGATCGGGCAGCATGATCGTGACCACGAGCAGCCCCTGATCGTCGTGCCGGAAGTAATGCGCCGCCACCACATGCGTCGGCACCGAAACGTCGAGCTTGCCGAGGCGCCCCAGGGCCGCGGCCTCCAGCGGATTGCGGTCCGGGTTGACGAGATCGGCGGCGGCGATGCGGCGCACCGACCAGCATTCCTGCAGGGCGGGGTCGCGGCCGTTGGCCGGGGTAAGGTCGTGCACCGGCCGTCCGGTGGGATCCAGGCAGGCAGCGATCGGCAGCGGCGTGTTGGCGGCGGCCACCGACGTGCCCACCGCCACGATCATTCCGGTCATCCTGCCGGATTGCAGTCGCGCCAGCACCACGCCCTGCTCGGGCGGCGAGCCGGTGGCCCGAAGCAGGACCAGCTCGGTCCATTC
>CAXUNX010000206.1:0-4958 GCA_964252545.1 uncultured Acetobacteraceae bacterium | reverse complement strand
GGCGGGCACCGGCCCTGCGGGCGCCGCACTCAGCACCGCCAGCGGCAGGGCCGCGAGCAGCGTCAGGCTGCTGGCGATGCCGAAATCCGCGGCGGGGCCGAAGCGGGTAAGCAGGCAGGCGCCGGACAGCGGCGCCAGCACGCTGATCAGCGTCGAGATGGTGGTTCGCAGCGCGATCTGGCGGCCACGGCTTTCGGGGTCGCCGCTCACCGCGACCGCGGCATGGTAGACCGGCCAATACAGCGACTCGCCGAGCGCCACGCACACCATCCAGGCCATCAGGCAGCAGCGATGCTCGGCATGCATCAGCGGCAGGAACTGCAAGGCGACAATGGCGGTGCCGAACACCAGCGCCCGCTTAAAGCCGACCCGGCGCACCACTTCGAGCGATGCGAAGCGCAGGCACGAGCGGAGTGCGAGATACAGCGCATAAGCGGCGAGGGCTGCGGGCAGGCTGAAGCCGCAGGTGAGCAGATAGGCGCCGATGAAGCCGCCGGCGAGCGAGGCTCCGGACTGGAACAGCGCGAAATGGATGGTGAGCAGGCGCATCTGGTTTCGACGAAAAGCCACGGCGGTCGATTCCTTGGAGGGAGCAGGGGTGTTGCGGCCCCGGACGGGGACGGCCGCTCCGTATCACGCGCTCGTGATAATACGCCGGTTAAATTACGGTTAAGAAACGATGCGCACGATCTTGTTGCGCAAACGCATCAAGCGCGTGGTTCCGCGATCCCCGAGGCGAACAGCCCTGCCACCAGCAATCCCGGCAGCAGCGCCGCTGCCGCCGCCTTGCCGCCGAGGAGTGCGGCGATGCTCCACAGCAGCACGACCCACCACCAGGACCCGCGCGCCGGCCACCGGGCCAGCAGCACAAGCAGCCCGGCCGCGCATGGCGCGGCGCATGCGATCGAGCCGGCCGCGACCCGCAGCGGGTGGAAGGCGATGGCCGGGAACGGCGCAAGGCTGCCGCCTGCGGCTCCGGCCAGCAGGAAGTCCTGCAGCCATCCCAGCAGCACTCCAAGCAGCACGAGCACGCCGTGCGCCGTGCTGTCGAACAGCACCATCCGCAGCACGAGCATCAGCGGCAGCAGCAGCAGGGCGAGCGCCGCCGTGCCGGACACCAGGGCCAGTCCGACACCGAACGAGCGCAGCCAGCGCCGGCTCCGCATCCCGGTTCAGCCCGCCGCCGGATCCGGGCGCCGGCCGGTGGACGCACCAGGCGCCGGCCCGACCCACGCGTCGATCACTGCCACGGTGGATGCTCCGCGCACATGGGGGTTCAGGGTCTTGCCGCGAAGCGCGCGCGCAGTGCTGGCAGCAGCGTGCCTGCGAACCGGCGCAATCCGTCCTCGTAGTCGGGAAAGATCAGCATCATGCCGTCCAGTGCCGCGTGCTCCAGCAGGTCGGCCATCCGGCGCATGATGCTGTCGGGACTGCCGGCGGCGTGCGGCGCCATGATCGCGGAACGGGCACGCGCGGTGAAGGCGTTCTCTGCGCCGAGCTCGGCGTCGATCATGCCGTAGGAGCGAAGCATGCCCCGGAACGCCGCCTCGTCGAAGCCGTCGCGGAACCGGCGCAGGGTTGCCTCCGCCTCCGCGTCGCTGTTCTCGGCAACCAGGATCAGCATCGCATAGGTGCGCAGGCTGCGTCCCGCCGCGTGCGCCATCTGCTTGGCGCGCAGGCTGACCTGCCGCAGTTCGGCATCGTCGCGGCCGCCGATGAAGATCGCGTCGGTTTCCTCGACGGTGAAGCGCAGGCCGCGCTCGGACATGCCGGCGGCGACGATGAACGGACGCGGGCGCTGCAGCGGCTTCGGGTCGGAGTGGCAATCCTGCAGGGTGAAGTAGCGGCCTTTCTGGGTGACCGACGGCTCGGTCCAGAGCCGCTTGACCGCGCGGATCCATTCGGTGGCGAGCTCGTAGCGCTCATCGTGGCTGATATCGGCGGGCCAGGCTCCCATCTGCTCGAACTCGCCACGAAAGGCGCCAGGCACGACGTTGAGGCCGACGCGGCCGTGGCTCACCTGGTCGAGCGTCGCGATCATCTTGGCCGCCACCGCCGGGTTGTGCAGCAGCGCATGGAAGGTGGTCCAGATCTTGATCCGGTTGGTCTGCGCCGCCAGCGCGGACATCAGCACCAGGCTGTCGAGCGAGGTGCGCCAATGGTCGGTGGCGCCGCCATAGCCGCGGAACTTGGCCATCGACATGATGAAGTCGAGGCCGATCTCCTCGGCGAGCAGGGCGATGCGCCGGTTATGCTCGTATGATCCGTCGATCGTCGGCGTGGTGGAGGACAGGATCCAGCCCCCGTTGGCGACCGGCATGAAGATCCCGAGATCCTTGCCTCCCCGGTCGGAAGGCAACCCGAACGTCGCCGGCTGTGTCATGTGAGCGATCCAAAACGATCCGGCTTGCCCGGACCAGCCGCCAACTCTAGGCCATTTCCATAGGCCGGGTAGGGGCGCCGGGGGCTATGCGCGGCTGGCGGATGGCGGGCTCGCCGACCGGCGCGTGCCGGGTTCCGGCCTCGACCTCGAGCAACACCGCGGGCAACAGGCGGACGCCGGATGGCTTCCAACGTCGGAGGCGAGCACGACGAACTTGCAGCAGCCGGATCGCCCGGCCGCTGTTGCGGATCCTGGTTCCTGTTGCGACATTCCCCGAAGCTGGTGCGCAACGGTGCGTGGCGCTGCGCTCATCTCGGGAACTCACCGCAATGCAAGCATCGAAGCCGGCGACGGGGCGCCTGCCCGGCCTTGTTGAACGGCGTTCCACCCGTGCCGCGTTCCTGCTCACGGGCTTCGGCATGGCGTGCTGGGCGCCTTTGGTGCCGTATGCGAGGGACCGCCTTCACCTCGACGAGGCGACGTTGGGCCTGCTGCTGCTGTGCTTGGGGCTTGGTTCCATGGCGACCATGCCTCTGGCCGGAGCACTTACGGCCCGGCTGGGCTGCCGGCGGGTGATCATAGGCATGGGCTTGCTCGTTGCGGTGTCGTTGCCGTTGCTTGCGACGGTCGCACAGGTTTCTCTGCTTGCCGGGGCGCTTGCGGTGTTCGGAGGCGGTTTCGGCGGCTTGTGCGTGGGCATCAACGTGCAGGCGGTGATCGTGGAACAAGCATCCGGCCGTGCCCTGATGTCGGGGTTCCACGGGATGTTCAGCATTGGCGGCATTATCGGGTCGGGCGGCATGACGGCGTTGCTGTGGGCCGGATTTTCGCCTTTGTCGGCCACGCTGTGCGCCGTTGCGGCGATGTCGGGATTGTTGTTCGCGTGTGAAAGGCACCTGCTTTCCCATGCAGGCGGTGACCGGACCGCCTTGTTTGCGTTGCCCCGCAAGGTGGTGCTGTTCATCGGGGTCCTGTGCTTCATCATCTTTCTGGCCGAAGGCGCCATGCTGGACTGGAGCGCCATCGTGCTGACCACGCTGCACGGAATGAGCCGTTCCAGTGCCGGATCGGGCTATGCGGTGTTTGCGGTCGCGATGTCGGTCGGCCGACTCACGGGCGATCGCGTTGTGCAACGAATCGGCGGCCGCAGGGTGCTGGCGGTCGGTGCCTCGTGCGCCGCCACGGGTTTGATCGTCGCTGTGGTCGCGCCGCCGACGGCTGCCGCGCTGGTCGGCTTCGGCATGGTGGGGCTGGGCTCCTCCAACATCGTGCCGGTGCTGTTCTCGGTGCTGGGGCGGCAGCAGGCGATGCCGGCGAACCTGGCGGTCGCGGCGGCAAGCACGCTCGGCTTTTCAGGCATCCTGACCGGACCTGCGCTGATCGGCCTGGTGGCCCGCGCGACCAGCCTGCCGGTCGCCTTTCTGGGGGTTGCGGCAATGGTGTTTGTTGTGGCGGCGAGTTCGCGGATCGCTTCCTCGCAGGGGGCATGAGCAGCGCTGCAGGATGTGGCCGCATCCAGATTCTGCGGTTCCGGCAGGATGCTGACAGCCCGGTTTCATTTCTTATTCTAGGCGGCTGATCCCGTTCAGCTTTGGTTGTTGTCGTGGTTTTCGACAGCAAAATACGCTTCCGCAACCTGTATGTTCACTATACGTTCTGGGTGCTGGAGGCCGATCATGATGCTTGCAAACCCCCGAGCACATTCCGGGGCACATTCCGGGGCACACCCCCGGGCCCGTTCCTGGGCCCGTTCGTGGGCAGGGACCATCGAGACGTTGCGCGACCAGATCGCGGCCATGGAGCAGGGACGCCTGGTATCGGCCGGGGCCGTGCTGCCGTTCGGCGTGGCAGTGATCGACAGCCACCTGCCGAACGGCGGCCTGCGATTGGGCGCGCTGCACGAGCTGCAGGCGGCAGGGCCCGATATCGAGTTCGCGGCGGCGCCGGCCCTGTTCGCTGCAGGCATCCTCGCCCGGCATGCGGGGCCGGTGGTCTGGGTCGGCAGCCGGCGCGACGTCTTCGGGCACGGGCTGCTGCAGGCCGGGCTGGATCCGAACCGGATCATTTTCGTCGATGCCGGCAGGACAGGGCTGCCGGCGATGGAGGAGGCGCTGCGCCACCCGGACATCTCAGGCGTGGTGTGCGAGCTCGAAGGCAGGCTGCAGCTGACGGCCTCGCGGCGGCTGCAGCTCGCAGCCGAAGGCTCGTCGGCGCTGGGCTTGATCATCCGACGCGCGCGCCGCTGGAGCGACGGCATGCTGAACATGCCTTCGGCCGCCGCCACCCGCTGGCGCATCGCCAGCCTGCCGTCGCCGCCTGTGCTCGCGCATGCGCCCGACGTGCAGGGCCTGCACCGGCCGCTCTGGCAGCTTGAGCTGCTGCGCTGCCGCGGCGGCGACGCGTCATCCTGGATCGTGGAGGGTTGCGATGCGCAGGGTCGTCTCGCTTTGGCTGCCGTTCTGGCCAACCGACCGGCTGCGCCGTCACAACGGTACGCTGCCCGCTGATGTGCCGCTGGTTACGCGCTCACATGACGGGCGTCGCTTAGTGATCGCCGCGGCCTGTTCGGTGGCAC
>CAXUNX010000205.1:0-4970 GCA_964252545.1 uncultured Acetobacteraceae bacterium | reverse complement strand
GAACGGATCCGCGTCGGCGAACGCCGCCTGGGAGTCGCACAGCGCGGCGATGCGGTTGATGGTCGGTGTGCCGGGCACCTCGATCTTGAACACCCGCATCACCGCCAGGATGCTCATCAGGCAGATATCGGCGATCGTCACCCTGTCGCCGTGGCAATAGGAACCGGTCTCGGCATCGGCGGACAAACGCTGCTCCAGCGCCAGCAGCCCGGTGCCGAACCAGTGGGTCTGCCAGGCGCGCCAGGATTCGGCCTCGAAGCCGGCCGATTGTGCGAGATATTTCCGCACCCGCGGCGTGACCATCGGGTGGGTATCTGCGGCAAGCATCAAGCCGATCGAGCGCACCCGGGCGCGGCCATAGGCATCGGACGGCAGCAGGGCCGGCTGCGGCGTGGTTTCCTCGAGGAACTCGAGGATCGCCAGCGACTGGGTGAGCGGCGGATGGCCTGGCTCCAGCAGCGCCGGCACCCCGCCCATGGGGTTGATCTTGCGGAACGCCTCGCCGAGATGCTCGCCCGCCTCCACATCAACAAACCGCTCCCGCGACGGGAGGCCCTTCAGGGCGAGCGCCACCCGCACCCGGTAGGTCGCCGATGTGCGCCAGAAGGCGAACAGCTCGAACCGCGGCTCAGCTTGCATGACGTCTTGCCTTTCGCTGGTTGGTTGAACCCGTGTGGCCCTGGCCCGATCGGCGGCTCAGGTCCCGCAGAACGTGGCGTGGACGATTTCCTCGGGCTCGGGGGGCAAGCTAAAGGCCTGCATGCCGGGCTGGTCCTCGTAGGGCCGGGCCAGCACCCGAAGCAGCCTGTCCAGCGGCGCCAGGTCGCCCTCCTGCTCCGCGGCGGTGAGCACCGCCTGGATCTGGTGGTTGCGTGGAATGAAGGCAGGATTGACCGCCCGCATCGCCGCACGCCGCGCCGCAACCGGCGCGGCTTCGGCCGCGAGCCGGTCGCGCCATTGCGACGCCCAGCTGTCGAAGGCGGCCGGGTTGGCGAACAGGTTACGCACCGAAGGCTGGCCGCTTTCCGGTGCGCCGGCCAGGGCGCCCTCCAGGCGGCGGAAGGTGAGGGTGAAGTCGGCCCGGTTGGCGGCCATGCAATCCAGCAGCGCCTGCGCCAGCGCCGCATCGCCCGGCTGCTCCTCGAGCAGCCCGAGCTTGCGCCGCATCAATCCGAGATAGGCGGCGCTGAAGCTCGGCGCATAGGCATCGAGTGCCGCATAGGCTTCGGCCAGCGCCGCCTCCTCCTCGTCCGCCAGTAGCGGCAGCAAGGCTTCGGCGAGCCGGGTGAGGTTCCAGTGGGCGATGGCCGGCTGGTTGCCGTAGCTGTAGCGGCCGGCGCGATCGATCGAGCTGTAGACAGTGGCGGGATCGAACCAGTCCATGAAGGCGCAGGGACCGTAATCGATGGTCTCGCCGGAGATCGAGGCGTTGTCGGTGTTCATCACCCCGTGGATGAAGCCCACAAGCTGCCAGGACGCGATCAGGCTGGCGGTGCGTCCGATCACCCCGTCCAGCAACGCGCGATAAGGGTTCGGAGCTGCCGCCGCCTCCGGGTAGTGCCGTGCGACCACGTAGTCGGCAAGCTCGCGAAGGCCCTCGACGTCGTTCCTGCCGCGGAAGAACTGGAAGGTGCCGACCCGCACGTGGCTTTGCGCCACACGGGTCAGCACCGCACCCGGCTTGCGGCCCTCGCGCAGGATCCACTCGCCGGTGCCGACCACGGCGAGCGAGCGGGTGGTCGGGATGCCGAGCGCCGCCATCGCCTCGCTGACGATGAACTCGCGCAGCGCCGGTCCCAGCGCTGCCCTGCCGTCGCCCGCGCGCGAGAACGGTGTGCGGCCCGCTCCCTTGAGCTGGATGTCGCGCCGCACGCCATGCTCGCCGATCACCTCGCCTAGCAGCACCGCACGCCCGTCGCCGAGTTGCGGCACCCAGTTGCCGAACTGGTGCCCGGCATAGGCCATCGCCAGCGGCTCGGCCTGTGCGGGCACCTGGTTGCCGCCCAGCATCGCCACCCCTTCCGGGCTGGCCAGCCAGTCCGGATCAAGCCCGAGCTCGCGCGCCAGGCCGCCATTTAGGCGCACCAGCCGCGGCGACGCCACCGGGGTCGGCGGCAAGCGCGCGAAGAACCGCTCGGGCAGGCGGGCATAGCTGTTCTCGAACTCGATCGCAGTGGCGGCCAGGGACATCGGGCGGCTTCCATGGTTTGGCGGTCATGGGTGTGGCGGCTCGCGTCGCCGTTCCGCGACATGGGGATCGCGCACGGGTCCGGTAAGGCTCCGGTGGCGCAAACAAACGCTCCGATGCCCTGCCGCGGCTGATCGAGCGGGAGGCGCGCAGGCCGGTTTAAACAGCGTTTGATCCCAAAGCTGGTCAGGCGAGAGCGGCCGCGAACTGCTCGACTGCCCAGTCCACCTCGTCCGCGGTGATCACCAGGGGTGGCGCGATGCGGATGGTGTGGGTGTGGGTCTCCTTACACAGCACGCCGCGCCCGCGCAGGCGCTCGCAGAACCGGCGGGCGCCGCCGCGCTCCGCTTCCAGCTCCAGCGCCAGCATCAGGCCGCACCCGCGCACCTCGCGCACCCGCCCCGACAGGGCGCCCCGAAGCCCTTCCAGCAGACGCGTGCCCATGCGCGCCGCATTGTCGATCATGCCCTCCTCCACCAGCACCTTCAGCGCCATGCGGGCCACCGCGCAGGCGAGCGGATTGCCGCCAAAGGTGGAGCCGTGCTCGCCCGGCCTCAGCACGCCGAGCGCCGCTTCGTGGCTGAGCACCGCGGACACCGGGTAGAAGCCGCCGGAAAGCGCCTTGCCGATCAGGGTGAGGTCGGCCTCGACGCCCGCATGTTCCTCGGCCAGCAGCCTGCCGGTGCGTCCGAGCCCGGTCTGGATCTCGTCGAGGATCAGCAGCACGTCGTGCTCCGAGCACAGCGCGCGCGCCTGGCTGAGATAGTTGTCCGGCGGTATGATGACGCCTGCCTCGCCCTGGATCGGTTCCACCAGGAAGGCCGCGGTATGGGGCGTGATCGCGCGGGCCAGCGCCGCGGCATCGCCATACGGGATCACCCGGAAGCCGGGAGTGAACGGGCCGAACTCGTGCCGGGAAGCCTCGTCGGTGCTGAACGAGACCACCGACAAGGTGCGTCCGTGGAAGTTGCCGCCGCAGACGATGATCTCCGCCCGGTCGGCCGGGACGCCCTTGTTCTGGTAGGCCCATTTGCGCGCCACCTTGAGCGCGCTCTCGACCGCCTCGGCGCCGGAGTTCATCGGCAGCGCCTTGTGCGAGCGGGTGAGGGTGCAGAGCTCCTCGTAGAACGGGCCGAGCTGGTCGTTGTGGAAGGCGCGCGAGGTCAGTGTCAGCCGTCCGGCCTGCTCGGTCAGGGCGGCCAGGATGCGGGGGTGGCAATGGCCCTGGTTGACGGCCGAGTAGGCCGAAAGGCAATCGAGATAGCGCCGCCCGTCAACATCCCAGACCCATACCCCGGCGCCGCGCGTGAGCACCACATCCAGCGGCTTGTAGTTGGTGGCGCCATAGCGTGCCTCGGTTCGCAGCAGATCGCCCGCGATGGTCATCGGCTCTCCTTTCCGCCCGTCGCGAGCAGCATAGGCGATCCCCCGCAAAGGCAGCCGAACATTATGGAGCAGCAAGAGCCTGGAGCAGCAAAGGCGGGAGAAGGCTCAGGGCTCGACGAACGCCCGCGCCGGGTAGCCCTGCGCGAACAGCAGCGCGCGCAGGTCGGCGTGGTCGATGCGGGTCTCGATCGCGTCGCGCACCACGGGCTTTGCGTGGAAGGCGATGCCGAGCCCGGCCGCGTTGAGCATGTCGAGGTCGTTGGCGCCGTCTCCCACCGCCAGCGTCGCGGACAGGCGCAGGCCGCGCTCGGCGGCGAGCCGGATCAGGATCCCGAGCTTGGCGGCGCGTCCGACGATCGGCTCGCCCACCGTGCCGGTGAGCCGCCCGTCCGCCTGTTCCAGGAGGTTGGCATGGTGCTCGTCGAAGCCGCAAAGCGCTGCGATCCGCGAGGTGAACCAGGTGAAGCCGCCGGAGACCAGCGCGCAGCGTGCGTTGTGCGCCCGCATGGTGGCGACCAGCACGCCGGCGCCCGGCGAAAGCCTTGTGTGGGCGAGCGTGCGCTCCAGCGCCGCGGTGCCCAGGCCCTTGAGCAGGGCCACGCGCTCGCGCAGCGCCTGTTCGAAGTCGATCTCGCCGTTCATGCTGCGCCGGGTGATCGCGGCCACCTGCTCGCCGATGCCGGCTTCGGCGGCGAGATCGTCGAGCGTTTCGGAGGCGACAATCGTGCTGTCCATGTCGGCCACCAGCAGCCCCTTGCGCCGGCCGCGCGCGCGGGTGAACAGCACATCGACGCCCGCCCCGGCGAGTGCGGTCTGGATCTGGGCGCCGGTCGGCTGGCTGAAGGAATGGGCGGGGCAGGGGATCTCGGCCGCCTCCCCCTCCGACAGCGTCACCGGCGGCGCCCCCGAGACCATCTCGCGTGCGAGCCGGACCTGCGCCGCGCTGAGGCTGCCGGCGGCGCGGTCGGCGACCAGCGTCAGGATGCGGGGAAGCGCCATGCGGCGGCCTGTGGCAGGGAACCGCGGATGAATCAAGCGGAGCGGTCACCGGGCGGATCCTCGGGCGACGCGGTGATCGTCGCCGGACCCACCTGCAGCGGCAAATCGGCGCTGGCGCTGGCGCTGGCGCAGGCGCTCGGCGGCGTGGTGATCAACGCGGACTCCATGCAGGTGTATCGTGAGCTGCGGCTGCTGACCGCCCGGCCCACGGCCGCCGACGAGGCAGCCTGCCCGCACCGCCTGTATGGGATCCGCCCGGCTGCCCTGCCTGGCAGCGTCGCCTGGTGGCGCGGCGAGGCGCTGGCCGCGATGCAGGCGGCGTGGGCGGCGGAGCGATTGCCGATCCTGTGCGGCGGCACCGGTCGCGAGGATGCCCAGGACGAGGAGGCTGGCGAGA
>CAXUNX010000204.1:3052-5008 GCA_964252545.1 uncultured Acetobacteraceae bacterium | reverse complement strand
CGGCCGGCCGGCGTGGGGTTCGAGACCGGGTCCGGGGCGAAGACAAGTCGTTCATGTTGTGTTCTTGCCGGTTGCGTCTTGAGCGTCAAGCCGTCCTGTGCGCACCTGGCCTGCAACCTTCCGGCGCGGCCTGCTAGCTCCGGTGGCGCCCATGCACGACATGGCCGCGAGAGCCGCGGGAGCGGCGCAACTCCCGCACCGGGATCGCTGCCTCGCAGCTTCCGTAGTTGGCCGGCTGCACGATGTCCTTGGCCTCGGCATAGCCGCCCAGGTCGGTCGCGTTGTCGAGTGCCGCGACCTCGTCGAACATGCTGCTGCGCTGGTCGCAGAACTGGGTTCCGGCCTGCAGGCCGCGTTCGGATTGCACGTTGGCGAGCTGGGTAATGTAGGAGTCGTGCTCGCGCTGCGCGGCGCGGCCATAGGAGCTGGAGAAATACCGGTTGAGCGCCTGCTCCTGTTCGGCCACGGCCGGCCGGAACTTCGCCATGAAGGCGTTGTAGCGGTCCTGCTGGTTGCAGGACAGCGCGGTGACCATCAGCTCGCTCTTCAAACCCTCGACATCAAACGCCTGCCGCGCCGCCGATGCGTCGCACTGCGAGGCGGCCCAGGCCGGCGCCCCCGCGAGGCCGAGGCTCACCACCCCGATGCTGGCCAGCAGAAAAAGGCGGGACGACATTCGCAAGCTCCCCGGATGGATAGATCCGAAGCGTGTATTGGCTTCCGGCGCGTCCGCAACGCAAGCGCATAAAGCGTCGGCGAGCCCCCCGGGTGCTGCCGGGGCGCCGAGAGTGTTGCGCAACCGCATCGACCTGGACGCTCCTGCCCGCCCGCGCGCATACGAGACTTCCGCCGCCAGGGCGCTTGCTCTACAGCATCGCCATCTCTGCCGGCTTTGTAAGGATTCCCGGGTGCGTTTGCGTTCCACTGCGATCTCCCTGACGATCGCCGGCCTGCTCGCCGGTTGCGCCCAGAAGCCGTTGCCGCAGCCTGAACCGATCGCCCCCAACCCGTTCGGCTATCTCAAGCGTTCGGCGGTGTGCAGCGCCTCGCCGATGGCCAGGACGCCGGAAGGTCTCGGAGTCGCAATCAAGACCCGCAGCGATGAAGGGCTCTGCTCGGTCAGCCTGAGCCAGCCGGAGGGCGGCGCCTATGCCTCTTTCCTGCTCTCCACGCTGCCCGCGCACGGCAAGAGCTTCATCTACAACTACAACAAGCAGACCGTCATCACCTACAGCGCCGCCACCGCCTATGCCGGCGCCGACAGCTTCGTGGTAGGGCTGGTGCCGGGCGCCGACCGGCCGCGCACTTCGCTCAGGGTCGATGTCACGGTGGACAACACCGGCGTCACGCTGCCGCAGCCCGCCGTCGCCGCACCCGCACCGGCGGTCAAGGGCGCCCATCACCGCAGGATCCGGCACGGCGTCAGGCATGGGAGAACCGGCGCCGGCTCCAGCCATGGCTGAGCAGCCCGCTTGATCTCAGAGTGCGGCGATGTGCGAGGAGTCCAGTGCTCCGAGCTGGGTGGTCGTGAAGGCGGGCACCTGACTTGAAGTAAACGCGCTGAGCTGGCTGGTCGAGAAGGCGCCCATCTGCGCCGTCGTGAAGCTCGGGATCTGGGCCGTCGTGAAGCTCGGGATCTGGGTCGAGGTCAGTGCGGCGATATCGGCGGTGGTCAGGCTGGGAAGCTGAACCGTTTTGAGCGCGGCGAGCTGCGCGGCGGTCAGCAGCGACGCCTGCAGCGTGGTCAGCGCCGGCAGACTGGCAGTCGACAGCGCTGCGACCTGCGCCGTCCCCAGCACCAGCATGTCCGATGAGGTGATCGCCGGAAGCTGGGATGATGTCAGCCTGCCGGCCTGGGCGGTGGTCAGCCCCTTGATCGCCGCCGTGCTCAGGGCCGCAACGTTTGCGGTGGTGAGGGCTGCGAGCTGGGTGCTGGTGAGGGCTGCGGCCTGGGCG
>CAXUNX010000204.1:0-2952 GCA_964252545.1 uncultured Acetobacteraceae bacterium | reverse complement strand
TCAGGGCTGCCACCTGGCCGGTGCCGAGCGCCTTGATCTGCGCGGTGCTCAGGGCCGCCACCGCGCCGGCGGACAGCCCGGCCAGGTTTGCGGTGGTGAGGGCTGCGAGCTGGGTGCTGGTGAGGGCTGCGGCCTGGGCGCTGGTGAGTGCTGCGGCCTGGCTGGTGGCAAGGTTGGCGATCGCTGCGGTGCTGAGGGCTGGCAGCTGGCTGGTGGTGAGTGCCACGAAGTCTGCGGTGCTGAGGGCTGTGAGCTGGGCCGAGGACAGGGCTGCGATGCTGCTGGTGTTCAGCGCTGCCGCCTGCTGCGAGGACAAGGCGGCGAGATCGGCGGTGCTGAGCGCTGCGGCCTGGCTCGAGGTGAGGGACGCCACCGCCGCGGTATGCAGCGCCTGCGCCTGGGCGGTGGTCAGGGCTGCCACCTGGCCGGTGCCGAGCGCCTTGATCTGCGCGGTGCTCAGGGCTGCCACCGCGCTGGTCGTCAAGGCGATCAGGTCGGCGGTGGTGAGGGCCGGGATCTGTGCCGTGGTGAGTGCCGCGGCCTGCGCGCTGGTGAGGCTCTGGATATCAGCGGTTCCGAGGCCGGCAATCGTGCTGGTCGAAAGCGAGGCGATCTGTGCGGTGGTAAGATTGCTCAACGCCATCGGTAATGTTCCGTCTTCTCTACGGGTGTGAGTGGCGCTGGAGAGTTTGCGCTTCGGCTAGCTTGCAGTTTGCAGGGTTAACATCCCATGAATGGGTTCCGGGTTCGCAACGTCCAGGCTGGTCGTGAGCTGTGGCGCCACGGTGACCTGCGCGTGGATACGCAGGAGGGATTGCTCAAATTGCTCGGTGAAATCCTCGACCTCGCCGATCGTCTCGCTCCAGCGTCGAGGAGTCACTGCCGCCTTGAAGCTGTTATAGCGCTGATGGTCGGTAGCGAGTGCCACGGCGGTGCTGACATACGAGTCGAACCCGGTGGTGACGCCGCAACCGGCGTCAACCGCATCCAGCAATCGCCCGGCCATGCGAGAAGCGAACGCCTCGCCGATCAGGGTGACAACAGGCAGTCCCATGCGCAGGGCGTCGCTGGCAACCGTTCCGGCATTATACGGAAATGTATCAAGGTAAAGGTCGGCCAGGGCAAGCCGGGCGATGTAGTCGGAAGGATCGACCCGGTCGGCGAAGATGAGTCGTGCCGGATCAATCCCGGCGGCGGCTGCGCGCTGGTGCAGGTTCCTGGCCGACCACGCATTGTCGGAAGCCAGCCAGAGTATGGCACCCTCGACATGCTGGAGGATCAGCATCCAGGCAGCGAACATCTGTTCAGTGATCTTGTAGTGGTTGGAAAAGCAGCAGAACACGAAACAACCATCGGGCAGTCCGACTCGCGCCCGCGTCGTGCAGGTCCCGATTGCGCGAAGGCTGTCGTTGGCCTGAAAGATCCGCGCCACATGCAGCGGCTTTGGTTGGTAGGACGCGGCAACGGCCGCGGGTACCACGAAGCTGTCGCAGAACAGATAGTCCAGTTCGGGCAACGGCACCGGACCAACAAAGCCGAGATAGGTGGCCTGCACCGGAGCCGGCCGCCAACGCAGGATCTGCACCCTTGAGCCCGCGGTAAGGCCGTTCAGGTCGATCAGGATATCGATCTCGTCGGTGCGGATCAGTCTTGCTGCTGCTTCGTCCGAAAGCCCGCGGATCGTCCGGAGCTGATCGAACCCGGCAACCACGCGGGCACGGATCGCGCTGCCATCGTCCGGGCTCGAACAATAGCCGAAGATCTCGAACCTCACGCGATCATGTCGTTCAAACAGCTCTGCGATCAGGTAGCTCATCGCATGGCGGCAGAAATCCGACGAAAGATAGCCGATCCGGATCCGCTCGTGCGTGTAGCCGTGTGGCGGGCTGAGCCGTGGCTGCGGCGTGGTCTTGCGCTCGATCCAGCGCGCATTGACGCTGTTCTGCACGCCCACCTGGTCGAACAGCGCCATCGCAGCCAGCGGCCCGCAGCTCTCCAGCAGCTCCTGCCGTGAGAGGCCCGGCAGTTCCACCAGAACCGGCCACTGGCACATCTTCTGACGCACATGCACCCAATGCTGGATCGCGTCCGGCTGTTGTGGATCGGTCAACAGGCTGGTCCGCAGCAACTGCTCCGCTTGCTCAAGCTCGCCTGCCTGTTCAAGCAGCCTCGCGCGCTGGTTGAGCAGCGCGATCCGGGCCGCATCGGGCTGGATTGCCTGGGACCAGCTCTGCAGCGCCTGCTCGGGCCGGCCGACGCGCTCCAGCTGCAGTCCCAGATTGAGCGCCGCCTCGACAAGGGTGGGCCTGAGGGCCAGGGCCGTCCGGTAGGCGAGGATGGCGTCCTCGTGGCAGCCGGCGCGACCGAGCTCAACGCCCAGGTTGAACCAAGCTGCATAAAGGTTCCGCTCGCCGGCGCTCTGCACGGCGATCCAGTGTCGATAAAGCATGATGACGCCCGGTTGCCCCTGATTGGCTCCCATCTGCTCGGCTGTCGCAACGATCTGTTCGAAGCTGGTGTTCTGCAGCGTCGGCCACGGCAGGGCGGTCTCGATCACCTCCATGCGGCGGATAACTCCTATCGCTGATCGTGGCGACCACGCCGGCTCCGGCCGGCCAAGCCGTGTAGCACTCCTAATTACTATATCGAAACAAATTAAGCGGCTCGAGGCTGTGCGTCCCGCAGCGTGCAGCCGCTCTCTTTATTCACCGTTCGTTCACGCCATGGCGCAATAATCCGACAACAGCCTCATTCTCACCAGGCAAGCCTTCATGCGGTGGATTCCTCGCTTCCAGATGTGGCTGCTGCCGCCGGCAGGTCACGCTGCGGCGCAGCTGATCGAGGCGCGTCGCCTCGCACGGCTGGGCCGTCATCAGCGCGCCGCCGGCCTGTTCGCGCGGCTGGCGCGGGCCGGCTCCGCTGCGTCCCTGCAAGGCCAGCGAGGCGAGCATG
>CAXUNX010000203.1:0-5014 GCA_964252545.1 uncultured Acetobacteraceae bacterium | reverse complement strand
CCGCCGCGGCGCGCGGCCCGGCACCGGAAGCGCCAGGCCGGCGACCGCGAGCCGGGTCCGGCGTTGGTTTGCGAGCCGGATGGTGATCGGTGCGAAGCGGCCGCGGCTGGACAGCAGCAGCAGCGCCATGTCGAACGCCTGCTGGTCGACCGGCGCCACGAGATCGCGCACCGGCCGGCGCAGGAAGCGCTCCGCGGACACGCCGAACTCGAGGTCGAAGGTGCCGGAGGCATACTGGATCAGGTGGTCGGCATCGACCTCGACCACCATGTTGGCGCCTGCGAACGCAAACGCCACGAAGCGCTCGTAGTCGCCCGGGGCACGCGCAGCTGTCGGGCCTGCACTGGGATGCAGCGCCATGCGAAACTCTCCCGGTTTGATCAATCGGCCTGGTTCGGGGGGATCCGGCAGCAGGGCCGCGCCGGTAACCGGGCGAATGTGCCGCCTGCGTGGTTAAGACGCGGTAAAGCGCCAGATGCCAAAGCCCCGGGTGGCGGCGGGCGCGGCGCATCCGGCCGCTGTTTTGCGCCAGGCGGCAGGGGCTTTGACCCGGCCCGGGGGAAGGGCCATTCTGCGGCGCATGATCCTGCTGATCGATAATTATGACAGCTTCACCTTCAACCTGGTGCATTACCTCGGCGAGCTGGGCGAGGCGTGCGAGGTGCGCCGAAACGATGCCCTGAGCGCCGAGCAGGCGCTCGGGCTTGCGCCCGAGGCCATCGTGCTGTCGCCGGGGCCGTGTTCGCCGAACGAGGCCGGGATCTGCTGCGAGCTGGTCGCCAAGGCGGCGGGCCGGGTGCCGGTGCTGGGCGTCTGCCTGGGGCACCAGGCGATCGGCCAGGTGTTCGGCGGCCAGGTGGTGCGCGCCCGCACGCCGATGCATGGCAAGGTCAGCCCGATCCGCCACCGCGGCGACGCGCTGTTCGCGGGCCTGCCGGACCCGTTCGGAGCCACCCGCTACCACAGCCTGGTGGTGCGCGCCGACACCCTGCCGGAGCTGCTGGTGCCGACCGCCTGGACCGACGACCCGCACGAGCGCGGCGTCATCATGGGGCTGCGCCACCGCGAGCTGCCGATCCATGGCGTGCAGTTCCATCCGGAAAGCATCGCCTCCGAGCATGGCCGCGACATCCTGGCCAACTTCCTCGCGGTCGCGCGCGACCGCGGCGGCGCCGCTCCCGGGTCTCGCTTCCGCCCGCAAGCCGCCGGAGGATCACGCCCCAGGTGGCGGCGGGCTTCAAGCCGGTGCTGGACCGGATCGCGCGCGGCGAGCGCTTAACGGAGCCCGAGGCGGAGGCGGCCTTCGAGCTGGTGCTGGCGGGGGCGGCGACGCCCGCCCAGGTGGCAGGCCTGTTGATCGGCCTCAGGGTGCGCGGGGAGAGCGTAGGCGAGCTGACCGGTGCCGCGCGCGCCATGCGCAGGCGGATGCATCCGATCGAGGCGCCGCCCGGAACCATCGACGTATGCGGCACCGGCGGCGACCGGCACGGCACGCTGAACGTTTCCACCGCCGTGGCCTTTGTGCTGGCGGCGATGGGGGTGCCGGTGGCCAAGCACGGCAATCGCGGGCTTTCCTCGCGCACCGGCGGCACCGACGTGCTGGCGGCACTCGGCCTGCCGCCGATCGGCGAGCAAGCGGCACTCGAGCGGCAGGTCAACCGGCACGGCCTGGCGTTTCTTGCGGCGCCCCTGCATCATCCGGCACTTGGGCAGGTGTCCGGGCTGCGCGCCGAGCTCGGCACGCGGACGCTGTTCAACCTGCTCGGGCCGCTCTGCAACCCGGCCTCGGTGTCGCTGCAGCTGGTGGGCGTGTTCGATTCCGCCTGGCTGGAGCCGGTGGCGCAGGCGCTGCAGGCGCTTGGCGCCCGTCGCGCCTGGGTGGTGCACGGCGAGGACCGGCTGGGCGGCGGCAGCCAGGGCCTCGACGAGCTGACGCTGGCCGGGCCGAGCCGGGTGGTGGCCCTTGAGTCGGGACGGCTGCACCGGTTCAGCCTCGCACCCGAGCCGCTCGGGCTGCAGCCGGCGCCCATCAAGGCGATCGCCGGCGGAGACGCATCGTTCAACGCGGCAGCACTCGAGGCCGTGCTGCGGGGCGCCCGCGGTCCCTACCGCGACACCATCCTGCTCAATGCGGCGGCGGCCTTGCGCGTGGCACGCGGAGGCAACATGTTCCCGCCCGAGCAAGGCGGGTGCGGCCTGCTTCGGGAGGCGATTGCGCTCGCGGCGGCGGCACTCGATAACGGCGCCGCGCTGCGTGTGCTCGAGGCCCTGCGGGCGGACGCTTCTGGGAACGGAGAAGAACAGGTCTGATGGCGAACGATGCGTCCGATACGCTGGCCCGCATCTGCGCGCGGACACGCGAGGAGGTCGAGCGGCGCCGCGCGGCAACCCCGCTGCGCGAGCTGCGCGCGCGTCATCGCGACATGGACCTTCGCCACCAGGACGCTCCCCGCGGCTTCGCCCAGGTGCTCCAGTTGAAGACCGCCCAGCGCCAGGCCGGGCTGGTCGCCGAGATCAAGCGCGCGTCGCCCTCCGCCGGGCTGATACGGCCGGAGTTCGACCCGGCCGGGATCGCGCGGGAGTTTGAGGCGGCAGGCGCCGCCTGCCTGTCGGTGCTGACCGAGGCCGCGTCGTTCGGGGGCGAGATCGCGCATCTGCAGGCGGCGCGGGCGGCAACCAAGCTGCCGGTGTTGCGCAAGGATTTCATGCTGTGCGACTGGCAGCTGTACGAGAGCCGGGTTACAGGTGCGGACTGCATCCTGCTGATCATCGCCGCACTGGGCAACGAGGAGGCGTCGGAGCTGTTTGGGCTGGCCCGCGCGCTCGACCTGGATGTTCTCGTCGAGGTGCATGACGAGGACGAGCTGCACCGCGCGCTGGCGCTGCCGGCCGGCCTGATCGGCATCAACAACCGCAACCTGCGCACGCTGCGCACCGACCTTTCCACCACCGTCAAGCTGGCGCCGATGGTGCCGCCCGACCGCATCGTGGTGGCCGAAAGCGGCATCCGCTCGCGCGCCGACGTGCTCAGCCTGGCGGGGGCGGGGGCGAGCTGCTTCCTGGTCGGCGAGAGCCTGCTGCGACAGCCGGACGCGGGGGCCGCCGCGGCCGCGCTGCTGGGGCCGATCTAGCGATGCTCACCCATCTGGACAAAGCCGGCCGCGCCAGCATGGTCGACGTTTCGGACAAGCCGGACACCAGGCGCGAGGCGGTCGCCCGCGGCCGCGTTGCCATGCAGCCGGCGACGCTTGCGCTGATCCTGGCGGGCGGCGTGCCCAAGGGCGACGTGCTGGCCACCGCGCGGATCGCCGGCATCATGGCGGCCAAGCGCACCGCCGAGCTGATCCCGCTGTGCCACCCGCTGAGCCTCGCCTCGGTCGCGGTCGAGCTAAACGCGGCCTCCGGCGGCGACGGGATCGAGATCGAGGTGCGCGCGCGCACCACCGGGCCCACCGGCGTGGAGATGGAAGCGCTGGTCGCGGCCAGCGTCGCCGGGCTCACGCTGTATGACATGTGCAAGGCGGTTGATCGCACCATGCGCATCGACGCCGTGCGGGTGGTCGCCAAGTCGGGCGGCCGCACCGCGATCGAAGACACCGAACCAGGTCCGAAGCGCGAAGGGGCGTCTTTATGAACGAGTCATCCAAGGCGTTGTCGCCGGCGGGCGAGGGGCGCAACAGCCCGACCATGACCCAGGACGAGCTGATCCGCGCCTACCGGACCATGGTGCTGATCCGCCGGTTCGAGGAGCGCACCGGGCAGCTCTACGGCATGGGCCTGATCGGCGGGTTCTGTCACCTCTATATCGGCCAGGAGGCGGTGGTCACCGGGGTGCAGATGGCGCTCAAGCCGGGCGACAAGGTGGTGACCTCGTATCGCGACCACGGCCACATGCTGGCCACCGGGATGGAGGCGCGCGGCGTGATGGCCGAGCTCACCGGACGCGCCACCGGCTATTCGCGCGGCAAGGGCGGCTCGATGCACATGTTCTCCCGCAAGGAGAACTTCTTCGGCGGCCACGGCATCGTCGGCGCGCAGGTCTCGATCGGGATCGGGCTGGCGTTCGCCAACCGCTATCGCGGCTCGGACGAGGTGGCGGTGACCTATTTCGGCGAAGGCGCCTCGAACCAGGGCCAGGTGTTCGAGAGCTTCAACATCGCAGCCCTCCACAAGCTGCCCTGCGTGTTCGTGATCGAGAACAACCGCTACGGCATGGGCACCAGCGTCGAGCGGGCTTCCGCCTCGCGCGACCTTTCCCGCAACGGCCTGCCCTGGGGCATCCCGGGGCTGCAGGTCGACGGCATGGACGTGGAGGCGACGCACGACGCGGCGGTGCGGGCGGTGGCGCATTGCCGAACCGGCCAGGGCCCGTTCCTGCTGGAGATGACGACCTACCGTTATCGCGGCCACTCGATGTCGGATCCGGCCAAGTACCGCACCCGCGACGAGGTCGAGGGCATGCGGCGCGAGCGCGACGCGATCGAGCGGGTGCGCCACACGCTGCTGGAGCGCGGCGCTGAGGAAGCGGCACTCAAGGCGATCGACGACGAGATCAAGCGCGTGGTGGCGGACGCGGCCGAGTTCGCGCAGTCGAGTCCCGAGCCGGATCCGCGGGAGCTCTGGACCGATATCCTGGTGGAGGGCTGAGCCGATGTCGACCGAGGTGTTGATGCCGGCGCTTTCGCCGACCATGACCGAGGGCAAGCTTTCGCGCTGGCTCAAGAAGGTCGGCGACGCGGTGGCGGCCGGCGACGTGATCGCCGAGATCGAGACCGACAAGGCGACCATGGAGGTCGAGGCGGTCGACGAGGGCACCATCGGCAGGCTGCTGGTTGACGAGGGCACCGAGAACGTCGCGGTGAACGCGCCGATCGCCATCCTGATCGAGGCGGGCGAGGACGCGGCCGAGGAAGGCGCGGCGAAGCCGGCCGCTCCCGCGCCCGCTGGACCGGCTACCGGGAAGCAGACCCGGGAAGGCGCGTCGGCGCCCAAGGCGGCATCCGGCGCCGAGGCC
>CAXUNX010000202.1:0-5023 GCA_964252545.1 uncultured Acetobacteraceae bacterium | reverse complement strand
TTCCACGGCAGCTACGAGCAGTTCGACCGCGACACCGCCACCGAGCGCAAGCAGCACAAGCTTGAAAAGGAATACCAGTTCATGGTCCGGGTGCGCATCCCGGGCGGCCGCCTGGATGGGGCGCGCTATCTTGCACTCGACCGCATCGCCGATCGCTACGCCAATGGCACGCTGCGCATCACCACGCGCCAGGGCATCCAGTTTCATGGCATCCTGAAAGGCGACCTGAAGCCCTCGATCGCCGCGATCAACCACGGCCTGCTCACCACCATGTCCGCCTGCGGCGACGTCGTGCGCAACCTGATGGCGACGCCGGCACCCCGCCAGGATGCGCGCCACGCCCGCGTGCGCGACGACGTCGAGCGACTCTCCCATGCGCTGCTGCCCAAGAGCCGGGCCTACTACCAGATCTTCCTCGATGAGCAGCCGGTGGCGGGCCAGGACGAAGAAGAAAGCCTGTTCGGCCCCACCTACCTGCCGCGCAAGTTCAAGATCGGCATCGCGCTGCCGGACGACAACAGCGTCGACGTGCTGTCCAACGATCTCGGCCTGATCGCGCATTTCGACGACCACGATCAGCTCGAGGGCTACACCGTCGCCGTGGGCGGTGGCCTCGGCATGACGCACAACAACGCGCGCACCTTCCCGCGCCTGGCGACCCCGGTCTGCTTCGTGCCGCCCGACGAGCTGCTGCCGATCTGCGAGGCGGTGATCCGGCTGCAGCGTGATCACGGCGACCGCACCGACCGCAGGCGGGCGCGGCTGAAATACGTGGTGCACGACCGCGGCATCGAATGGGTGGCGAGCACGCTTGCTGCGTATCATGGCAAGCCGCTGCTGCCGCCCCGGCCATTGCCGGCACTTGACGTGCCGGAGCTGCTGGGCTGGCACGAGCAGGGCGACGGCCTGCTCTGGCTTGGCGTGCCGGTGCTGGCGGGCCGGATCCAGGACGCGGACGGCGTCCGGCTGCGCACCGCGCTGCGCACGATCGTGACCCGCTTCGGGGTGGATCCGGTGTTCACCGCCCAGCAGGACGTGCTTCTCACCCGTATTCAGCCGCAGCACCGCGAAGCCATCGACGCCCTGCTGCGCGAGCATGGGGTGGGCCGCGCCGAGGACATGACCCCGCTTGCGCGGTTCGCGCTGGCCTGCCCCGCCCTGCCGACCTGCGGTCTGGCACTCACCGAGGCCGAGCGGGTGCATGCGCCGATCGTGCAGATGCTGGATGACCTGCTTGCGCGCTACGGCCTGTCGGATGAGCGCATCAGCCTGCGCACCACCGGCTGCCCAAATGGCTGCGCCCGCTCCTATGCGGGCGATATCGGCCTGGTGGGCCGGGTTCCGGGTTTCTATGCGATCTATGTCGGCGGCGACTTCAACGGCACCCGGCTGTCGTTCCGCCTGCTCGACCGGGTTGCGCAGTCCGAGCTGGGCAGCAAGTTCGCACCCTTGCTGGAGGCGTTCGCGCGTGACCGCGTCGGGGCCGAGGGGTTCGGGGATTTCTGCGACCGCCTCGGCCGCGAAGCCCTGCTGGCGCTCACCGGCGATGCGGGCAGCCAGGCCGCCTGAGCCGGGCGCACCACCGTTTCATCCGCCTGCCCGGGCGGGCACAGGCAGGAGGCCGCTTGGCGGGTGGGCACCTGGTGGGCGGCCAACCGGCGGGGAGGCGGCGCGCTGCCGGTCGAGCTCGGCCAGGCAGCTGCGCATGATCGGCGCGCAATAGGCGTCCGGCGCCAGGGTCGCGTTCTTCTCGCCGGAATAGATCACGTGCGTGACGAGGCCGGCATCGAGGCGGAAGGTCACGTGGCAGTAGGCACCGTTGGTGATCGAGAAGCCGCCGATCACCGGCGGCGAAAACCCGCTCGACGAGGTCGAGGTGGCATAAAAGGTCAGCACGTCGGTGGGCCCGAAGCTGCTGTGCTGGTCCGGGCTGCCGAGGCAGGCCTCCAGATCGACCTCCTTCATGCCCAGAAAGGCCGTCTTGCCCCGTTGCGCGAGGCGGGAATCCTCGACGGCGCAGCCGGCCAACCAGCTGGTGGCGGCGAGCAGCAACAGCACTTTGCAGCGACGCGGCTTCAAACCGTTCTCCTGGCGGAAGGTTCAACAGTCGAGCATCGCAGGGCGGCCGCGCGCAAGCGCAAAGCAGGATCTCGACTTCGCGCTGCTGCGGCTGCACATGATCCGCGATGCAGCAATCCCGGCAGGCCGCCTCGTACTCGGCGGCGGACTTCGATTTCGACCTCGCGCCCGAGCGGATCGCCCAGCAGCCGGCGCGTCCGCGCGAGTCCGCGCGCCTGCTGGAGGTGGCTCCCGGCCGGCTCGCCGACCGCGTCGTGCGCGACCTGCCCAACCTGCTGCGGCCCGGCGACGTGCTGGTGGCCAACGACACCAAGGTGATCCCGGCGCAGCTCGCCGCCCGCCGCGGCGAAGCCCGGATCGGCGTCACGCTGGACCGTCCGCTACCGGGAGGCAGCTGGCACGCCCTGCTGCGCAACGCGCGCCGGGTCCGGGCCGGCGACCGGCTCACCTTTGACGGCGCGGCGCAGTTCGCCGACGTGGTGTCGCGCGACAACGAAGGCGGCGCGATCCTGCGCTTCTCGGCCGAGGGCGACGGTTTCGATGCGTTCCTCCGGGTCGCGGGGGCGCTCGCGCTGCCGCCCTATATTCACCGGCCGGCCGGCCCGACCGAGGCCGACGGAGGCGACTACCAGACGGTGTTCGCGCGGCACCCGGGCGCGGTTGCGGCGCCGACCGCGGGCCTGCACTTCACCCCGGCATTGCTTGCAGCGCTCGAGGCGCGAGGAGTCCGGCGCGAGCTGGTCACCCTGCATGTCGGCGCCGGCACCTTCCTGCCGATGCGAAGCGACATCATCGACGCCCACACCCTGCACCCCGAACAAGGCGCGATCGATGCGTCGGTGGCGGCCAGGATCAACGCGGCGCGCGAGGCGGGCGGCCGCATCGTCGCTGTCGGCACCACCAGCCTGCGCCTGCTGGAGACCGCCGCCGACCAGGCGGGACGGATCCAGCCGCACGATGCCGAGACCCGGCTGTTCATCCGGCCGGGGCACGGCTTTCGCACCGCCGACCTGCTGCTGACCAACTTCCATCTGCCGCGCTCCACCTTGTTCATGCTGGTGTGCGCATTCGCCGGGATCGCCCGCATGCGGACGGCCTATGCGCATGCGATCGAGCGCGGCTACCGCTTCTATTCCTATGGCGATGCCTGCCTGCTGCAGCGCGAGGCGCGATGAGGTTCGCCTGGCAGAGCCTGGCGCAGGACGGCGACGCCCGCGCCGGCAGCCTGCACACCGCGCATGGCGACGTGCCCACCCCCAGCTTCATGCCGGTCGGTACCGCGGGCACCGTCAAGGCGATGACCGCCGATGCGGTGCGCTCGACCGGCGCCGGCATCGTGCTCGGCAACACCTACCATCTGATGCTGCGCCCGGGCGCCGAGCGCATCGCCGTTCTCGGCGGCCTGCACCGCTTCATGGACTGGCCAGGGCCGATCCTGACCGATTCCGGCGGCTTCCAGGTGATGTCGCTCGACACCCTCCGGCGCGTCGACGAGGACGGGGTCACCTTCCGTTCGCACGTGGACGGCAGCGCGCACCGCCTGACCCCAGAGCGGTCGACCCGGATCCAGCTGGCGCTCGATGCCACGATCAGCATGTGCTTCGATGAATGTACCCGGCTGCCGGCGACCCCGGAGACGGTGCGGGCGGCGATGCGGCTCTCCATGCGCTGGGCGGAACGCTCGCGCGAGGCCTTCCTGCCGCGTGCCGGCTATGCCCAGTTCGGCATCGTCCAGGGCGGCACCGACGGGCAGCTGCGCGCCGAAAGCGTGCAGGCCCTGCGCGCGATCGGCTTCGAGGGATACGCGCTCGGCGGCCTCGCGGTGGGCGAGGGCCAGGCGTTGATGTTCAGCACGCTGGACGCGACCGTGCCGCTGCTGCCGGCGGATCAGCCACGCTACCTGATGGGGGTGGGCACGCCGGATGACCTGCTGGGCGCCGTGCAGCGCGGCGTCGACCTGTTCGACTGCGTGCTGCCGACCCGCGCCGGACGCACCGGCCGGGGCTATGTCGCGTCCGGCACGCTCAACCTGCGCAACGCCCGGCACGCGGACGATCCCGCACCCCTCGAGCCATCCTGCGTTTGTCCCGCCTGCGCCCGGCACAGCCGCGCCTATCTGCATCACCTGTTCCGCTCGGGCGAGATGCTCGGGCCAATGCTGCTGTCCTGGCACAACCTCACCTACTACCAGGGGCTGATGCGCGGCATCCGCGCGGCGATCCGCGAAGGCCGCCTCGCCGCCCATGCCGAGGCGATGCGGGCAGGCTGGGCACGCCCGGACGACGCTGCCGCATGAAGCAGGCCCGGCTGCCGCTTGGGGAGCGCATACGCAACAAGGCGCTGGCGCTCGGCTTCGATGCGGTGGGCTTCGCCGAGGCGTCGCTCGGCCCGCAAGCGCGCACGCGGCTCGCTGATTTCCTGGCCAGCGGAGCGCACGGCGAGATGGGCTGGCTTGCGGATCGCGCCGAGCAGCGGGCGGATCCGCGCGCCCTGTGGCCGGAGGCGCGCAGCGTGGTGTCGCTCGGCCTGTCCTATGCGCCCGGCGAGGACCCGCGCCACATCCAGAACCACCCCGACCGTGGCGGCATCTCGGTGTATGCCCGCAACCGCGACTACCACGACGTGGTCAAGGGCATGCTGAAGCACCTCGCCCAGTTCATCGTCAAGGCGGGCACGGACCCGGATGCGGGCGCCGGGACGCCGGCGGTCAAGGTGTTTGTTGACACCGCGCCGGTGATGGAGAAGCCGCTGGCCGCGCGCGCGGGCCTGGGCTGGCAGGGCAAGCACACCAACCTGGTGTCGCGCGAGCATGGCTCCTGGCTGTTCCTGGGGTCGATCTTCACGGGCCTGCCGCTGGAGCCGGACGCGCCCGAGGCCGACCATTGCGGCACCTGCCGCCGCTGCCTCGACGTGTGCCCGACGGGGGCCTTCCCGGCACCCTACC
>CAXUNX010000201.1:2888-5080 GCA_964252545.1 uncultured Acetobacteraceae bacterium | reverse complement strand
GCGCGGGCTGGGCGCCGGCATCGCGGTGCATTTCGCCGGCTGCTGCCATCCGCTGCCGGGCGACCGCATCCTCGGCATCGTGGCCCAGGGCAAGGGCATCACCGTGCACACCGCCGGCTGCCAGACGCTGGAAAGCTTCGCCGCGACCCCCGAGCGGTTCATGGATGTCGACTGGGACTACGACGCGAACGGCCGGGGCGGCTCCGACATCCATATCGGCCGGATCAGCGTGATCGCGGCGAGCGAGTCCTCGATGCTGGCGACGCTGGCCAACACCGCCAGCAAGCATGACGGCACCGTGGTCAACCTCAAGATCGTCAACCGGCAGCTCGACTTCATGGAGATCCTGATGGATGTCGAGGTGAGGGACCTGCGCCATCTCTCCACGGTGATCGCCGGGCTGCGGGCGGCCAGCGGCATCACCCAGGTGGAGCGGGCGAAGGCATGAGCGGCCGCAGCGCCGGTGCCTGCCGATGATGGTCGGGCTGGGCAGCGACCTGTGCGACATCCGGCGGATCGAGAAGGTGATGGCGGCCTATGGCGAGCGCTTCCTGGAGCGGGTGTTCACCGCCGCCGAACGGGCCCGCGCCGAGCGGCGCACCGCGGCCCTGAGGCCGGGCACCTATGCCAAGCGCTGGGCCGCCAAGGAGGCCTGCGCCAAGGCGCTCGGCACCGGCTTCTCGCATGGGGTGTTCCATTCCGACATGGGGGTGGTGAACCTGCCCACCGGCCAGCCGGTGCTGGTGCTGACCGGGGGGGCGCTGGCGCGGCTGCGCGCGCTGATGCCTGCCGGGATGCATCCGGCGCTGCTGCTGACGATGACCGACGAGCCTCCCTACGCGTTCGCCCAGGTGATGATCTCGGCGGTGCCGGAAGGGCATGGCGGCACGTGAAGCGGTTGTGCACGGCCGTGCCGCGCTTGACAGGGCGGGGGCGGCTCGGCTTCATCCGCCGGCCGCGCGGGCGCTCTGCGCGACCATCCTGGTCCAGCCCCTGGTTCGCAGCCGGACCACAGACCGGATCCACCGCATCATGAACGCAGGCAAGCCCCGAAGCGAGAAGGTGCCAACGGGGGAACCGGCGGCCGGGAACAACAGGCTGGGGAACAAGGAACTGGCGGAGGCCTCGGGCGGCGATCAGGCCGGGCGCTCGGCTGCGACTCGCTCCGCCGCGGCTCGCTCCGGCGGCTGGGAGCTGCTGCGGACCCTGGTCTATGCCGGGCTGATCGCCGTGCTGGTGCGCACCTTCCTGTTCGAGTCGTTCAACATCCCTTCGGGCTCGATGATCCCGACGCTGCTGGTGGGCGACTACCTGTTTGTTGCCAAGTACGAATACGGCTATTCGCGCTTCTCGCTGCCGTTCTCGCCCGACCTGTTCGAGGGGCGCCTGCTCGGCCGCTCGCCGCATCGCGGCGACGTGGCGGTGTTCCGCTTCACCCAGAACACCTCCATCGACTACATCAAGCGCATCGTGGGGCTGCCCGGCGACCATGTGCGCATGCAGGACGGCGAGCTCTATCTCAACGGCGTCAAGGTGCCGCGCGACGATGCCCGGCCCTATGTCGCCACCGACGAGAACGACGTGCGGATGAGCGGCACGCGCTGGGAAGAGTTGCTGCCCGGCAGCGCCGGCCACCGGCCGGTGGCCCACCAGATCCTCAAGCTCACCGACGAGGGCCAGTACAACAACACCCCCGACTACGTTGTGCCCGCGGGATATTTCTTCGCAATGGGCGACAACCGCGACGACAGCGCCGACAGCCGCTTCATGGGCACCGAACCGGAGGATCTCGGTTTCGTGCCGATGCAGAACCTGGTCGGCCAGGCCAAGTTCATCTTCTTCTCGGTGAATGCACGCGACCCGATCTGGGAATTCTGGGAATGGCCGACCGAGGTGCGCTGGGGCCGGATCCTCGACTGGGTGCATTGAGGCCGACCCGCGTGCCTGACGCCCGCGCCGCCATCGAGGCGCTGCTGGGGAAGCCGTTCCGGCGGCCGGAGCTGCTCCAGGAGGCGCTGACCCACCGCTCGGCCGCCAACCAGGCGCGCCTACGCCCGAGAGGCGGCGGCGAGCGGGCGGCAAAGGGACGCTCGAGCATCGGCTCGAACGAGCGGCTCGAGTTCATCGGCGACCGCGTGCTGGGCCTGCTGATGGCCGAATGGCTGATCGAGCGCTTCCCGGAAGAGCAGGAA
>CAXUNX010000201.1:0-2878 GCA_964252545.1 uncultured Acetobacteraceae bacterium | reverse complement strand
GTGCTGGGAGCGGCCTACCTGGATGGCGGCCTCGAGGCGGCGCGCCGGATCGTCCGCGCGGTCTGGAACGACGCCATGACGGGGCTGATGCTGCCGCCCAAGGACCCCAAGACCACGCTGCAGGAACGCCTGCTCGGGCGCGGCATGGCGTTGCCCAGCTACCGGCTGGAGTCCGCCGAAGGGCCGCCGCACGCGCCCCGCTTCGTGATCCAGGTGGAGGCGGACGGCAGAACCGGCACGGGTGCCGCCGGCAGCAAGCGGGCGGCCGAAAGTGCTGCCGCCGCCGACCTGCTGCGCCAACTGCCATGAGCGCCAGCCGCTGCGGCTTCGTTGCCATCGTCGGCGCCCCGAACGCCGGCAAGTCGACGCTGCTGAACCGGCTGGCGGGTGCCAAGCTGTCGATCGTGAGCCCCAAGGCGCAGACCACCCGGTTCCGGGTGATCGGCATCCTGATGCGCGACCTGCCTGCAGCGGTGGGGGAGGCAGGCGGGAGCGAGGGGGAGCGCGCCCAGATCCTGCTGGTCGACACGCCCGGCATCTTCAAGCCCAGGCGCAGGCTCGACCGGGCGATGGTCGCCGCCGCCTGGACCGGCTCGGACGATGCCGACCTCACGCTGGTGCTGGTGGATGCGCGCACCGGGGTGACCGACGGCGTGCGCGCCATCGCGTCGCGGCTCGCCGGCAGCGGCCGCAGGCTGTGGCTGGTGCTGAACAAGACCGACCAGGTGCCAAGGCCGCGCCTGCTGCCGCTGACCGCCGAGCTGCACGGGCTGCTGAGCGTGGACCGGACGCTGATGGTCAGTGCCCGCACCGGCGAGGGGCTCGACGACCTGCTGGACGGGCTTGCGGAAGCGTTGCCCCCGGGCCCCTATCTTTATCCCGAGGACGACCTGACCGACCTGCCCGACCGGCTGCTGGCGGCCGAGATGGTGCGCGAGCAGATCTTCCTGCAAACCCACGAGGAAGTGCCCTACGCGGCGACGGTTGAGACCGAGAGCTTCCGCGAACAGCCGGACGGCTCGGTGCGGATCGAGGCCACGATCTACGTGTCGCGCGCCGGCCACAAGGCGATCCTGATCGGCGACAAGGGCTCCAGGATCCGCGCCATCGGCGAGAAGGCGCGGCACGGCCTGGCCGGCCTGCTGGAGCGGCGCTGCCACCTGTTCCTCAACGTCAAGGAGCGCGCCGGCTGGGACGAGGAGCGCGCCCGGCTGCGCGCCATCGGGCTCGACGAGCAGGGCTGACGCGCAGCGCCGCACGAGCCGCTTGTCCGGCCAGGGTGCGGTGGCTATGAACAGGCCCGGCATGGGCGAGAAGGGCCAGAATCGTCATGAGCGGACCTTCGGCTGGCAATCTCTACAAGCGGGTTCTGCTCAAGGTTTCGGGCGAGGCGCTGATGGGCGGCGGCGAGTACGGCCTTGATCCCGAGACGGTGAGCGCCATCGCCGGCGACGTGCGCGACGTGTTTGCGCTCGGCGCCGAGGTCTGCCTGGTGATCGGCGGCGGCAACATCTTCCGGGGCATCGCGGCTGCGGCCAAGGGCATGGACCGCGCCCAGGGCGATTATGCCGGCATGCTCGCCACCGTGATCAACGCGCTGGCGATGCAGAACGCGCTGGAGCGGATCGGGGTGCCGACGCGGGTGATGTCGGCGATCCAGATGTCGAGCGTGGCCGAGCCCTACATACGCAGGCGCGCCACGCGGCATATGGAAAAGGGACGGCTGGTGATCTTCGCCGCCGGCACCGGCAACCCGTTCTTCACCACCGACACCGCGGCGGCGCTGCGTGCCGCCGAGATGGAATGCGACGCGCTGTTCAAGGGCACCCAGGTGGACGGGGTGTATTCGTCCGATCCGCGCAAGGATCCCGGCGCGGTGCGCTTCGAGGAGCTGTCATACCTGGAAGTGCTGTCGCGTGACCTCAGCGTGATGGATGCCTCCGCCATCAGCCTGGCGCGCGAGAACCGGTTGCCGATCATCGTGTTCAACATCCATGCGCCGGGTGCGTTCGCGCAGGTGATGCGCGGCCAGGGTCCGTTCACCCGGATCGTCGAGCGGCAATAAGCGGGCCTCGGCCAGCGGCGCCAGTAGAAGTTTCACGAAGCTTCCAGTAAACGCCTTGAGCGCGACCTGACCGGCGGGACTCGGGGCCGGAACCGGAGGAGAGCCGCCTTGGCCGCTGACTTGTTGACCCTGAAGGAAGACTTGGCGCGCCGCATGGACGGCGCGCTCGAGACCCTCAGGCGGGATTTCGCAGGGCTTCGTTCGGGCCGCGCCAGTCCCGCGCTGCTGGAGCCGGTGCGGGTCGAGGCGTATGGCGGCGAGATGCCGATCACCCAGGTGGGCACCATCGCGGTGCCGGAATCCCGCATGATCACCGTGCAGGTGTGGGACCGCACCCTGGTGGGCGCGGTGGAGCGCGCGATCCGCGACGCCGGGCTCGGGCTCAACCCGTCCGCCGACGGGCAGATCGTGCGGGTGCCGATCCCGCAGCTCACCGCCGAGCGTCGGGTCGAGCTGGCGCGCGCCGCTGGCCGCTATGCCGAGAACGCCAAGATCGCGATCCGTGGCGTCCGGCGCGACGGCATGGACCAGATCAAGGGCTTCGAGAAGAAGAGCGAGATCAGCGAGGACGACGTGGTGGACTGGTCGGCGGAGGTCCAGAAGCTCACCGACTCCTACGTGAAGCGGATCGACGACAGTTCCCACGACAAGGAACGCGAGATCAAGCAGGTCTGATCCTTTGCACAGCAAGCCGATCGGAGCCGAGCAGCTGGACAGCCTGGGAGAACCCCTCAGCCAGAATGGCGGCCCGCATGCCGGCGACGCCTCGTCGCAGGCGGCTGCGGTCCCTCGGCATGTGGCGTTGATCATGGA
>CAXUNX010000200.1:4209-5127 GCA_964252545.1 uncultured Acetobacteraceae bacterium | reverse complement strand
GTGCGCGCGGCCCTGCTGGAGGATCTTGGCCGGGCTGGCGACATCACCACCGACGCGATCGTGCCGCGGGCGCTGCGTTCCCGGGTGGCGATGACCGCGCGCGATGCCGGCGTGGTGGCCGGGCTCGACCTGGCGCGGCTCGCCTTTGGCCTGGTCGACCCCGAGATCCGCCTTGCCGTTTATCGCCCCGACGGGAGCCCGGTGTCGCCGGGCGACACCATCGCCAGCATCGAGGGCCCGGCGCGCGGCATCCTGACCGGCGAGCGGGTGGCGCTGAACTATCTCTGCCACCTCAGCGGCATCGCCACCGCCACCGCGCGGCTGGTGCAGGCGGTGCGGCACACCCCGGCGCGGATCTGCTGCACCCGCAAGACCACGCCCGGCCTGCGCGCGGTGCAGAAATACGCGGTGCGCGCCGGCGGCGGCAGCAACCACCGCTTCGGCCTCGACGACGCCGTGCTGATCAAGGACAACCACATCGCGGTGGCCGGCGGCGTCGCGGTGGCGATCCGGCGCGCCCGCGAGGCGGTGGGCCACCTGGTCAAGATCGAGGTCGAGGTCGACACGCTGGTCCAGCTCGAGGAGGGGTTGGAGCTGGGCGCCGACGCGTTCCTGCTCGACAACATGGCGCCGCCCGCGCTGCGCGAGGCGGTGGCGATGATCAACCGCCGCGCCGTGGCCGAAGCGTCCGGCCGCATCACCCCGGACACCGCGCCGGCGATCGCCGAGACCGGCATCGACCTGATCTCGGCAGGCTGGCTCACCCACAGCGTGGCCGTGCTCGATATCGGTCTCGATGCGGAGCCGGCCTGAAGGCAAAACAAGGGGCTTTGCCCCTTGACCCCATCAAAGGCGCGCCGTTGAAATCCTGATTGGGGTCTGGGGGTTCAAACCCCCGCCGGGTCCCGGGGCCGCGCC
>CAXUNX010000200.1:0-4199 GCA_964252545.1 uncultured Acetobacteraceae bacterium | reverse complement strand
TGTGGGGTGGTGTGTCCCCCCCCGGGGGGGGGGGGCGCCCCCCCCCCCCCCCCCCTTCCCTTCCTTTAAAGGAGTTCCGTCCGGCGATGACGTCGCGAGCGCTGCTCGACCCCGAGCTCGAGCCGATGCTGGGCGTGGCGCCGGCGGTGGATCTCGGCGCCGAAACGCTGGGGCTCGCGCGCCAGGGGCTGCTGGACGTCCCCTGGACCGGCAGTCCGGAGATCGAGGCCGGGCAGGTGCGGCGCAGCGAGCACCGCGTGCCCGGAGCGGCGGGCGCCCCCGCCATCCGCGTGCTGCTGTATGCGCCGCAGGGCCGGGTGGGGGTGCGGGCGGCGCTGCTGCACGTGCATGGCGGCGGCTACGTGGTCGGCAGGCCGGAGATGAACGAGCACCGCAACGCCGGGCTGGCGGCCAGGCTGGATTGCGTGGTGGTTTCGGTGGATTACCGGCTGGCGCCGGAAACCCGGTTTCCCGGCGCGGTCGAGGATTGCTACGCGGTTCTGCTGTGGCTGCACGCCTCGGCCGCGGCCTTGGGCGTCGATGGGTGGCGGATCGGGCTGATCGGAGAAAGTGCCGGCGGCGGCCTGGCGGCGTCGCTGGCGCTGCTGGCGCGGGATCGCGGCATGGTGGCACCCTGCCTGCAGGCGCTGATCTATCCCATGCTCGACGACCGCACCGGCAGCACGCTGCGTGCCTCGAGCCTTGCCGGCGAGTTCGTCTGGACCGCCGGCTCCAACCGGTTCGGCTGGTCGGCGCTGCTCGGCCACCCGCCGGGCGGACGCGACACCTCGCCCTACGCCTCGGCGGCGCGTGCGCAGGCGCTGGCCGGCCTGCCGCCCTGCTTTATCGCGGTGGGCGCGCTCGACCTGTTTATCGAGGAGAACATCGAGTATGCGCGCCGGCTGATCCAGGCCGGGGTGCCGACCGAGCTGCATGTTTATCCGGGCGCGGTGCACGGCTTCGACCTGGTCCAGCACGCCCGGGTCAGCCGCAGCTTCGTGCACGATCTCGAGGCGGCGCTGCGCCGCGCGCTCGAAAGCTGAGTTCCCGGCCTATCGCCGCTGGTCCGAAGCGTCGGCCAAGGCCTGCAGGCGCAGCGCGCAGTTGATCAGCGCCATGTGGGTGAAGCCCTGCGGGAAGTTGCCGCGCTGCTCGCCGGTGTCGGCGTCGATCTCCTCGGCGAACAGGCCGAGATCGTTGCCGCGGGCCAGCAGCCGCTCAAACAAGGCGGTGGCCTCCGCCACCCGTCCCATCAGCGCCAGCACCCCGGCGCGCCAGAACGCGCAAGCCGAGAAGGTCGCCTCGCGGCCCTCCAGCCCGTCATCGATGCTGTAGCGGCGCAGCAGGTCGCCGCTGCCGAGTTCCGCCTCGATCCGCTCCAGGGTCGAGGCCAGGCGCGGGTCGTGCGCGTTGATGGCGTGGAACAGCACCAGCCGGAGCACCGCGCAATCGAGTTCCGTGCTGCCGTACTCCATCGTAAAGGCGCCCCGCTGCTCGTTCCAGCCGCGTTCGAGATACTCCGCGGTGATCTCGTCCGCCGCGCGCTGCCAGTGCGCGATCGTGCCGGCCTCGATCCGGCCGGTGCGGGTGCCGATGTCGATCGCGCAATCCAGGGCGACGCGAAGCATTCCCTTGCTGTGCAGGATATGGCGCGGCGGCCCGCGCAGCTCCCAGATCCCCTGGTCCGGCTCGTGCCGCCCCTGCAGCACGTGCTCCACCAGGTTGCCGACCCACTCCGGCAGGTGGTCGTTCACCTTCTGCGGCGGGTCGTAGCCGACATGCTCCAGATAGCCGTGCAGCGAGGCCAGCACCTCGCCGTAGATGTCGAGCTGCGACTGGTTCTCCGCCTCGTTGCCGACCGTCACCGGCCCGGTTCCGCGCCAGCCCTCGAGATGGTCCAGCGTTTCGGCCTGCAGCGGCGGGCCGTCGATGCCGTACATCAGCTTCAGCTCGCGCCCGTGCGTCGGATCGGCGTGGCGCAGGAAGCGCAGGTATTCCGCCGCCTCGCGTTCGTAGCCGAGCATCACGAACGATGAGACGGTGAACGAGGCATCCCGCAACCAGCTCAGACGGTAGTCGTAGTTGCGGTTGCCGGGCACCGCTTCGGGGAGCGACGTGGTGGGTGCTGCGATGATCGCGCCGGTGGGCGAGTAGGTGAGCAGCTTCAGGCACAGCACCGAACGCAGCACCTGCGCGCGAAACGCGCCCCGATACGTGCAGATGCCGCTCCACCGCTGCCAGTAGCGGCGGGTCCGCTCCAGCCGCTCCAGGGCATCGGGGATGCCGTCGGCCGCCGCCGGCTCGTCTGCGCCATGGCTGAGCACCAGGCAGCAGCGCTCGCCGGCCGCCAGCGTCCAGCCTCCCACCGCCGCCTCGCCCTCGATGCGCAGGCCGTGGCTGGCGCTCGCGCGCAGACACTGCGTCGCCCCCTCGAACACCACGTCGTGGTTGCCGGCGCGGCGCAACCGGGCCTGCTCGCGCGCATAGTTGAAGGTCGGCCTCACCCGGAACTGCCCGGACACGGTGCCGCGCAGGCACTCCACCAGCCGGATCAGCCGGCTTTCGCTTTCGCCGTCGGGCCCTTCCGCGGCGAGCGTCTCTGGCGGACCCACCGGCATCAGGTCGGTCAGCAACAGCTCGCCCTCCGCCGTGCGGAAGCGGGTCTGCAGGATGTTGGTCTCTGCCAGGTACGCCCGGCTGCTGGACTGCAGCCCCTCCAGCTCGATTCGGCAGGCGCCACCTTTCTGGCTGTCGAGCAGCCGCAGGAACAAGGCGGGGCTGTCGTGGCGCGGCCAGCACAACCAGTCCACCGAGCCCTGCCGGTTGATCAGCGCCGTGCTGTGGGTGTCGCCGATCAGCGCGTAGTCGCTGATCGGATCATAGCCGGAGGGATCGGCGTTCGGTTGGTGCATGGCGCTGAAACCCGTGTGCTGCGCCCGGGTTGCGGCGCCCCGGTTGCAGCGCCCCGGTTGCAGCGCCCCGGTTGCAGCGGCTGCGACGTCAGGCGGCTTCAGGCCGCCGCCACAACGAACCCAGCACGCCGTCGAAAGAGCGGGGCTTGAAACTGTCCAGCCCGCAGCCCGGCGTGGCGGTGAGCTCGCCAAAGAACAGCTTGGCGGCGGTGTCGTAGAAATCCGCCCGGACGAAATCCACATCCCGCCCCAGAATCTCCGCCGCCGCGACCATCTGCTCGAGGTGCGGCGGCGGCGGGATCAGGCATTTGCGGACCGAATAGTTGAAGCTGACATCCACCGGCTGCCAGCGCCGGTCGAACACGCCGTGGCTGCGCTCGCCGAAACGGCCCAGGGTGACCAGGATGAAGGCGACCCGTCCGTTGAACACGAACAGCTTGTAGTCGGCGGGGGCGGCGCCGCTGCCGTCGTCGATCAGCTCCTCGACCAGGATGCGCGGCGTGATGTTCTTGTAGATCCATTCCCGGGTCAGATCGTAATAGTTCTGGCGCAGCCATTCCTTGCAGGTGCGGATCAGCGCCGCCTGATCCACCAGGCTCTTGTTGGAAATCACCTTGACCCAGCCAGAGCCGTGGGTCGGCTTGATCACGAAACGGTCGGGCAGCGATTCGAACGGGATGGTGTCGGGATCGGTGGTGACATGGTGGAGCTCGGGCAGCAGTTCGGCGCCGAGCCGTTCCCGCACGAAGTCGCGCACCGCGTATTTGTCGGCCACCACCGCCATCCAGGCCTGCCGGTCAAACAGGATGCGGTGCAGCACCTTCTCGTTGAAGGTTGCGGGCCTGAACAGGTTGGGCAGGCTGCGGTGGCATCTGCCATAGCGCGCAACCGCGAACGCCCAGTCGGGCAGCAGCCGTACCAGCCTGGTTGCGAGCGACACCATGCGGCAGTCCTGGGCGCGGCTTCGTGGTGGGCGCGAGGGTGGAGCCGGCTCGCCGGGCTAACGCCGGGATGTTGGTGCTGTTGCAGGGCTGGAAACAATTCCTGGCCGGCAAGCGGCCGCGCCGCACATGGCGCTAGCGCTGGATCCCCTCGGTGACCGGGCTGCGGTCGCCCTGCAGGCCCGGGTTGACCGCGGGCACCGGGTTCGCGTCGTTGAAGGCGCCGCCGAACCGGCCGACGATCGGATCGGCCGGATCGTGGATCTCCGGGTTGGGCATCGGCGCCGGCGTGAAGTGCTTCTGGCCGTGCACCACCAGGTTCTCGGCCACCGGCGCCGACGTCGGC